>JAKEEH010000235.1 GCA_022616725.1 Limisphaerales bacterium | reverse complement strand
GCTCGGCGGGAAGATCGGGATCGTGAGGCTGGCGTTCGGTTGCAATCTGAGGGCGTGCAATCCGTGCGCTCCGTTGTAAGCCGAGGCGCTCGCCGCCGCGTTCGGGTTCCGGTTGAACATCGCGCCGACGACGGCGACCTCCGCCGTGGGCCACAGTTTCATCCATCCGCTGCGCCCCGATGGAATCACAGTTTCAAACCGTGGGGACGTGCGCGGGAAGGTGTTCGAGAGCGTCTGTTTGATCTGGCAAGCACTGCCGATGAAGGTGAAGCTGAAGGCGGACTCCGTGTCGTTGAAGAGAAGGCCGAAGATCGAACCCAGCGCTCCGACGCCCGTAGCCAGACTGCCGCCGATGCGGTCGAGCACAAGCAGTGTCGAGTTGTCGTCCTGCGCGCTTGGGATGTTGTCGAGCGCGAGGACGCGCGGGAGTTGGCTATAGGCCACGCCGTCGAAATTGAGCGTGGCTGACGGCGCGTTCGCGTCGCACGGCGGAAGGTTGATCGCGGTTATGCATTCGGCCTTGAGGTTGCCCTCGAATCCGCTAGCGAACTTCACGTACTCATCGCCGATCAGCGTGTTGAGGTTGGTCGGGCATCCGGTCACACAATCAACCGCGACCGCGACGATATACCCCATCACGCCCGGATCAATCTCTGACATCAGAAGGCTGGCGGTCTGATTCGGCGTCAGACAGATGTTGGCGTCCGCGACCGAGCACGAAGCGCCGTCAACGAAGAAGAGATGCACGCAAGCGTTCTCGGTGGCGGAGGTGTTGGTCAGGTTGACCCGCGTGTTCTCCGCTCCGGGGTTCGCCGGGTTTGACGTATAGACCGGGAAGATCAACACCGACCAGCCGGGCAGCGGCGTTCCGGGGCCGAGGGGGCCTTGCGGCGGCGGGTTGGTGTTTTTCTTCACGTCAGTGTCGGTCGAGGTGTTGTTGCTCGGATTCGGATCGGTCACGCCCGGGGGCGGCGTCACGGTGGCAGTGTTGATCAGATTGCCGGTGGCGTTTGACGAGATGCGGGCGCGAAGCGTGTATGTGGCGACGCCGCCAGCGCGCAACGAGACCGTCGTGTTGATATCGCCGAAGCCGTTCGACGCGCCGCAAGCGCTCGTTCCGGGGCCACTGCCCTGCGCGGTGATCTGGCAAGTCCATGTCTCGTTCGTGAGCGCAATCGGCATCTTGTCGACGACTTTGGCGTTCGCCACGGCGGCAGGCCCTTTGTTGGTCACGGTGATCGAGTAAACGATCAGGTCGCCAGGAGTGTAGACCGTCTGGTTGTCGGTCTTGACCACGGCGAGGTCGGCGTTTTGTGATGATGATTGCGGAGTGATCGTAACAGTGAAACTACATGACGCGCTGCCCGCCGAATTGGCCGCAGTGCAGGTCACCGTGGTCGTGCCGATCGGGAATGTCGAGCCGGACGGCGGCATGCACGTGACCGTCGCGCCGGTTGTCGCGGTCGGCGCCGGATACGTCACAACCGCGCCGTTGATGCTGGCCGCCGTCGTCGTCATGTTTATGGGGCAAGTGATTGTCGGCTGCTGCGGCGGCTGTACAGCCGGAACAAAACCGAAATCATAAGTGTGATTGTTCGCGCCGGGGCCGCCGGTGTTGACATTCACGACGGGCGAGCCGCCCATCAGCATCGCGTCGGAATCGCGTTGATCCTGCGAATTGCCGCCCGCGTCCGCGGGCGAAAGATTGCTGTTCGCCAGCGGCCCATTGCCGGCGCCATCCGCCGGGTTATTGAGTTTGATCTTATAACCCGTGGTGTTCAGCTTCAGCCCTGAAATTCCGAAGATCGAGCTTGCTGTGTTCGCGCCCGCAGCCGAAGAGAAATAGTAATTGCCATTCGCGTCGGTCACTGCGGTCGCAAGCGTTGTCCCATCGGGAGCGCAAAGCCGCACCGTCACACCGGGGATGCCGGGTTCGTTGGCGTCTTGAATTCCGTCGCCATCCAGATCGCGCCAGATGCGGTTGCCAATCTCGATCGGCGCGGCGTCACAGATCGGTTCAAGATCGCCCAGCCCGTTCGCCTTGCCGAACGGCCCATTGAAAACACGCTCGCCGTCATAAACGCGATAGCTCTTGGTGTAACCGCCTGTCGTGTTATTCAGCCATCGGATGCCGCCATCGAAGAGCGTGTTCGGCGTGAAGATCGGGATCGGGTCGAACATCGTCAAAGCCACATCGGGATAGCCAGGGATGGCCAGAACGCCGCCCGTGGAAACTTCATCGTGGAAAGGCGGCCCGTCTTCGCGGAAATAATATTCGCCATTGCCCGGCCCCTGCCCGCTGTTTTGAGGCGCGGAGCCAATGCCGCCGCAACGCCCGTTGTTTTCGAGCGTCCAATTTGTCGAGGGACTGCCGCAGGCGCGAATGAGGTCGCCCGCGGTCACACCGTAGTAACGATTATTGTCAGCCGGGTTATCCAAAGCCTCGACTCCGAATTGATCACCGGCTCGGTCACGCAGGCCAAGGATCAGATTCCCTCGATCGAACGCGATCCCCGTCAACCACGGCTGCGGATAGATCGCGCGCCCTCCCGTCCCAATGTTTTTATAGACCGGCGACCACGCCCGCCAGGCAGCCGAAAAACAGTTGTTCGGCCCCAGCTCCGCGCTGTCCGTACAGCGTCGCGGGTAATTGAGCGGCGCCTGGAAAACAGGCGAGGCGCTGAAATCGAGTGAGACGGGATCAACTGAATAAACGTAAGCCTGCAACTTGCTCGCGTCGCCGTCGGGCAAGCTTTGCGAGATCGTGCTCTCAGCAGAGCAAACCATCCCGACATAGATTTTGCCTTGATAGTAGGCGACAGCGAACGGCCTGACGTCCACTCCACCGGGCGCGCTCGTACATCCGGGAGGATTCGCCGGAACCGATTTGGCGCGAATGTTGGCGGAGGTCGGCACGGCATTGAGCGGAATTTCGAGCAACTGCCGCGAGGCAAGGTTCATTGCGTAGAGCTTCGTCTCGTCATCCGAAGTGGCCAGACCGCCGAGGGAGACTTTGCCAACTGCGTCCCAGGCCGCGTCGCCGTTGTCTCGATCAAAATCGCTCTGGTTGTGTGGATCGTTCCCCGCGGCGCCGGCGCCGAAAATCGTATTGAGATTGACGAAAGTCGTGACCACGGGATTTGCCGGATTCGCGCGGTCAATCTTGTAGATCGCGCCCGTGCCCGCCGGCCCGAAGCCCGTGTGCTTCTTCATGAAAGCTGCGGCGTAAAGACTACTTCCCGAACGCGAGTAGGACAGACCCCATGTAGTCCCAGCCTGATTCGCGCGGGCCAGTATGCCGTGCGCCGGGGCGTCGTAATCGCTAAAGGGGCTTGGGCCACCGTCGCGCGTGGTTCCCGCCGAATATGGGAATGAAACAACGACCTCGCTGCTCACATTCTGCGTCCCACCGACATAACAGCTAGTAACCAAAACAGGATTGTTCTGGCAATACTCCTGAGGAACAACGAGCGCCAGATTGATGTTTGATGAATTGCCGTCGGGGACGAACTGAACTGTAGAGCCAACGCCGGCGCCGTGCGGACCGGGTTGAAACCCCGCCGGAATATTTGAGAACTCAATGCGATATGGACCTGTGCCCGTGGCCGTCAATGAATAGCTCCCGTCAGCGCCGCTAGTGGCGGAGCCGACGACAGCGCCGCTCGCGGCGAAGGCTGTAACGCTGACTCCTTGCACGCCGCGGTCGGACGCGAGTCCGATATTGCCGGCGCCGTCGTTGCCGGCAACCGGGTTGACGTCGCGAGCGCCATTCGAGTTGAAATCCTGGAAGACGACGCCTGTGATCGTTCCCGACGCCGCGCTGCCCGCTGGCGATAGACTGTGCAAACTCAAAATACTGAAAGCCGCTAGAAAGATGATCAAAAAAATCGCCAGGGTAAATCGCGGTCTGCGTCCTGGCTGGCCCAGGCTGATGGTTCTATGGAAAGAGAAGAGACTATTTCTTGATACGTCTGGCGAGTTGTTCATAGCTTCATCGTGACTTGCTTTGACTGATGGTGACATACAAATATCCCCTCTGTGAAAGATCATGCGCAGCCGATACATGCGCGACCGGTGTGAGATGCGTCTGCGCGCTCATCGCGCGGGAAAGTGGAAATACTGGCCCCAGGAAATTCAGTTCGCTAGTCCGCCTAGCGTGGGGAAGGCGGCTTTGACGCGGCAGAGTCTACGATGTTCATAATTGGGCGTCAATCAGAAACCTGTTTTTTACTCATGTGGATTTTTGTCTTTGCTGGCTGAGGTAAACGAGTGACAGGTCTAGATTAAATTTAAATCCGGAGCAGCGAAAGTTGTAGACGGATAAGAAGAAAATGCGTAGACTGTCGCGCAAGATGAGACCCTCACACAGGCACTATTCTCAGTGAAGCTCATCTGCCTCAAAGTTTTAGTCTTGGGTTTGGCTTTGGCGCCGGTCTTTTGAAAAAAAGGTGGCTGCATACGAACCGATTCAAGATTGAAATATCTGTCCTGATCGATTCTTGACCTACATGCCCCACCAATAGTGCGGATCACTGGCGCCTTTGACAAGGCTTTAGAGATGGCCAGAAGCTTGGGATTTGGCCAGGAGGTTTTGGCCGGGTTGTTATGCGCTGAACACAACGTCGGGCAAGCATCGGGTGTGACTTTGTGCTCAGATGGCCAACCTCAGCGGACGAAACTGCGTCAGAGTGGTTCGCAATACAAAACGTGGTCATTGGCGAATTCACTGACGCATTCAGATAAACCTACACTGGCGCAGTCACTGGAGCAGCGGTCATCCAATAGTTTTGCGCCTTAAATCATCAACGGTTTGCTTATACGACTGTTCGTTCACCGTCGGCCTAACGCTGTCTTTTGCCTTTAACCGTGCTTTGATCAAAACGGTCACTTATTTCCAGCACGGTGGTCATGCGCCCGGCGGCTATCTGTGAATGATTGCCATGATGGGCGTGCGCGTATCGCCCTTCAGGTTCTTTGCTTGGTTGAGCGGTCACTGAGCAATAAACATCTAAACGACAAATCAATTCATTGCGATAACTATCAGGTTAACCTATTGGGCGAAAGCCCAAGGAGTATAGCTCCATGAAAATGAAAACTACTCTACTCACATTATGTTTGGCGATCAGCCTCGCGGTAATCGCCAAATGGGCGCCTTCCCTGGTATCAGCAAACACAACAGTGGCTGTTTGTGGTCAAGTACTCAACTTCGTTCCTGCCACGGCAACCACGGCAGGTTCACTCAGAATAGACTCGACCCTCTTTGCGATTGCGCCCGGCGCGACAATCGGCGGCCAGGCTATTCTGAAACTCGGAGCCAGTGTCTGCCTTGATCTGACTTTCAACGGCAGTAACCAAATCATCCCTCCAAGCAAAGTCGGGGGGACGACAGTAAACGTTTGCGGAGGCGTCAATAGTTTTACGCCTGCCACATTTCAAACTCAGGGCGCCATCTCGATTGGCTCATCCAGTTTCGCCATCGCCTCGGGCACGGCGATTGACGGTCAAATGATGATCTCGGCCGGGTCGAACATGTGTTTAACCGCCACGCTCAACGGGGCTGGCCAGATCACCAGCCCCAGCGCCATACAGGTGAACATAACTTCACCGATTCTAGCCTGCGGAACCGTTTCCAGTTTCCAGGCGGCCACCAGTAACTCCGCCGGATTCATCTCGGTGGGTGGTATGAATTTCACCATCGGAGCCGGTGTCAGTACTGGGAGCGTGGCTCCCGGAGCAAACGTGTGCCTGCAAGGTGTTCTCGACATCAACGGCCAGTTGATCACTCCCAGTTCTGTCGCTGCCAATCCGGGCGGCGCTTCGAAAGCTTGTGGAGTCGTAACGTCGTTCCAGCAGGCTTTTGGCGGCGTCGCCGGCTCGATCACCATCGGCGGCGTAACCATACCAATAGCGCCTGGCGCCTTCATCCCTGGCCAGGACAACATCGCGATCGGATCCAATGTCTGCCTTTCGCCTCTGGTCTTGAGTGGTGGACATCTCACCGCGGGCACTTCCGCCACCGCCGGCAACAGTGGCTGTCTGCAGTTCTCGGCGCCTTTGATAACCCACGGCACGGTCAACGAGCAGGACGACACCTTCCTCCTGCCGAGGCCGCTGGTCTTCAGCGTCTTGTCGGGCGCGTCGAACGTGGGAGTATTCAGCGTCAATCCGTCATCGTTCGGCAATCCCGCGATCAGCGGCACCAGCCCTCAAGGCGTCGTGGCAATGGCGCCGAACACTACGGTACACGCGCTCTCATGTACGGACAGCTTCTGGGACATAATCTTCGAGGTTGCGACCAAGGGCGAAACCGAAGGCGACATGGTCACGCTCTTCGTTCAGAATCCCAATGGCACCAACGTTCAGGTTCTGGCGATGTTCACCGTGCAAAACGGCGGTCTGGTGCTCAATCAGTTACATCCGGATATCACCCTGCTGGTGAACGGCAACGGCCCGTTCGGCGCCGGTTATTTCATTCCCATGCTGGGCGCGGCGGGAGCGAGCGGATCTCGTTCCGGGCAAATAACGCTCATCTTCTCGATGAATCCGAACTCGCCTCTCAATGGCTGCTTCCAGGCGGGCGTTGATATCAAGCGCATGGGCGGCAATGGAATGACGTCGTTCGTGCCCCAGTTCGTCGTTGTTAAGCGCATGGGCGCTACCCAGGAAGGCACGGGTATGGAATCCGGCGGCCAGGGTACCTTCGCGACCGGCCTGCCCTGCGGCGTGGTTTGCAACGGATGCTTCCTGCAACCGACACCGCAGACGACTCCGACTCCGACTCCGACTCCG
>JAKEEH010000025.1 GCA_022616725.1 Limisphaerales bacterium | reverse complement strand
GTGATCTACACCGCCGTTGACGTGAGTCTGCCGCTGGTCATAACGGCACGGCAGCGAGTGAGCGACCTCGTCGCGGATTCGCACGGCGTGATCTGTGACCTCGAAGCTGCGGAGGATCTTGACAAATGCCTGCTCAAAAGCGCCGCGTCTAAACGGATAATCACATTTTTTGGGATGCTCCCCAATTCGGAATCGAACATAATCCTGCCGCGGCTGCGCAAACTCGCCGACCCCGGAGACCTGCTGTTAATGAGCGCGAATCTGGCCCCTGGACGGGACTATGCGGCAGCGGTGCAACGGGTGCTGCCGCAATATGACAATCGCCATACCGCCGACTGGCTCATGACGTTGCTCTATGATCTGGGGGTGGAACGAAGCGACGGGCAACTGGCATTTTCAATCGAAGAGTGCCAAGGACTGCGCCGTATTCGGGCTGATTTTAGGTTCTCGCGGGCTTGCAGCATCGGCCTCGAAGACGAAACGGTCGAGTTCAAGTCCGGGGATGCTGTGCGTCTCTTCTTCTCTTATCGTTACACGCCCGGGCTTTTGGCGACGCAGCTCTCGAAATATTCCTTCGCCATCGAACAATCCTGGATCGCCCCTTCGGGCGAGGAAGGCGTGTTCATCGTGCGGGGTGCCTGAGGCATTGGCGAGCCCGAATCGCCGTGCCGGTAACCGACCGACGCCAGGTTCAGCGCCGCCAGCATCACCAGAAGCAGAAGCGAGCGTTTGTTGTCCATGCGATGTGAGTAGCACGGACACGCGCTGCCTTACAATAGAACGAATGGCCCATCCCCGCGGCCGAGCAAAAGCGCCAGGAGAAGCCGGTCAACAGCTCGTCGGCACTTCCTGGAGAACCTCGATGCAATGAGGAATCGCACCAACCACGAAAGCAAGGCATTCAACGGCGCCGCTGGGTTTGCCTGGAAGGCAGATCACCAGTGATTTGTCCACGACAGCGGCGAGGTTTCGGGAAAGGATCGCATTTTTCGTGATTTTCATCGATTCCATGCGCATGGCTTCGCCAAAGCCGGGCAACTCCCGGACCGCGATCTCGCGGACGGCTTCGGGGGTCACATCGCGAAGGGCGACGCCAGTGCCGCCGGTGGTGAGGATCAGCTCGCAGCCCTTGCCGATCTGTTCGCGGATGGCGCGCTGGATCTCCCGCCTCTCGTCTGGAACGAGCGTCTCGGCGAGAACCGCCCAGCCATATCCCTCGGCAGCCTTCTTAAGCGCAGGGCCGCCAAGGTCGTCATAAAGGCCTTTGGAGGCACGGTCGGAAATGGTGATAATTCCAGTGTGGATTTGCATGTCAGACCTCCGATTTGATCTTTTTTACGAGTCGAACTTCGGAAATGACCATGGACTGGTCAACGGCTTTGCACATGTCGTAGATCGTCAGCGCAGCGACCGATGTGGCTGTCAGCGCTTCCATCTCGACGCCGGTCCGAGCCGTGATGCGGGCTGTCGCGGTAATGACCACGCGGTCGCGGGACTCGGGAATATCGAACTCAACTTCGCAATGCGTGATGGGCAACGGGTGACAGAGTGGGATCAGCTCTCCTGTGCGCTTGGCGGCCATGATTCCGGCAAGGCGAGCGGTCGCGAGGACGTTGCCTTTGGCAATTTGTTGCGCTTCGATCAGGTCGAGCGTCTCGGTTTTGAGGCGGATTTCCCCGCGGGCGACAGCTTCCCTTCGGGAAACAGGCTTGGAGGAGACATCGACCATCCTGGCGTGGCCGCGCGCGTCGATATGTGTAAGCCGCTTCACAACGCTTTCTTCCACTCGCTGATCGCGGCTTTGATGTCATTGCCGCAGTTGGCGCGCTGGTTGACAAAACGAGGTGTAAACCACGGAAAGAGTCCCACGAGATCGTGCGTGACGAGGATCTGGCCATCGCAATCCGGCCCCGAACCGATGCCAATGGTGGGCACAGGTATTTGTTTTGTGATTTCGGAGGCGACTTCGCGCTTGACAAGTTCGAGGACGACGGCGAATGCGCCGGCGTCGCTCAGGGCGACCGCGTCAAAAATCAAATTGGAGCGTTCGGCGTCGGTCTTGCCCTTGATTCTATAGCCCCCCTCTTCAATGACGTGTTGGGGCAGCATGCCGAGGTGGCCGATGAACGGGATCCCGGCGTCAACAATGGCTCGAACCTGTTCAATGATTGAGCGACCGCCTTCGGCTTTGACCGCCTCGGCGCCGGCGGCGACCAAACGAAGGGCGTTGGCGACGGCGTCGGCGGGGGTGTCGTAACTCGCGTACGGGAGATCCGCGGCGAGGAGCGCACGGGGCCTGGCGCGGGCAGCGGCGCGGACATGGTGCTCCATTTCCGGCATCGTGACGTGAGTGGTGTCCGGATAGCCAAGGACGACCATGCCGAGGGAATCCCCAACGAGAATCAGCGGGACGCCCGCTTCGTCAAGGAGCTTAGTGCTTGGGTAATCATGGGCCGTCAGGGCGGGAATTTTTTCGCGTCCCTTCATCGCGCGGATCGTGGCCGGCGTTACCTTCTGGACGGTCATTGCGCGGTGGAAAAGCTGTTGAGGAGTTCTTTCGGCGCGACGGTGGCGGTGCCGACCTTGCCAACGACCACTCCCGCAGCGTGGTTGGAAATGACCGCCGCCTCCCAAGGCGACGCGCCAGCGGCAATCGCGGCGGTAAAACTGGCGATGACAGTGTCGCCGGCGCCCGACACGTCAAAAACTTCTTGCGCGACGGTGGGAATATGGAACGGCTTATGATTGCGCTGACAAAGGAGCATTCCCTGGTCGCCGAGCGTGACGAGCAACAAGGCGGGATGAAGGTCCCGCAACAACTGGTCGGCGGCTTCGAGGAGATTGGCGTCGTGCAGCGGGTTATCTGAACGGCCGCCGTCAGCGAGGCCGGCGAGTTCAAAAGCCTCCTTGCGGTTGGGGGTGATCAACGACAAACCGGCGAGGTTCAAATGGTGTACCGGCTTGGGATCGAAGCTCATCCATACACTGCGGGCGCGACAGAATTTGCGCACTTCGTCCACCAACGCCTGGGTGACAACGCCCTTGCCGTAGTCGCAAACGATGACGGCGTCGGCGGCGAGCAGCGCGGGTTCGAGCCCGGCGAGCAGACGCCGCGTGGCAGGCGTGTCGAGCTCGGCGCGCGTCTCCCGGTCCACGCGCACCACCTGTTGCTGATGCGCCACGATGCGGGTTTTGATGCTGGTTGGGCGACTGCTGTCCGCGAGCACGCCGCGGCAATCGACCCGCTGTGCCATTAACAATTCCTTTAACCTGAGCCCGGCGTCATCGCTGCCAACGATCGTGAAGAGCTCGGTCTGAACTCCGAGCGCGGAGAGATTGCGCGCGACGTTGGCCGCGCCGCCGGGCATGAAGCTTTCGCGCTGAAACTCGACCACCGGTACGGGCGCTTCGGGCGAAATCCGGACAACGTTGCCCCAGATGAATTGATCGAGCATCACGTCGCCGATGACGAGAACACGGTTGCGGCGGGCGGCTTCGAGGAGTAGCCGGGCGCGCTGGGGGCTAAGCACTCTCGCTTTCATTGGGTTTTGAAAGGGCGCTCTGGTTAAGCGCAGGTTGCGACGCTGGCATTCTCCAAAGCGGCAGGGGACTGCCGCACTCCACAACCTGGCGGAGTCTGTTCAAGGCCCGTAAGCAGATTCTATTCATCGAGAAACGCGGTCAGTGGACTGGTCGCGCTGGCGTATTGTTGCTGGGTACCGAGACCGATCTCGTATGCGGCGCGGCCAGCTTCGACCGCCATCCTGAACGCGATCGCCATCCGATTCGGATCGCCCGCGATGGCAATGGCGGTGTTGACCAGGACTGCATCCGCGCCCATCTCCATCGCTTCGGCGGCGTGGCTCGGCGCTCCCAGACCCGCGTCAACAACGACCGGCACGGTCGCTTGTGCAATGATGATCTCGATTTGATCGCGTGTCCGGAGCCCACGGTTTGATCCAATCGGCGAGCCAAGGGGCATCACTGTTGCCACACCAACATCCTGCAAGCGTTTGGCGAGCACGGGATCGGCGTTGATATAGGGGAGCACGGTGAAGCCATCCGTGACCAGGATTTCGGCGGCACGAAGAGTCTCAACGGGGTCGGGCAACAGATAGCGGGGGTCTGGATGTATTTCCAATTTGACCCATTTAGGCAACCCTGCCGCCGCAGCAAGACGCGCCAGGCGGACGGCTTCTTCGGAATTCATCGCTCCGCTGGTGTTGGGCAAGACCAGGTAACGCTTCGGATCGATGAACTCCAGGATGTTCGCAAACGGATCCTTTTTGCCGCTCAGGTCAGCGCGCCGCAAAGCCACCGTAACAATTTCCGTGGCGCTGGCCGCAAGGGCGTCGCGCATCGCCTCGGGCGACGAAAACTTGCCGGTGCCGATCATCAAGCGAGATCGGAATTGCCGCCCCGCAATGGTCAATGGCGATGCCAACTGCATTCCACTCAGCATACGGGCTGGCACAACACAAGTCGAGCACCGGCGAGGCTGATGAGGCTGATGGGGCTGGTTGGGCAACGCTTATGGCGCGACAGCGGGGGAGCGGCGCAACGTGCGATTGAAAGCAACGACATCCTCGTATCGCACGCCGGCGCCGCCGAAAATGTCCAGAGCGGAGCCAATCGTCAGATCGATCCTGCCATTGCTGAGCCGAGTGACTTCTTCCAGATCACGAAGTGAATTTGCGCCGCCGGCGTAGGTAGTCGGAAGCGTTGTCCAATCGGCAAGTTTTTGCACCAATTCCAAATCGATGCCCTGGCAAAGGCCCTCGACATCGACGGCGTGGATCAGAAACTCGTCGCACCACCCTGCCAACTTCTCCAGCGCGTTGCGGGATAACTCGAGGTCAGTAAATTTCTGCCATCGGTCTGTGACTACGAAATAGTTGCTGTCGCGCCTGCGGCAACTGAGGTCCAGGACAAGCCGGTCGCGGCCGATGCGGCAGACCAGAGTACGCAAGCGCTCCCAATTGAGTTTGCCGTCATAAAAAATCCAGGAAGTAACGATGACGTGAGACGCGCCCGCGTCGAGCCATCGCCGCGCATTGTCGGCACTGATGCCGCCGCCGATTTGCAGGCCGCCCGGGTAAGCCTCGAGCGCCTCGCGGGCGGCATTTTCATTTCCTGGTCCGAGCATAATGACATGGCCGCCTTCGAGCCCGTCGCGCTTATAAAGCTGGGCGTACCAGGAACCCGGGCGTTCTGAGACAAAATTCGTCCGCGGCCCGGCTTCGCCGCCCCCCAGCGTGCCGCCGACGATCTGCTTTACTTTGCCCTCATGGAGGTCGATGCAGGGCCGGAACATAGGGGTAAAGCTACAGAAGAACCTTTTGCTTACTCGACCGGCAGCTTTGCGCGGAAAAAAGTGGCATGAGAGCACGACATTTGCACGAGCTAAATTATCGCGGAAAACCCGAGCTGTCGAGTGTTGATCGGGACAGGAAAGAAACGGCAACAGACAGACGAAAATGGGACAATCAATTTTGAACAAGCCTTGCCGGCGAATGTCCACTCCATGTTCCCGTGCGTGTAAGCTAGCGAGTTTGCGCCGTTGATTCCCGGCGCCGTTTTGTGATATGATGTGATGATTATCCAAATCAGTTGATTGACCAACCCTGAAGTACTAGTCATGTCTGTTCAGAATCGAATCAAGCTTTCCCGGGCGTCGCAGAGAGCGCGAAGGCCCTCCCCCTTCTTAGCTATTGGCGCAATCCATAGAGCCATTTTCCATGGATGCCTGATTTTTGGCGCGCTCAGCATTCTCATAGGTGTTCCGCTGTCCGTGGCCGCGCAAGGCGACGGCACCGCGAAGCAGAAGCCGATGAATCTAAAGCGACCGCCGCCTCCGTCGATCCCCGCGGATCGTCCGTTGATTGGCGCGACGACAATGAAATCCGAGCCGCTCGCCAGCGAAGCGTTGTCGCCTGAGGTCGCTGAAACTCCCTTCACCCAAACACCGTCTCCGGTGGCCAGCTTCGAAGCGCTGTTGAGCGACGGCACCGCGTTCAATCCAGATACGCAGGGGGCGGTGGGGCCCAATCACTTGATGGTCGCCTTGGGGACGGAGGTGCGCATCCAGACGCGCAGTGGCGCGGAGATTTCCAGGATGAGCCTCGACGCCTGGTGGGCGCCGACGGCTGCTGGAGTGACGAACATCTTCGATCCTCGGATCGTGTACGATCCCTACGGGCAGCGCTGGATCTTTTCGGCCAATAACAACCCGGGAGGAGCGACGCCCGGATTGCTGCTGGCGGTGTCCTCGAGCAGCGATCCAACGGGCCCCTGGTATCGCCGATTTATCCCGATCAGCACCCCGTCGCGGAATGTGTTCGCGGACTCGCCCGTGGTCGGCTTCAACCGGCATTGGATCGTGCTTTCGACGGACACTTACACGAACAGCAGCCCGTTCAATTTTGGCGGCGCCGAGATTTACGTTTACAACAAAACAAACCTTTACGCTAACGGGAACCTGGCGCCAATGAAGACCAATTACGTGACCCTGGTCGGCGGCATCCCTTATCAGCCGGGAGGCCTTATGCCAGTGATCACGTATGATCCGAACATCGCGACGAATTACCTGGTTTCAGTTTGGGATTGGAGCGACTCCCAGGGGCGCGGCGTGTTGAGCATTTATCGCATCAGCGGCCCGGTCACTGCGCCTGTGTTCACTGAAAGCACGCTGCCTTTCGCCGACCCATGGGAGGACACACCGGAGCAGTTGAACACTGGCCCGCAGGCCGGGACCGCCAATCGAGTCGCGCTTGGCGATTCGCGCCTGACCAGCGCCACCTTCCGCGGAGGCACCATTCAATGTGCCCATACCGTCTTCCTGCCAGTAGGGGCTCCAACACGGGCCGCGGCGCAATGGTGGGAGTTCTCTGAATCAACCACGTTTCACCAGGGGCGCATCGATGACCCGAGCGGCGCGATCATGTATGCCTATCCCAGCCTGGCGGCGAATCGCAACAACGACATCGTCATCGGCTACACCCGATTTTCGACCACGAGCTTTCCGAGCGCGGCTTACCGTTATCGCGATGCTTTCGATCCCGCCGACACCCTTCGGAACGAAATCATTTTCAAGCCCGGCAACGCTGCTTACTTCCGCACCAACTCCTTCGGCCAGAACTTGTGGGGCGACTGGAGCGCAACAACCATCGACCCGTTGAACGATACGGATTTCTGGACGATTCAGGAATACGCGGAGTTTCCCCAGGGCACGACCAGCCGTTGGGGAACATGGTGGGCTCACGTCGCGCCGCCCAACGACCTGATGTTGACCGTTACAGACAGCCCGGACCCTGTGTATGCCGGTTCGAACCTGACCTACACCGTCGCAGTCACGAATCTGCTGCCGGCCACGGGTGTCGGACGTCACGCCAGCGGCGTCGTGATATCGAATGTAATACCGCCGGGGTTCTCGTATGTTTCAGCAACCGCATCGCAAGGCTCATGCGGCCTTTTCGGCAACGTCGTGCGGTGCGACCTGGGCAATCTTGATGCCCGCACGCGCGCAACCGCGACGATTGTGTTGCGACCCAACATCATTGGCACTGTCCAGAACAGCATCAGCGTGTATGGGAACGGACCCGAAGCCGATGCCGCGAACAACCGTGTGACTGTAAGCACAATGACATTAGCAGCGGCTGACCTGGCGGTGCTGGTAAACGAATCGGCCGACCCGATTACCGTCGGAAGTAACCTGATCTATACGGTCCTGGTGACAAATCGCGGTCCCGCCGAAGCCTCATTTCCGAAGCTGACGAATAACCTGCCGGTGAGTTGCACGTTTGTTAGCGCGGTCTCCTCCAGCGGCACTTGCGCAAATAGCGGTTCCCTTGTCACCTGCAACCTCGCGAACATTCCCAGCGGCGGAATCGCGACAGTTACGATTACCGCCCGGCCGAACACGGGTGGAATCACGATCAGCAACCGTGCTTCCGTTGTGTCCTCGACTGTCGATGCGGATGCGGCGAACAACGTTGCGTCCACGCTGACCTATGTCAACGCCCGGCCGACGATCAGCGCGATCACCAATGTCACCATCAACCAAAATACGACGAGCGGGCCGATTGGGTTCATGATTGGCGACATCGAGACGCCGGCCGCCAACTTGACGTTGGGCAAGAGTTCGTCGAATCCGACTATCATTCCTGATTCTGGCGTGGTTTTCGGCGGCAGTGGTGCCACCCGAACTGTCACCGTCACTCCGGCGCCCAATCAGTCGGGGAGTTCAGTGATCTCCATTTCGGTTACTGACGGCGAAGGGATTACGACAACGACGAATTTCACGGTGACGGTGATCACGATGAACGGGGCGCCAACGATTACGGCGATTGCCGATCCCGCCGCAATCAATGAGGATACTTCGACACCCGACATACCCTTTACGATTGGTGATGTCGATACGCCCATTGGGTCGCTGACTGTAACCGGCAGCTCGTCCAATCCGACGTTGGTCCCGGCAGCGAACATCAATTTTGCCGGCATCGGGGCGGACCGCACCGTGCGCGTGACTCCGACGACGAATCAAACAGGGATGGCGACCATTACGATCACAGTCAGTGACGGGGTGACGAGCGTCAACGAGAACTTCGTTGTCACAGTGATGCAAGTCAATGATCGGCCCGCGATTTCGGGTATCGCCAGCCGGATGGTGAACGAGGACACTTCCACCGGATCGCTTGCATTTCAGATTATTGATGTCGAGAGCGGCGGCGCGTTGAACCTTTCGGCGATCAGTTCGGCCCCGTCGATTGTCCCGACGAATAACATCATGTTTGAGGGCACGGGCACAAATCGCACGGTGACGGTTCTGCC
>JAKEEH010000234.1 GCA_022616725.1 Limisphaerales bacterium | reverse complement strand
TTATAATAGCGTGCCTCGAGAGCTCGGGGGTCCCGGGCAAAAACTGGACAAAAGTGGACATTTCCGGACGGAAAAGGGGGAGGGGTGTCCAGAAATCGAATAAAACCGAATAAATTTCCAGGGGGCACTGTACAAAAATGACCAAAAATGACCAAAACTGACCGAAAATGCCAGGGGCCACTGTACAAGCAATAACGGCAAACTTTTTGATGGGACGCAGCGCCAGCCCGCTCTCTACCCGTTCACCCCAAATGGCTCAGCAAAATGAGACTTTTGAGACTGAGACTCGCCCCGATTCACCGATTTTACGCACAAATCCGCAGACTTTTTTGAGACTGGTCTCATTTTCTGGCCCGCAATCGCGCACACAATTTACAATGGATTATTTGACACAAAAATCGAACGAGACCGAACGATCCGCGAAACGTCAAAGGCTAAGTTCCTCCGGCAGAGGCACTTGCGAATTCCCTCCTGCCAGTCGTTCGGTTTTCGACCTGGACCATTATGTGATTGTCGGCCAGCAGAAAATGGGAAAGACTCTCGCCCGAAAACCACGAACGGCTGAAATGTTCAAAATGTTCAACATGACGCGACAGCAACTGACGCTACTGGGAGTGGCCTTGTTGCTTTTCCTGACCGGCCTGGCGGTCAAAGCCTATCGCGCCAGCAACCCCCCCTCGGAAGTGACGCGATCACAGTCGCCCTAAGCAATGCAAGCAATCAACTTTGAAGAAGCCCTGGAACAAATCCTCGCGGCGGACCGTCGCTTCCACCGCCAGGCGTACTTTTTTCTGCGCGAGGCGCTGGATCATACGCAGAAAACCATCGGCAAGCCCGATCCCGACGTCGTGCATCACGTCACCGGCCAGGAATTGCTGGAAGGGATCCGCCAGCACGCCCTGAAGGAATTCGGCCCCATGGCTATGACTGTCTTTTGCGAATGGGGCGTGCATCGGTGTGAAGACTGGGGGGAGATCGTGTTCAATATGATCGCCCATAACCTGTTGGCAAAAACCAAACAGGACAGCCGCGACGATTTCAGAGGGGGTTATGACTTTTATACGGCCTTCCGGGGGCCGTTTCTGCCCGCGCGAAAAACCCTGGAATTGTTGCCCGAACCGAAGCCCCAACCCTGAGGTGGGCTATGAAATCCCCCTTCTTGTGCTTTCTTGTATTGCTTATGACCGCGACTTTGACACCGAGCAGTTACGCTGAAACGAACCTCACCGCGATCCCCGCCATTCCGCCGGGCGTGCAACTGACCACGCTCGATAACGGACTGACTCTCATCCTCCGCGAGGACCACAGCGCTCCCGTGGTCTCCGCCCAGGCGTGGTGCAAAGCCGGCAGCATCGACGAAGGCAAATGGCTCGGGGCCGGGCTGTCCCACGTTTTGGAGCATATGCTCTTCAAGGGCACGACGACACGCGCCGCCGGCCGGATCGATCAGGAAGTGCAGGACGCCGGCGGCTACATGAACGCCTATACGTCGTTCGACCGGACCGTCTATTGGATCAATGTGCCCAACACCGGGGGGAAAGTGGCCATCGAGATCCTCTGCGATATCGTGCAGAATGCCACGTTGCCGGCCGATGAAATGGTCAAAGAAAAACAGGTCATCCTGCGCGAGATGGATATGAACCAGGATGACCCCGGCCAGCGCAGCGCCCGGCGACTGTTCGAGACCGCCTATACCCGCAGCCCCTACCGTTTCACCATCATTGGTTACCCGGACATCTACAACGAGGTGCAGCGCGACGACGTCTCCGCGTATTACCGCGAGAAATACGCGCCCAACAATCTCTTTTTCGTGGTCGTGGGTGACATCAAGGCCAAAGAAGTCGAGGAGCAAATTCGCGGCGCCTTCGCCAAGACCAGGGCCCGTCCGCTGCCCCCGGCCGTATTGCCCGAAGAACCGAAACAAGTCGCCGTCCGCGAGATCATCGAAGAGGCGCCCATCGAGATGGGACATTACCACTTTAGCTGGCACATTCCCGACCTGCGCCATCCGGACGTTCCCCTGCTGGATATCCTTGCCACGCTGCTTGGCAGCGGGCGCAGTTCGCGCCTTTTCCAGGAAGTGCGCGAGCGCCAGGGCCTGGTCAATTCGGTGGACGCCTGGACCTACAGTCCTGGCAATCCGGGCCTCTTTGGCATGAGCGCGGTCGTCGATCCGGATAAGTTCAATGCGGCTCGCGCCGCTATGCTCGCCGAGGTCGAGAAGATGAAGACCAATCTGATTACCGCCGAAGAGCTCGGAAAGGCTGTCAAGCAGTTTACAACGGCAACGCTGGCCAGCCGCAAAACCATGCAAGGCCAGGCCCAGGACCTCGGTGGCAGTTGGATGGCCGCCAATGACTTGAACTTTTCGGCGCGCTACCTGGAGGCCGTCAAACGCGCCACGCCAGCCGACCTGCAGCGCGTTGCCCGCGAGTACCTCACCACGGAAAACCGGACTCTTTACGCTCTTCTGCCAACCGGCGCGGCGCCCAAATTGACGGATTTCAAGGATGCTTTCGCCGATAAACCGGTGCAAAAATTCGAGTTCAGCAATGGCTTGCGATTACTGGTCAAGGAAGATCATCGCCTGCCATTTGTGGAATTCCGGGCCGTGTTGCGCGGCGGCGTGTTGGCCGAAACGCCGCAGAACAATGGCGTGAGCTTGCTCACCGCCAAGCTGATCGTCAAAGGCACGCCATCGCGAACCGCCGAACAGATCGCGACAGAAATTGAGTCATTGGGCGGCAGCATCGAGAGCTACAGCGGCAATAACAGCCTTGGCGTCAACTGCGAAGTATTGAGCAACGATTTTGCGACGGGACTGGACCTCGTCGCCGACGTGTTGTTGCGTCCCACCTTCCCCGGCGCCGCTCTCGAACGGGAGCGCCAGATTCAGCTCGCCGCGATCAAAGCGCAAAAAGATGAACTGCTCCCGACCGCCAGCCGCATGATGCGCCGCGGTATGTTTGGTGACATCGGCTATGGCTTGCACACAAACGGAACGGAGACTAGCGTGCAAACCATCCAAATCGAGGATTTAAAGAAGTTCCACGATGCCTGCGTGCGGCCAAACAATTGCGTGCTGGCCGTGTTTGGCGACGTGCAACCCGATGCGGTGCGCGCCGCGGTGGACAAGCACTTCGGCTCGTGGCCAAAACGGCCGGTCGAGTTTACCGACAAATCGGCGCACGCTCTGAAGGAGGTAAAACGCCTTGCCGAAAGTCGCGATAAAAAGCAAGCCGTGATGGTGATCGGCTTTCCCGGCACCACCCTCCACAATGACGACCGCTACGCGCTGGAATTGATCCAGGAAGCCTGCAGTGATCTGGGCTCGCGCGTCTTTGTGCGCATTCGCGAGAAACTCGGTCTCGCCTACTACGTCGGCGCCCAGAACTTTCTCGGCATGGTGCCCGGCTTTTTTGCTTTCTATGTCGGCACGGAGCCGGAAAAGGTGGCCCTGGTCGAGACGGAGCTGTTGAAAGAAGCGGCCGCATTGCGCGCCGAAGGCCTGACCGACGAAGAACTTAAGCGCGCCAAGGCCAAAGTTATCGGCCAAAAGAAAATCGCCCGCCAGGACCTGGGCACTTTTGCCATGAATTCGGCTCTCGATGAAATTTACGGCCTTGGCTTCGCCCACACCGACGTCGAGGACAGGAATTACGAGGCGGTTACGCTCGCGCAAACCAAAGCCGCGGCGCAGAAATACCTCACGCCCGATCGAATGGTGATTGCCGTAGTAAAACCCGGCGGCAATTGAAGTCGCCGCCGGGTTGATTTGTGCTTGCTCAGGCAGCCGCCGCCAATGGAGGCGCCGACACCGGCAGCGACCATTGATCGCGGATAAATCTTTCCCACAAACCGTGCGCGATCTTTTCTCCAGCATCGTGCATCAGATCCAAGTACGTCTGCACCGGCGATGTCACCTTGATGCCGTCAATTTCGGCGAATCCGCGCAGCACGCATTCGTCGTACGGGGTCCAGAGGGTGACGTTGCCTTCCGGCGATTCGGTCAGCTCCAGCGCCGTCACGATCTTGGTAATGTCGCTCACGACGTAGGCGGAAACGTGATTATGCTTGAGGAGCGGGTCGAAACGCATCGCGGCGGAGTGCCCCATCAGCGCATAAGGAATGATCTGTTCCTGGCAAACCCCCGCCAGCGCAGTCTCAATCTCGAGGATTTCTTTCGGTGACGTGTAGCGGCGCTCGGTGCTGCGCGCGGGCACGTAATTCTCCGTCCACTCGTCCAGCAGCAACTCTGGCCGGACGAGGCGAAACCCCTCCTTGGTGACGTCCAGCCATTTCCGGCGCGCCAAATGTTCCTTGATGTGCAGTGCCTGGTTGGGGGTTACCAGCGCTTCATTGGCCAGGTCACGAATCCGCCACACCCGGTTCGGGTGCAACAGCATGGTTCGCACGACCCGCTCTGCCCGCGGCGAATACCAGGATTTGGATCGTTGCCGCCGGACCGCCGTCGCCGTCTTGCCGGACTTGCTGACGAACACAAAGTCAAAATTCAACAGGCAATTGCCGGCGAAATCGAGGTAACCCACGCCTTCCTGGCGGCAAACCTTCGCCCCTTCGGGAGTTATGAACGGCGCGATCACGACGCCGTAGGCGTCAGCATACGTCTGCCGGTACTTCAGGACGTCCGCAATCGCCTCGCGCACAAACCGCGGCTGACCGTTGGGCTTGACTTCAGCGAGAATCAATTTTTCTGCTTCGCCAATCTTGACCCGCGCGACAATTTCCGGTCGTCCCGGCGCAGGCAACAGCCGTTGCTCGACCTTGCTGACCTGGAGAAAGGGGACTTCCTTCAAGCAATCCCACAGCAGTTGTTCGGCGGCCTCGTCGGTCGCGACCACTTCATTCGAATTCTTCTTATTGCGTTTCATACCGTCGCGAAGCCGCATTAGCAGAAACGATTCCACCGCTGGTGCGAGCTGTTGAAGTGTTGAAGCGTTCGACGGTTGAAGGGTTTTATTCTCCAATCAGCACCTTAGTCCGTTCAAGTGATTGCCTCGTGCCAGGTCTGTGTCCAGTAACCGGACACTCTCGGATCATGAAACCAGCGGGATGAAGTGCT
>JAKEEH010000233.1 GCA_022616725.1 Limisphaerales bacterium | reverse complement strand
ATGATTCTGCCGTGGCGTTTATGCCGGGAGATATCAGCCACTTGTCCGCCCCGCTCTTCGGACAACGGCCAGCAGGCAAGGAGGTTTTCAGAGGCGGGCGATTTGAGTGCTTTCGCAGCGAAGCGGGCTTCAACCTCATGCAGAACGCGGCCATAGACACACGGCATGGCGACATCGGCATCCAGAAACTGGCCGGCTTCACCGTTGATCGCCGCAGCTCCGATACGTAGCGGCCTGTCCGGCATAGTTACAAAGTGTTGGCTGAAGAGCGGCCAGTTATCGGCCAACTTGCCGTCCACCCAGAGCCTGCAGTCCGCATATTGTTTTTGGGCAACAAGATGGCGCCACCGTTGATGCTTCAAGGGAGGCCCGGCGCACAAATGGAGTGATGCCGGTTGAAAGACTCTCCCATCGCCAAAATAGCAAGAGAGCGTCAAATCGGGGTTCAGAAACAGAGCAAATCCGCAGTGGTTTGGATAATCATACTGACTAATGATCGCTGCGCTGGAGCGAACCTTCCATGGCCGAATCCAGCACTCGAAGGAGAATTCCGCAAAGCTGCCGCGCAGGCCTTTCTGAACGTGAACATATGAACCCGGAAAGATGGGCTGCCCCTTTGGCCGGATACCTTCGAAGCGGCGCAACACTTCATCGCGCGCGGGATCGTCCACCTTCAAGCCCAGGCGGCAGACGGACAACGTGGAGTTCACAGTGCTGCTGGCGTGGAAGGAAATCGAGTCACCGGCAGCGACGCTTTCACGATCGGCATAGGCATGGAAGCCAGCGAGTTGAAGCGCGCCGTGCGGCGGGATCTTCGAGTTACCTGCCGCTCCGATGGCATGCGGTTTGAGTGTGAGCGCGACTGTGCCCGCGACCGCAAAGCCGGTGTGCTTGATGAATTCCCGACGCGTGGCGGCCATGCGCCGCACCATAAAGAATGCGGCGACAGATAAAGCAAAAAGAGGCCGCAGACGAGCTATCGCCGCTGCCGCCGCTTGACATTCAACTGCGCCAGGGAATGCGCCAGGGCGGCGCTGACCATGGCGGCTTCTTCGTCGTCGATCTTTTCGGCCAGACGGGCTTCGGCGCGGCGACGGGCTTCTTCGGCCTTCACTTCGTCAATATTCTCCGCCCGCAATGCCATATCAGTCATAATGGCAACGCGCTCACCAGTGACCTCGACGAACCCATCCCCGATGGCCAGGAAATAATCCTGATTGCCCTTGCGTACGATGACTTCGCCAGCGACGACCTGCGTGAGCAGAGGGACGTGCATCGGGAGGATGCCCATCTCGCCCTCGACGCCGGGGAGCGTGACCATGTCCACGTCCTCAGAATAGGTCTTGCCCTCGGGGGTGACAATTTCCAGCTTGAGCGCGGCCATGGCTAGTCTTCCTTGATCTCCTCGATACCGCCCTTCATGTAGAAGTTCACTTCGGGCACCTCGTCGTGCTTGCCGTCAAGGATTTCCTTGAAACCGCGCACGGTGTCGGCCACCGGCACCTGCTTGCCTTCGCGGCCGGTGAAGACCTGTGCCACGGAGAAGGGCTGGCTGAGAAAGCGCTGAATCTTGCGCGCGCGGAACACGATGAGCTTGTCGTCCGGCGACAACTCATCCATGCCGAGAATGGCGATAATGTCCTGCAAATCTTTGTAACGCTGGAGCACTTTCTGGACAGCGCGCGCGACTTCGTAGTGTTCCTTGCCGACGATCTCCGGCGCAAGGGCGCGCGAGGTCGAGGCGAGGGGATCGACGGCGGGGTAGATGCCCAACTCCGCAATTGAGCGCTCCAATACGATCGTGGCGTCGAGATGCGCGAACGTGGTCGCGGGCGCGGGGTCCGTGAGGTCGTCGGCGGGCACATAAACCGCCTGGAAGGACGTGATCGAACCTTTCTTCGTAGAGGTAATTCGTTCCTGGAGGTCGCCCATCTCGGCGGCCAGAGTCGGCTGGTAACCGACCGCGCTGGGCGTGCGGCCCAGGAGCGCCGAGACTTCTGAACCCGCCTGTGAAAAGCGGAAAATGTTATCGATGAACAGAAGCACGTCCTGGTTTTTCTCGTCGCGGAAGTATTCGGTGACCGCCAGCGCAGACAGCCCGACGCGGAGACGCGCACCCGGGGGTTCGTTCATCTGGCCATAGACCAGACCGATCTTCGACCCGGGTTTAACGATGGGCAGGCCATTGGGGCCTTTCTTGGGATGTCCCTTTTCGTCTTCCTCGACCTTGATGACCTTGGCTTCGATCATTTCGTTATAGAGGTCGTTCCCTTCACGAGTGCGTTCACCCACGCCCGCGAACATCGAAATTCCGCCGTGAAGCTTGGCGATGTTGTTGATCAATTCCATGATCACAACGGTCTTGCCGACGCCGGCACCGCCGAACGCGCCGACCTTGCCGCCCTTCAGGAATGGGCAGATGAGGTCAATGACTTTGATGCCGGTCATGAGGACCTGCGGGCTGGTCGATTGCTCCACGAGGGTAGGGGCGGGGCGATGGATCGGCAAATATTTGTCAGCTTTGACCGGCCCCTGCTCGTCCACCGGCGCACCCGTCACGTCGAACACGCGGCCCATAACGGCCTCGCCCACGGGCATCGAGATCGGCCCGCCAGTGTCGGCAATCTCCATGCCGCGCTTGAGACCTTCGGTGGTGGACATCGCAACGGCGCGAACCCAGTTGTCGCCGAGGTGCTGCTGCACTTCGAGCGTCAGTTTGGTGCGGCCCACGCCGGGCATATCGTACTCGACACTCAACGCGTTAAACAGTTCCGGAAGCTTGTCCGTGAACTCGATGTCCACGACCGGACCGATAATTTGAACGATCTTGCCTTTGTTCATGTGATTCTATGTGCCCATCGCCATAGCGGCGCTGGAGATTTCCAAAAGTTCCTTGGTGATGCTGGCCTGGCGCAGCTTGTTGTACTCGAGGGTCATGTCCTTGATGAGCTGGTTGGCGTTATCGGTGGCGTTCTTCATCGAGACCATGCGCGAGCTGTGTTCGCTGGCTTTGGCCTCCAGGAGATATTGGTAAACCTGAAAATTGACGTAGTGCGGAATGAGGCCGCCGAAGACCTGTTCCGCCCCCGGCTCGAAGAGGTACTCAACTCCGGATGCGACGAGCTTCTCGCCACCTCCTTCGCCGGCGACGTCAACGGACAACGCCTTGATTTCACCTACAGGCAAGAGGGTGCGCACTTCCGGCTTCTGATTCAGCGTGCTGATAAAGTTGGTGTATAGCACGTCCACGCGATTCACCTCGCCCTTAAGGAACAGATCCTGGACGAAGCGAGAGATGGCGCGCGCCTCGCTGAAGAGCGGCGAGTCTTTGTACGTAAACTCCGCGGCCAGCGTTCGCTTGGTGCGCACGATGAATTGCGAGGCCTTTTTGCCAGCACAGATATGAGTGGTGGTTTCCTTTGGAAATTTCCCCACCTCACGCATGAGGTTGGTATTGAGGGCGCCGCAAAGGCCTTTGTCGGTGCTGATTATGAGGAGCGCGCCCTTTCCGTCGTCGCGCGGTTGCATTAAAGGATGCGAAAAATCGCCGGCGTTGGCCGACACGGCTGCCAACACGTCATTCATCAAAGTCGCGTAGGGCCGCCCGGCCACGGCTGATTGCTGTGCTTTGCGCATCTTGGCCGCGGCCACCATCTGCATGGCCTTGGTGATCTGCGCGGTGTTCTTGACCGACTTAATGCGCCGGCGTATGTCGCGTGTGCTGGGCATGTCTAAGCTCCGTTGCGGACCCGGTACTTACGGGCTTCTTCTCGCATGTGAAAACCGATTTCGCGGCGCTGTTTTTCTTCCGCCGGGCCTTCGACGAGTTGCTTGATTGCGTCAAACAAGGTTCTGATCGCACCATCGTGCGCGCCGAGGCGTCGTTCCAGCTCGGCGAGCTTGACAGCAAGCTCCTTGTTGGAGGCTGACATCTCTCTTAAGTGTACGAATGCTCGCACAACCCGAACACTGGCTTCGATCGCCAGCGAACTATTCAGGACGGTAGCAAGCATGATCGCTCCATGCTCGGTAAACACAAACGGAAGATAGCGCCGACCGCCCCTTTCGGATGCGGTGGCATTTTGCGACCGGATTGAAGCATACTCCCCACGCGTCAATTGAAACGCAAAGTCTGCAGGAAATCTTTCGCGGTTGCGTCGAAACTGTTGCGCAAGCTGCTTTGTGGAAACACCATAAAGCGCGGCCAAGTCGGAATCCAACATAACGCGCTGGTTACGCACGACATGAATCAGCAGGCCAATCTGTGCAGCTCTTAATTGTTGCAAGTCGTTATCCATCAGGTATTTACAGATTTGAGGTCACAAATTGTGACCTCAAACTGAGTGATGTTACTTATAAGTTTGCTTAAATTCACTCACCGCCGCTTTCAAATCCGCCGCGATGGCGTCGCTGACCGCTTTCTCCTTGCCTAATTTTGCCAGCAGATCCTGTTTGCGCGTCGTCATGAACTCCGTCAGCTTGGCTTGAAAGTCCTTAATCTTCTCGACCGGCACGTCGTCCATGAAATTATTCTGGACGGCCCAAAGAGCCGCGGCCTGAATTTCCACCGGGATCGGGTCATATTGCTGCTGCTTGAAGACTTCCACGATTCGTTTGCCGCGTTCCAGCATCGCTTGTGTTTTCGCGTCAAGATCGGAACCGAACTGTGCGAAGGCCGCGAGTTCACGAAACTGCGCCAGGTCGCCCTTCAAGCGGCCGGCGACTTGTTTGATTGCTTTAATCTGGGCCGCCGAACCGACCCGCGAGACGGACAAACCGACGGAGATCGCCGGGCGCACACCCTGGTAGAACAGGTCGGTTTCAAGGTAAATCTGTCCGTCGGTTATCGAAATGACGTTGGTCGGAATGTAAGCCGAAACGTCTCCGGCCTGGGTTTCAATAATGGGCAGACCGGTCAAGGAACCGTTGCCGTATTTCTCGCCGACCCGGGCCGAACGCTCCAGCAAGCGGCTGTGCAAATAAAATACATCCCCCGGAAACGCTTCGCGGCCAGAGGGGCGTTTCAACACCAGCGAAACCTGGCGGTAAGCGACGGCATGTTTGGAGAGATCATCATAAATGATCAGCGCGTCCATCCCGTTGTCCATGAACCATTCGCCCATCGCAGCGCCGGCGAACGGGGCGAGATACTGGTTCGTTGCGGAATCTGAAGCAGCAGCTGCGAGGATGATCGTGTAAGGCATCGCGCCTGCTTTCTCCAGCTCGGCGACGACGCGGGCGATATTGGACTGCTTCTGACCTATCGCCACATAGATGCTGTAGAGTGGCCGATAATCTTTATCTCCCGCCGTTTCGGCTGCCTTGTTCATGCGCGCCTGGTTGATCATCGTGTCGATGCCGATGGTTGTCTTGCCGGTCGAACGGTCGCCGATGATCAGTTCGCGCTGCCCGCGGCCAATCGGAATCATCGCGTCGATGGCCATGATCCCGGTTTGTACCGGCTGGCTGACGGATTTGCGCTTGATGATGCCGGGCGCGATTTTTTCGACGGGATAAAACGCGCTTTCCTTGATCGGGCCCTTGCCGTCAATTGGCGCGCCGAGCGCGTTCACGACGCGTCCGAGCAAAGCTTTCCCCACCGGCACGGACAACAGACGCCCGGTCGTGCGCACCTCCTGGCCTTCCTTCACTTTCGAGAACTCACCGAGAATGATTGCGCCGACTTCCGTCTCTTCGAGGTTGAGGGCCTGACCGGTGATTCCGTTACCGAAGTCGATCATCTCGTTGGCCATGCAATCGGTCAGTCCTTCGATTTTGGCGACGCCATCGTAGATTTCCCGCACGACGCCGACATTTTGCTTTGCCGCGGCGGCTTTGACGCCGGAGATTTGCGACTCAATTTCCTGAAGAATCGTGTTCATAGTTCAGTTCAGATTTAAAAGCTTTCTGCCAGGGCTTGCAACCGGCCCTGCACAGTTCCATCGATCACATCGCTCCCAACTTTGATGCGCAAGCCCCCGATCATCGCCGGATTGTGTATGAACGAAATGTTCAACCCCGGACCATAGCGGCGCGTGAGCGAATCGCTCAACTCCGACTGTTCCACCGGAGAGACCGGCGAGGCGCTTTCGACGCGCGCGGTACGCTGGTCAATATACAATTTCACCAGGCGCTGAAAATGGGAGAGCACGCCAAGGTAGCCGCGCGGCTTCGCCGCGACGATCCGCTGCACGACATCCCGTACTTTGGCTTCGTCGAGCACACCATTAGCGCGGCAACTCAAGAAGAGCGCCTTAGCATCGCGTCGCGCTTGTTTGGAGATCTTCATTTCGGATTCAGGCCCGGCTACGCCGCCAGCTCTCGCGTGGCATCATCGCTCAGGCGCTTTTGATCGTCCGGTGTGAGCGTCCTGCCGATCACTTTTCCGGTCGTGTTCACGACCAGGCGGCCCACTTCGCGCCGCAACTCCGCCAGCATGCGGGCGTGCTCAGCTTCCGTCGCCTGTTGTGCTTTCTCGACGATATCCTTGGCGGCGGCAATCGCTTTCTGCGTCTCCTGTTCCTGCACGCGTGCCGCCGCTGCCCGCGCTTCCTCAATCAGTTTCGCCGCCTGCTGATTTGCCTGGTTCATGATCTCCTGGCGCGCCGAATCCGCTTTGGCCAACTCTTCCTTGGCCTTCTCGGCGTTCTGCATCGCCTCGGCGACTCTTTGCCGCCGCTGCTCGAGCATCGTCAGCACCGGGCGATACGCGAACTTCCAGAGAATGAACAGAACGATGCCGAAGTTAACCGTTTGCGCGATCAACTTCGGCCAATAAACGCCGAGGGTCTGAAGTGTCTCACCCATAAGCCGAGCCTCTACCTTTGGACAACGAAAAACGCCAGGATCGCCAGACCTTCCGACAGCGCCATCGCGATCAGAGCGACCGTGAAAACCCGGCCGAATGTTCCGGGGTTGCGCCCGATCGCTTCGGCCGCTTTGGCGCCAGCGAGGCCCACCCCAATTGCCCCGCCCATGCCGACCAGCCCGATGCCAATCAGACTTATGTTTCCTGTCATTCCCGCCGCCATTTCCGCTGCTGCAAGCATCATAATACTGTTACCTTTCTCGTTCGTTCGTATTCTGTTTTGTGTTTCCGCAGTAGCCCGCTCACATGGACGGTCCCTACTGCAAATCATCTAATGGGCGGGCGTGTCCTCCGTGTGGCTGCACATCGTGCCGATGAACGCGATGCAAAGCACCGTAAACACCAACGCTTGCACGACCGCCACTACAAGTTCCAAAAAATAAAACGGCACAGCCGTGATCCCAAAAAGCCATTTTGGCCCCATGCCCAGCATGAGCGTCAACACGCTTTCACCGCCATATATATTGCCGTAAAGCCGCATCGCCAGCGCTACCGGCCGGATCAGGATCGAAATCACCTCGATCATTCCGATGAATACGAACACCAGAAACAGCGGGATGACCATCCACCCAGTGATTCCACCTTTGACGCCGAAGATATGCTTCACCAGCCCAAAGATGCCGTTGTACTTGATCGCCCACCACGTGCTCATGATGAAATAAAGCCCCGCCATTGCTATGGTTGTATTCGCGTCTGCAGTGGGCGGCCGAAACAGCGGCACATCCGCGTGCTCCAATGCGAACGGCAGGCTGCTGTTCACATCGGGTTTGCCCCATCCGATACTCCCGACGATCGGCAGCAAGCCCAGGAGATTCGAGAGCACGATGAAAATGAAAAACGTCGCCACGAGCGGGAAACACCAGCGCACCACCTTGGGCTCCAGCAAACCTTTGGTTATATTTTCCAGCCCCTCCACCAGCGTCTCGATGGCATTCTGCAGCCCCGTCGGAATCACCTGCAGTCTCCTTGTCCCCAATCGGATCACGATGAACAACAACGCCATGATCAGCCAAGTATAGACCATCGAGTTGGTGATCGGCACCGGGAACGGCAGGCCCAATGCCTTGCCAAGATCCCACAGATCGGGCGCTGCCGGCGAAACAGGCGGCCCGCTATGGCTGGCGTCCGCCCCCAGGCTGGAAAATGTCCAGCCATGAAGAAGGACCACGCCCAAAATCAATCTAAAGCGATGCATGTGATGCGTTGCTGCTTGAAGCACTGAAATTCTCCCGAACTCCGAAAATCAGAGCATGCACTGGCCCGGTTTCTAAAGCGAACCGTGATCTGACGACACTGGCAAAACTGACAGGCCTTCCGAATTTCGCCCCAAGCGCGGGAAAACTGCCTAATCGTGAAATTTTTCACAAGCGATTTTTGTGAAAATTTCGCTGACTAAAAAATGCGGCTTTTGGCCCAAAACCGCACCTTTCTCGATCACAGTAACTGTTTGAGCGCACAGGCAAGCTGCTCGTATTGAGAAGGCGAGTTGTAGGCTTGCGCCGAGATGCGGAGCACGCGGTGCGGGGCGGCAGGCCAGGGAATGATCGGCACTTCAATGGCATGCTTGGCCAGCAGACGATCCTGCAATGGGTCGAGATAAAGCGGCGAGCGTGGCGGTTCGATGGTCTCCGCGTCCGGGAGTGGAAAGGCAGCCAGCGAGCCAATCATCTCATCGGGACAGGGAGGCGGAATCTGCAATGCTGCGCAAAGAATGCGCCGCGCCTGAAGCGCGAGATCGCGATTGCGCCGCATGAGCTCAGGCCAGCCGCCGGGAAACAAGCCGCCCATTTGCCGGATGGCTTCGGGCACCGACAGGTAGGCCGACGGATCCCATGTTCCGGTCCAACCGAACTCGATCAGATACGGCGAGCGATCCGTCCGCGGCGAGTTCGCGCCGTGACTGATGCTCAAAGGGCGCAGATCGCCTTGGCGGTCGGGCCGCGCATAGAGGAACCCGGCTCCCTTTGGCGCGCAGATCCATTTGTGGCAATTGCCGGTGTAATACGCCGCGCCAAGCTGCTCGAGGTTCAGCGGGATCATCCCCGGCGCGTGCGCTCCATCCACCAGCGTGTCAATGCCGCGGCTGGAGAATTCGCGAAGCAATCGTTCCAGTGGAAATATCAGCCCGGTCTGACTCGTCACGTGGTCGATCAGCAGCAGGCGTGTGCGGTCGCTGATCCTTTCCAGTATGGGCCCGATGATTTCCCGCTCGTAAACGCTCGGTGTCCAGCCCTCAGGTTGTCGCTTGTTAACGCTTGGTGTCCAGCCTTCAGGCTGTTGCTTGTTGCGCAATGGAAACGGGACCTTCGCCGTTGCCACCCGCACGCCATTCCGTTCCGCCATCACGTCCAGCGCATTGCGACAGGCGTTATATTCGTGGTCGGTCACGATGATCTCGTCGCCAGGGGCGAAGTTCAGTGAATTCAGGACCGTGTTGACCCCGGCGGTCGCGTTGGGAACGAAGACCAGATTGTCAGGCTGTGCGCCAAGGAACTCCGCCAGGGCCGACCGCGCCTCATCGAGCAACCCTTCCAGGTCCCGGACAAAAAACTGGATCGGCTGCCGCTCCATGCGTTCGCGCCATTGCTGCTGACATTCCAGCACCGGCCTGGGGCAACTCCCAAACGAGCCATGGTTCAGGAATATGATGTTGGGATCCAGCGCCCAGAAATTCGGCGGTGTCATGCGCCCGCTCAGCATCAGGCAACAGAGCGCGTTTGTGAAATGAAATGTTCTGCTAACTACTAGCTACCTATCACCCTTCGTCTTTCCTTTGCGGTCTTCGCGGCTTCGCGTTTAAATCCCCGCCCCGATTAATGGAGACTGGTAGCGGCACGCAGGCGATCACTCGCGCCCGGTGGCGACTGATTGGGGCTTGAATTGCCTGCCTGAATCGGGATGCTGGTACGGGCACTCAATGAAATCGCGAGCTTCGAGCAATGCCCCGGTTACTCGCCCGAGCTTGCTGGTCCGCATCCGCGATCTGGAGGACCAGGAGGCCTGGAAGGAGTTCGTCGAGATCTACACTCCGCTTATTTACGGTCATTGCCATAAATACGGATTGCAGGAGGCCGATGCCGCCAACGTCGCGCAGGAAGTCATGAGCGTGGCGGCGCAAGCTATGCCGGACTTCCAATACGATGCGCAACGCGGCAAGTTTCGCGGTTGGCTGCTGCAAACTACGCGTCACCGACTGTACAAGTTTTTTGCCCAACAGCGTCGCGCCCCTCAAAGCGCTAGCGAAACCACCCTCGAGCGCTTTCTCCATCAGGCGCCGGGCACTGACGAGCAAGCGCGCTGGGAGGAGGATTATCGCCAGCGGCTCTTCGATTGGGCTGCGGAAAAGGCGCGACCGGAATTTCAGCCGGCGACATGGGATGCATTTCGGTTCACGGCTGTAGAATCTGTTTCCGTGAAAGATGTGGCCGGTCACCTGGGAATCTCTACTGGCGCAGTCTATATCGCGCGCAGCAGGGTCATGGCGCGTTTGCGCGAATTGATTGAGACTGTGGCCGACGACGACGGCGAGATTCCAAAACTGTAAATGCCGGGGCCTTGCCCATCAACCGAACGTCTTGCCGCTGCGTTGCGAGGCCGGCAACCGGGTGGCGATGATGCGGATTTAGCGGCGCATCTCAGCGAATGTTCCAGTTGTCAGGCAAAGCTCGAAAGGCTGGCCGGCGGTTCGGGATGGCTGGAAACTAGAGCCCGGACACATGCCGCTAACGCTGGAAACGCTTCCGAACCGCTTCGACAAGCGATGCGGCGACTGGAAACCCGCTCCGGTGCGCCCGAGCATGAAATGGAATCGCCGCCCAGGCTCGACTTCCTTCAGCCTTCCGACCAGCCGGGCGTCCTGGGCCGATTCGGTCCCTACGAGATCGTCGCCCACGTTGCCAGCGGTGGCATGGGGATTGTGCTCAAGGCGCGCGATCAGGCGCTGAACCGAATCGTGGCGCTCAAGATCCTGGAGCCCACGCTGGCGGCCAATACGCTGGCCCGTGCGCGGTTCGTCCGCGAGGCACGGGCAGCGGCAGCCGTGGTTCACGAACACGTCGTGCCCATTTACGCCGTCGATGAATCGGCCGGCCTCCCTTACATCGTCATGCAATTCGTGCAGGGGCAGCCGCTTTCGGATCGCATTCGCGCTACCGGCCCATTGCGCCTGGAGGAAGTCCTGCGCATCGGCGCGCAAACCGCCGCTGGCCTGGCTGCGGCACACGCGCAAGGACTCATTCACCGCGACATCAAGCCGGGCAACATCCTGCTCGAAAACTCCGTCGAGCGCGTGAAGCTCACCGACTTCGGGCTCGCTCGCGCGGTGGACGACACCGGGCTGACGCGCACGGGCGAACTGGCAGGCACGCCGGAGTTCATGGCCCCCGAACAGGCAGCCAACGAAGCCGTGGATCACCGCAGCGATTTGTTCAGCTTCGGCAGCGTGCTTTACGCGATGTGTACCGGCCATTCGCCGTTTCACGCCAGCTCAGTGATCGCTGCGGTGCGCAAGGTGTGCGATGCACGACCACCGCCGGTGCATGAAGTCAATCCCGCGATTCCGCGCTGGTTCAATGACATTGTCGCGCGACTGATGGCGAAATCCCCCGCCGAGCGATTTCAATCCGCCCGCGAAGTCGCGAGTTGATCGAGCGCTACCTCGCGCGCGTGCAGCACGGAGAGCTTGGCGAACTTCCGGGAATCTCAACAAGACACGGGGCAACCGCGCGGATACGGCGGAGGATCGCCATCACTGCGGCTGCCGGCTCGGCGGTCGCTGCCCTGTTGTTCTTCATCCTCAAGGATCGCCGCGCGGTTACATCCAATTCTTCTCCATCGGCTTCATTGCAAGACCGTCGTGAACCCATGACGAACTCGTCACCGGTTTCTTCGCTGCAAGACCCATTCGTTGTGAAGACCGAAGCGGGCACGAACATCGGCACTTTCGCGCGTATCGAGGATGCGCTTGCAGCGGTCCCTTCCGGCGCCGTGATCGAATTGTGTTGGAATGGGTCGCGAGCCATTGACCCAGTCACGTTGCCGTCCAAGCCGCTCACTTTGCGCGCCGGTCGTGGCTTTCAACCCATTTGGAGTTCGTTGAACTCCGCGTCCGCTTTATCTGCGAGTGCGGCGCTGACTTTGGAGGGTATCCGTTTCGAGATGACTTCTCGTGGGCGAGCGGGCTCTTTCCCCAACGTTGCACCTCATAGACCGCGCACTCCTCCTTCCGGTGTTGCTTTGCTTTCGATCACCAACGGCCCGTTGCGGATCGCTCACTGCACTGTCGAAGTCAAACGTGGCGCGATGCACCAGGCTGGCATCGTTCTGGCCAACGTCGGCGCTTGCCACGTCGAAAACACTGTCCTTTATACGCCGGCGGGGAAAGCGATCGTGTGGCAACAATACTCAGGCGAGAAGGGCAGCGCGGCGGAGCTAACGGTGACCAATTGCGTCACGCATGCAGCGGAAACGCTCTGGTTGGATTTCCGCGAGTCTCCCCGCGCTCGACTCGAGATCGCCCGCTGCACATTCCACGGAGTGGCAACCCTTTGTGTTGCGCCTTCACTGACTACGACGAACCTGGAAGTGAATGCGCGTCAGAACGTCTTTCATAATGCTTCTGTGATTCTCGATGCTCGCAATTCGGCCTCGCCGTCCTTGTCACAGTGGCTGCACTGGCGCGAACAGGAGAATTTGCACAGGCCGCGGCAAGGTCCGGATCAGCGATACATTACGGGCGGTGCCGTTCGGGATGGCCCCGCCACGTTGGAGGATTGGAACCGATGGTGGAACCAGACCGGCGCAAACTCCCGCGTCGTTCAGCTTGCTTTTGCCAATGGCGCGAGTGACCTAAAACGCAGTTCCGGTTCTTTCCCTCCTGACCCGGACGGTTTTCGCATCACTGACTTAATTCTTGTCGAGGGACCGCCCCTGGAACGCGATCAATGGTCGCGTTTCGGCGCCGACACCACCAACGTTGGACCTCGTTCAGTGAAGCCGTAACGATGTTCGGGGAGCGCATGCGTCTCGCATGCTCTGGTCGGCGTCTCGCCGAACAGTCCGGCGTGGCAAGACCGAACCATTTGCTTTGATGTCCCCGCACCGGAAGCCATCGGCGGGACGCCGATGGCGGCAACCGGGACGGTCGCGCTCCCGTTCCCTGCGGAAAATAATCTTCATTTCCCTGAACGGTTTTTCCGCGCAGGAGGGAATCCCCTCTTTGAACAATTTGATTCGGACTCTAATCAGACGGGTTGCGATTACTTGGCCGGATTGAATCAGCCGAACTGCTGCGTCGCGAATGGCTGAAAATTTTGCGCTGTGCAGTTCACCGATTTGCCCAGCAATCAAACTCGCATGGGCAGTGAACAGTTTGCCGGGTCGCGCAAAGCTTGTGACACGCAGTGAACCTTGAGCGAAGTCACCAGCGGCAATTTGGATGGCACGCGAATCGCCATATGATTTGCTGGTAATCTGGCAGAGCAACCAATCGCCGCGTCCGGCTTCCGCAAGGACGACGGCAGGCCGCAGCTTGGACTGGCTCAGGTCTGAAAAGGGGAAATGGACGATTAGGACTTGGCCGGCTGCAAGTATGCCCATGCGGCGTCCTCCTCGGCGCGATTCCAGTCTTCGGCAAGTGCCGCCTCGCTGAGCAGCGCAGTTTCGCGGGTGTCCGGCGGTTCTTCCAGAATCGTAACGAGCGCGCGTCTCGGCGATGTGACATGCACCGGCTCCATTAACCGGACTTCGCCGGTCGGTTCAATCACTGCCTCAACCGTTTTCATCTCGATCGAATGCTATCTTTGCTGCCGGGCTTCGCAAGCGATAAAGCGGTCCTTTGCGCCTTTGCAGTGCTTGGGTTTAAATCCAAGGCTTACCTTCGTTTCCTTTGTTGCCTTCTGTAAGTTCATTGAGTTCGACGCCGCTTCTCATCAAGAATTTGCGGGAATTCGTGTAATTCGTGTCTGGCCGAGAATCTTTTCCTGCAATGATCCGTTTTCTCCCGGAAATTCCGCTTATGAAGGTAGATGCGGAAAAAATTCCAACATTCCCTGAAAGGTTCTTCGCGCAGGAGGGAATCTCTTTCCAGAAAGCCGCGCCATACGTCGTGGCAAAACGCGCCGAATCGGAACCGAACAAAACCTATGAGCAAAACGATCAACCATCTGCTCGGAGCAGTTCTTTCACTGCTCGTTTTACCCATCGCCACGAACGCAGCCACTCAGGTGTATGATGTGGCTGCTGATTGGAACCCGCCGCGCAACCCCAATGGGCGCTGGTCGTATCGTGCGTCGGATTCTCTGATGACGTGGAACGGTTCTTATTACGCTGATGATTTTGACTTGCAATTCATCAATAAATTTTCAGGAGACGTCACAATCGGATATTCGCTTTTTATTCCAGATTTCGGAATTCCAAACATTACTTGGACGGCGCCCGAAAACGGGATCGCAAACATTTCCGGAGGTGTCTGGTACACAGTTATCGGAAGCCCAACCGCACCCGTGACCTGGGTTCTGCTGCTTAATGGCGTTGTCCTGAGAAGCGGACGGCTTTCGGCGTCTGAACCCTACAGCGCTACATCGCCCTTCGATTTTTCGTCGCCTTTAGCGGGTTCTGGAGCATTGGATAACTTGACAGTCGGATCTGGCGACGAAATCACATTGGAAGTTCTAGTGGACCCGGAGTACTTTGCTCATGTTGCCGCGGTGGGGGCGAATTTCACAGTTACTCACTCAGGCGAATTTGTTGATTCCGATGGCGAGGGTATTCCGGACAGTATTGATAACTGTCCGCTGACGCCGAATCCCGATCAGCGCGACAGCGACGGCGATGGGATTGGAGACGTCTGCGATCCCGTGCCTGTGCTTTGTAACAAGTTCCCGGAAGGGCTCGTCGGTTGGTGGCCGGGAGACGCACGTGATGTCGTTAACGGGAACAACGGTACGATCGTGGGAGGGGTTCGTTTCCAAGCCACTCCGTGCGGGAGCGCGTTTGATTTCGCAGGTTCGGGGGATTACATCCGCGTCCCGGAAGTTCCCATTCTTGACATCGGCGGCCCCGGTGAATCGTTCACGATGGCGGCGTGGGTTTACAAAACCCATGGAGGGATCTATCAGCACTTCTTCGGCAAACGCGGTAATACTGCTGGACCAGACGATGGGCTTCAATTGTGCATCTGCCCCGGCGGTTATTCAGACAGTGACATTCCATTGCGGACGTGGACGCTGGTGGCATTGACTCAGGACGCTTGCACCAAAACGCGTCGCGTCTGGATCAACGACCGGATTTTCCTGAACCTCAGCCCCTTTGATTTTCCCGTCTCCAATGACGGCGACTTTTACATCGGCACATCATTCATCTACCAGGAATTCAACGGACTGCTTCGAGACATGACGATCTGGCGTCGAGCACTTAGCCAAGCGGAGATGACTGCTCTGGTCACGGGCGGATGCAACGCGCTGTGCCAATTGCCCCCAGCGCCGCCATGCGGTGGAGAACCGGATACAACTCCGCCCACCATCAACTGTCCGGCTGCGGCCACGGTGCAATGCATCGCCGACGTGCCGCCTGCGAACTTTGCTGGCGGGAGCGTCTCTGACGATCGGGATGCGAATCCACTCGTCACATTTGAAGGCGACGTGGCTTTGGGCACGTGCCCGATGATTATCACTCGCACTTACAAAGCCACCGATACGAGCGGCAATTCGGCGACATGCACGCAGAGCATCACCGTCAACGACACGATTGCGCCTGCGATTACTTGCCCGCCAACTGCAAGTGTCGCCTATGGTTCTGTGCCGCTCGCTGCGACCAGCACGAGTGAGTTCATTGCTCAAGGCGGTTCGGTTTCGGACAACTGCGATAGCGCTCCCAACGTCACCAGCAGCGATAGCGCAGAGGGCTCGTGTCCGCAAATTATCACTCGCACCTACAACGTGACTGACGCTTGCGGCAACGCCTCCACTTGCCAGCAAACCATCACAGTTGTCAATTCAGCGCCGGTCATTACGAGCGTCACCGGACCAAATGCTCCCGTCGCCCTGGGCAGTTCGGTCAGCGTCACTGTTGCGTTCAGCGATGCTGACACCGCCGGCCAGCCGCACACCTGCACGTTTGCGTGGGACGACGGCAGTTCAGACACCGTCTCGGTTGCAGCCGGCGGAGGTACGGTGACGCAAGCTCACACCTTTAGCGATGCCGGCGTTTATACGATCACGGTGATTGTGAACGACCCGTGCAGCAGCGTGAGCCAGGTTTTTGAGTTTGCAGTCGTTTATGATCCAAATGGCGGTTTTGTAACCGGAGGTGGGTGGATTAATTCTCCGGCCGGCGCTTACACAGCCAATCCCTCACTCACCGGCAAAGCCAACTTCGGGTTCGTCTCCAAATACCAGAAAGGGGCTTCCGTGCCGACGGGGGAGACGGAGTTTCAATTCAAGGCCGGCGATCTGAACTTCCACAGCACGAGTTATCAATGGCTCGTCGTGGCCGGGGCCAGGGCACAGTTCAAAGGCGTCGGCACAATCAACGGCGCGGGCAGCTACAACTTCCTGCTCACCGCTACAGATGGGGAAATCACGGGCGGCGGCGGCGCGGACAAATTCCGCATCAAAATCACCGACGGCGACGTGATGGTGTACGACAACGTGCCCGGCGGCTCGGACGACATTGATCTGGCGAATCCGCAAACCATCAGCGGCGGCAGCATTGTCATCCACAGATAATCGGCCAACAGGAATCCGGGAGCTGCCTACGGGCGCTCCTGGGTGGCTCAGAAGATCAGTGCCGGAGCGATGGGAGAAATGTGAGAATGGGAGTTATGGTTTGGTTCTGGCAGACAACCTGAGTCGTGTCATGCGTTCGCGGAGGCCGCCTTGGGCGAGAAAGTCCTTTTCCAAGCGACGAAGTTGCTGGTCAATGAGGTAGTTCGTCTGGTGAATGAGGCAGAGCGCAATATTGGCCACGACTTCCGGCGGGCGAGTTTCTATGAATCGCCGGTAGTCCTCGTAGCTCTGCGGTGTCTTGCGCCCAAGCCTCCGCACGTATTGGGCTTCTTTGGAATCTTTGTCCCAAATGGGCAGGTCCCGAGCGCGAAGACAGTCCCGATAATCATCCAGTAATTCCTCGAGACTCGCGCGAGCCGTGTTCGTGAGCTTGATTTCCGTTTCCTTGGAAGTCGTGCCAGCTTTGCTGCCTTCAAGCAGGTTTTTCTTTCCTGAGCGCGCGGCCTGGATCATCTGATCAATTGTCCGGTCACCTTTGGAGAGAAACTTGTGGGCGAACCGAAACGTGATGTCATAGATAACTTCGGCTTTTTGAAAAGACAGAAGCGTCTGATAATCGCCACGAGGCGGGAGAAGACGTTCCTCGCCGTCTTGGGAACTATCGAATGCATGGGAGTCGGGTTCGCTGCCCCCATTCTTCCTATTCTTCCCATCTTTCCCATTTTTCACCGGAAGTCTTGTATCTGGTAGGTTCGCCCCAAAACAAGATCCAACTCACCCTGATCCGTTTCTCCGCGGAATTCCGCTTTCTTCAGTGGAATGAAGCACCGCACGAACAATCGAACATTTCCTGAAAGATTCTCCGTGCAGGAGGGAATCTCCTTGCAGAAAGACCGCGCAGGCAACCACCAGCACATGCAAACGAAACTCAACACTCTCCTCGGAGCGGCCATATCCCTGCTCGTTACATTCGGGTCGATCGCGATCCTCACAGCCAAGGCCAATGCAGCCGACGAATTTGTCGCGGACGAGCTGCTGGTCGGCTTCCAACCCGGCACCCGTGGCGCGCAGGCGGCTGGCATCCGCAACGGTCTCGGGGCCACAAGCCTCAAGGCGTGGTCCCAGATCAACGCCGAGCACTGGCATTTGCCACCCGGCCTCGGCGTCGCGCAGGCCATCCAGGCCCTCGCCGCCAATCCGAATGTCCTTTACGCCGAACCGAACTACATCGTCCACGCCGTTGACCTCCCAAATGATCCGCGGCTCCCCGAATTGTGGGGCCTGCACAACTTTGGGCACACGGGCGGCACGGCGGACGCGGACAGTGACGCGCCGGAGGCCTGGCAACTGCCGCCCGGGGACGGGCCGGTCGTCGTGGGAGTGATTGACACCGGCATTGATTACAATCACGAAGACCTTTCTGGCAGAATCTGGTCCAACCCAAATGAAATTCCCGGCAATGGCATTGACGACGACGCCAACGGCTATGTCGATGACGTGATCGGCTGGGATTTCATCAATGACGACAACGATCCCACGGACGACAACAGCCACGGCACGCACGTGTCCGGCACCATCGGTGCGAGCGGGAACAACGGCATCGGCGTCATTGGCGTTGCGGGGCTAAACCCGAACGTCAGGCTCATGCCGCTCAAATTCCTGTCCGCGAACGGCTGGGGCAGCACAGCGGATGCGATCAGTTGCATCACCTACGCCGCCTCGTTCGAGGATGCTCTCGGCAACAAGATCGTCCGCATCACGAGCAACAGTTGGGGCGGCGGCGGCAAGTCGAAAACGCTCGAAAATGCGATCAAGAACGCCGACGCGCTCTTCGTGGCGGCAGCGGGCAATGACGGTACGAACACGTTGCATTATCCTGCCGCCTACGCTCAGGCCAATGTCGTGTCCGTGGCCGCCACCGACGCCGCCGATGCGCTCGCCTGGTTCTCGAACTACGGCATCTGGGTCCATGTGGCCGCGCCCGGCGTCTCCGTCCTCTCCGCCACCCCCAACAACGGTTACGGGTCCAAGAGCGGCACCTCCATGGCCACGCCCCATGTCTCCGGCGTCGCCGCGCTGGCCCTTTCGCAAAACCCGGCTCTCTCCATCGCCGACCTCAAGGCGCAAATCCTCAACAACGTCGATGTCCTCTCGGCGCTGTCGGGCAAAGTGACCACCAGCGGCCGCTTGAATGCGCGCAAAACCCTCGGCGCACCCGAATTGCCGCCAGATACCACCGCGCCTGGGGCCGTGGCAGACCTGGCGGCTGCGCCGGTTTCGCCTCATGCTGTGACGCTCACCTGGACGGCTCCCGGCGACGACGGCAGCATCGGCGCCGCTTACCTCTGCGACATCCGCTATTCGATGAATCCCATCAGCACGGACGCTGATTTCGCGGCCGCCGCCCGAGTCTCCGGCGAACCCCGCCCGCAAGCCGCTGGTGCGGCAGAAACATTCACCGTGGAGAATTTGTCGGACAACAGGACCTGGTATTTCGCGCTGAAAACGATTGATGAGTTTGGGAACACCTCGCCCCTTTCCAATCTGGCCTCAGCCGCGTTACCGCTCGCCGATTGGTGGCACATACGGCTGGATTGGGGGTACGGAGTCGGCAACTACACCAGTCTGGGCGTCAACTCGCAATGGGGGTGGGCTGTCGTTTACGACGACGCGAACGCGGGAATGTTGATGAGCGCCTACCATATCGCGGGGACGGGCTATTTTAACCACCAAACCGTCGGCTCGGGCGGCGTCGGCGCCTCGCTGGTTTACAGCCCCGATGAAACCGAAGTGCGGGTCAGCCACGTGTCTGGGACTAAACTCTACTTCGCCAATCGAAGCACCGACGGCGTGTGGACCAGCACGCAACTCGAAAGCAAGGATGTCTATGCCGGCGACACCTCGATCGCGAATGACGCCTCCGGCAATCCGTGCATCAGCTACTGCAAGACGGGCCGCAACCTGGGCTTGTGGTATGCGCGCCGGAACGGATCGACCTGGACCACCCAACAGATCGAGAAAGGCGCCCGCGCTTATCACAATCAGTTGGCCGTTGATCCCGCGGGCAACCCGGTCATCGTCTATTCCGACGATCTCAACCGCGATGGGTCCCTCGATGCGCTGAAGGTCGCGTGGTTCGACGGCGCGGCATGGAATATCTCCGTTGTCGATACGGTCGCCAGCACCTTCGTGACCGTGGCCTGCGACCTCGTGACCGGCAACCCGCCGTGGCGTGTGCCTCGGGCGCCAACCAACTGCGTTTCTTCCAGTGGACCGGCGCCACATGGTCCGCTCCGGAAATCGTGGACACCGGAGCTTCGATCACCGGCTGTTCGCTCGCGTATGCTCAGGATGGCCGCGCTTTCCTGGCTTACGGTGTCACGGAGATGCGCCTCGCCATCCGCAATCCCAGTTCCGGGGTCTGGTCGGTGGAAGTGATGGACGAGACCACTCCGGGTGGATTGAGAAACTCCATAAAGGGACGACCACTGATGACGCCCAGCGCGGTGGTGTACCAAGGCCCGAGAGATCCTGGTTTCCAGGTTGGCCCGAACCCGGAAGACTCGAAGACGGTGCGGCTGGCCTTCAGACAGACGAACTACTAACGCCGAAGCACCGCTTCAGCTTCACTGTGAAACCGAACATCGACGCCAATGAAACCTCAGAATATTGAAATCCTTCCCCTCGCGCTGGCGTTGGCCACGCTGGCGCTGAATTTATCGGCCATTCAACAGGCCAACGGCGCTGGTTTCGTCAGTGTCAGCCCGATGAAGACTGCGCGTAACTTTCACACGGCGACGTTGCTGCCCAATGGGAAGGTCCTGGTCGCAGGAGGGTTCTCAACCGGCACCAGTGCCGAATTGTACGATCCGGCGACCGACACGTGGACTGTAACCGGTTCGCTGCGCGCCGCCCGCGTTTATCACCAGGCAACGTTGCTGCCCAACGGTAAAGTGCTGATCGCAGGCTCGCTTCAGAACGGCGGAGCGGGCCAACCGAGCACCAGCGCCGAGCTGTACGATCCAGCCACAGGGACGTGGACACTGACCGGTCCAATGAAGCAGGCGCGCATTTTCTCCACAGCCACGTTGCTGCCCAACGGGAAGGTCTTGGTGGCCGGGGGTGGCACTGGCGCCGAGCTGTACGATCCAGCTAGTGGGACCTGGACCGCCACTGGCTCGCCGACCAGCGGCGGTCGGGCGACCTTGCTCCTCAATGGAAAGGTTTTGGCGGGGTCCGAGCTCTATGATCCGGCCACCGGAACGTGGACGGCCACCGGTGCGCCAAGCGGCTTCGGCTACTACACCGCGACGTTGCTGCTCACTGGGAAGGTTCTGGTTGCGGGCGGCGTCCGTATAGTCACCGCGGGGCTGTATGATCCCGACAGCGGGACCTGGTCGGCCACCGGCTCGCTGACCTGGGACCGCGATTATTGCACGGCAACGTTGCTGCCCAACGGGCAGGTGTTGGTCGCGGCGGGACTCAGGCAAGGCCCGGATGTACCACTGGCTAGCGCGGAGATCTATGATCCCGACAGCGGGACCTGGACGGAAATACCAATGAGCAGTGCGCGCTTTGTGCACACCGCCACGTTGCTGGCCAACGGGAACGTGCTCGTCGCTGGAGGAAACGGCGTGGGCTTCGGCCTCCTTTCCAGCGCGGAAATCTATCAACCAGACAGCGTCGGCTCCGAGCCGCCGTGGATCAACATCCAACCACAAAGTCAGATCGCGCGAATCGGACAGCCTGCGACGCTTCTCGTGATCGCGAGCGGTTCCCCGCCGTTGAGCTACCAATGGCAGAAAGAAGAAACAGACATTCCCGGCGCAACTGCGGCCGCCTATTCCGTCGCTTCCATGCAATCCAACCATCTCGGCTCGTACGCAGTAATCATCAGCAATGACTATGGTGCCGTGACGAGCCAGGTCGCGACGCTCGACGTCGCTATCCCACTGCAAATCCGCCAGGCACCGCTCAGCCAGACGGTGGCGCCCGGTGCCACGGCCACCTTCAGTGTCGAGGTTTCCGGTCATCCGCCGCCTTTCAATTATGAATGGCGACGGCTGACTCCACCGACGTTCACGAATCGCTTCGACTCCACTGAGCCGATCAGCTTCTTCGCGATCACCAACGTTCAGAGCGGAACCACCGGCAGATATGCCGTCACCATCCGCAATCCAGCCAGCCCGACTGGCGTACCGTCCGTATTCACCGTTTCCATGGTCGAGGACACGGACAGCGACGGAATGCCTGACGCGTGGGAGAGCACGAATCAATTGAACGCAGCGGTCAATGACGCTGACCTCGATGCCGACGGCGATGATTCCAGCAACCGGGACGAATACATCGCCGGAACCGACGCCCGAGACGCACAGAGCTACTTAAAAGTCGAGCGCATCGCCAATACCGGCAGCGCCACCCTTTGGTTCCAGGCGGTGTCGAACAGGACCTACACGGTGCACTTCACGGACGCGCTTTCGGTCGGCGTTTGGACGAAACTGGCGGACGTGATCGCCCGCGCGACTAATCATCTTGAATCAGTGATGGACTCGGCAGCGACCACCAACCGCTATTACCGCCTGGTGACGCCGCGCCAGCCCTGAAGCAACCGCGGTGCACGAAACAGTAGGGGATCCTCGAATAACCGACATTTGACCGCGCCCTTTACCCTGCGGTCAGAAACCTCTTGTAATTCCCACTCTTCCCATCTTTCCCATTCCTCCCATAACTCGCGCGCTGCAAACCCTGTCAACCACTATTTCAAAGTTTTTTGTCGCATACTGGCGCGTATAGGCGTGTATAGGCGCATATTGGCATGTTAAAACGCGGATCTCGCCCGAACCTCCGAAAACCCATGGTATAATATAGGCGTGAAGAAACAGACATATATTGTAACCCCCGACGTAAGGAGGGGGCTAATCTATTAT
>JAKEEH010000232.1 GCA_022616725.1 Limisphaerales bacterium | reverse complement strand
GGCCCCTGGCATTTTCGGTCAGTTCTGGTCAGTTTTAGTCAGTTTTCCGGACACCCCTCCCCCTTTTCCGTCCGGAAATGTCCGGTTTGGCGGAGAGGCGGTGTTAGAATAGTTAAATGGTTAAAATAGTTAACATAGTGAAATCGGTTCGTTTTCATACTGGCCCTATTATACCATGGGTTTTTGGCGCATTTGGGGATGGGGCCCGTTTAACATGCCAGTATGCGCCAGTACGCGACAAAATGGTTTCGATTTCCGGTTGACAAGGTTCGCCAACTCGTTGGCACGTTAAATCGCCAAAGAGGTTAAGTCGGTGTTGAGGGTTGGGCTTTTGCGCACTCGGATATGGGGTCCTCACCCATCTTGTGAAGAATTTTCATGCAGGGCATTGTCGCACCTGCCGGCGAGATTGAGGCCAGCGATGGCCCGAGAATTTCTCGCGTCGTTTTGCAATCTCGCCGGCTTACCCTCGGGTCCAGGTGAAGTTTGGCGCCGCCCGAAGAAGCGGGCGGCGCCGGAGTCCCCCATGCGGCATTAACGGGCTTTGTGAATGACAATGCTGCCGCCGCCAATTACCTGCGGGTTGGCGGTGTCAATGTCCTCGGGGGCGTTGAGCACGTTGTCATAAAGGACCGCGTCAGTTCCAGCGTCCCATATTTTGATGCGGAACCTGTCCACACCGCCGCCACCGACGACCTGCCCATCGGTGACGGTGAGAAGGAACCCATAATTGCCGCCGCCGTTCACGGCGCCGGTGCCTTTGAACTGCCCTTTGGGGCCTGAGATCACCAACCACTGGTAAGTGGCGCTGTGGAAGTTGAAGCCCGCCGCGTGGAACTGGAACTCAGTTTCGCCGGTCGGCGCGGTGGCGCCCTTCTTATATTTCGAGACAAACCCGAAATTGGCTCTGCCGGTCAGCGCAGGATCGGGGAGGTAAGCGCCCGCCGGTGAATCAATCCATCCGCCGCCGGTCAGGAACCCCGCCGACGGATCATAGATCACGACAAGCAGTTCCATGCCGTTCACCTGGTCCGCCGCGCCGCTGCCGCCGCAACTATCGTCGATCGTGAGCCTGACCTTGTAAACGCCTGGGGCGGTAAACGTGTAAGCGGCGCTGGCCGAACCCGCGGTGGCGCCACTGGGCTCTACAATCGTCGCCGCCATGGAAAGCTCATCGAACATCCACGTGCCGGTGTGTGTGCCGCCGCCGGCATCGGTGAATGTAGCCGAGAAGCTCACGGTCGTATTCACCGCATACAGCGAGCCGCCAGCCGGCCCGGTCAGCGTCACGACAGGATTGGGATTGAGCACCGTCACGGTCTGCTGGCAGGTCGCCGTCAGACCTTCGGCGTCGATCACTGTCCACGTCACAATTGTGTCGCCGATCGGGAATTGCGCCGGAGCATCGTTCACGACGCCGGCTACCCCGCAGTTATCAGCGGCGACAGGGGTCCCCAGCGCGACATTCCCCTGCAGCGCAAAGCACTGTCCCGCGTCCGCGTTCACCGTCAGATTCGGCGGGCAGGTGATCGTTGGCGGAGTGGTGTCCACGACCGTGACATCAAACGCACCCTCGGCCGAGTTGCCGTGCGCGTCCGTGGCGGTGCAATTCACGGTCGTGACGCCATGCGGAAAGGCGCTTCCGGACGGAGGCGTGCAGATCACCGGCACGGTTCCATCCACGATATCGAGCGCAGTGAAAGCGAAAGTCACGGGTGTGCCCGACGGAGAAGCGCATTCCACCGGATCCATCGAGGGGAGCGCAAGCGCGGGCGGGGTCGTGTCAACAACGGTCACGGTGAATGATTCACTGGCAGAGTTACCGTTCGCGTCGGTCGCGCTACACGTCACAGTCGTGGCGCCGAGGGCGAAGGTGGTTCCCGAAGCCGGCGCGCAATTCACCGAGACCGAGCCATCGCGGACATCCGAAGCGCTCGCCGCGTAAGTGACCATGGCCCCAGCCGCGCTGGTTGCTTCCAGCGTGATGTTGGCTGGAACTGAAACTGTGGGCGGAGTGGTGTCCACGACCGTGACGGTCCGTGTTATCGGGTCGGCGGCTTGCCAGCCGCGTCACTCACGCTGTATGTGACCGAGTAAGCTCCTGGCGTGTTTGCGTTGACGGAGTTGACCGCCACAATCGCGCCGCTCAGATCTCCATCGCAAATATCGCTCGCGGTCGCGCCGGCGTCCGTATAGGTGGTATGACACTCCACCGTCACCGCAGCCGCGCCGTTCAGGGTGATCGTGGGTTTGGTGGTGTCCACGACGTTGACTGTGCGCGTGACCGGCACGGCCGTGTTGCCACTCGAATCCGTCGCCGTGTAAGTGAGTGTGTACGTCCCGGGTGTGTTTGGGTCCACGATTCCGGACGCAGTCGCGTTGAAAGTCCCGGCACACGTGTCGGTGGCTATCGCGCCCGGATCAGTAAAGCTGTCGTGGCATTCTAGCGTGATGCTGGCATTGCCGCTTAGTGCGATAAGCGGCGGAATGCTGTCCACGATGTTGACTGTGCGAGTCACGGGCAACGCCGCGTTGCGCTGGGATCAGTTGCCGAGTAGGTGAGCGCGTAGGTGCCGGGCGTGTTGACGTCCACAGTCCCCGAGGCGCTCGCGGCGAAACTGCCGGCGCAGGTGTCGGTGGCTATGGCGCCCGGATCGGTAAAGCTGCTGTGGCATTCTACGGTCATTGCGGCATTGCCGCTCAGCGTGATGACCGGTGCAATGCTGTCCATGACGTTGACTGTGCGAGTCACGGGCAACGCCGCGTTGCCGCTTGGATCAGTCGCCGAGTAGGTGAGCGTGTAGGTGCCGGGCATGTTGACGTCCACGGTGCCGGAAGCGCCGGGCAAAGCGGCATCGACGTTTGCCGCGAGCTCAAGCGCGACTTTCCATCGATGCGCGTGTTGTTCCTTACGTCGTACGCCGAGGACAAGTTGATTTTGGCGGCGCTCGAGGCGGGCGCGGATGGATATCTGTTGAAGGAAAGCGACACCCGCCGGCTGGTTGATGCGATTCGGGAACTGGTCGAGGGAGGCTCGGTTTTTGATCCGCAGGTTACGCGCAGCCTTGCAACGGCGCGAAAAGATGGCGCCGCGACCACACCAGCCAATCGCCTGAGCGCGTTGACTCCGCAGGAACGGTGTTTGCTGGCTGAAATCGCGAAGGGTAAGACCGACAAGGAAGTCGCAGTCGAGCTGGGGCTGACAGCAAAGACGGCGCGCAATTATCTCGACCGCGTTTTCACAAAACTTAATGTGCGCAATCGCACCGAGGCCGCTCTGCTTTATGTCCGAGGGGCCGAACGCGAACAATAGTCGCTGGCCGGGAAGAGGTCATCGTTTTATTATAATTCAACCGTTCAACCTGCGGCGCGCGACGTACAACGAAAACAAGGCCCGCGAATTCGCCGGCACACCCATTGATACCGTTGCACGCCGCTCAACCCCTTCCGGCCCCTTCCACGATCAGCGCCCGGCGTGCTTGCTTCAATCAACGAGTCCTGAGCCGTGGACAAAGAAAAGCCCGTTCCACTTCGGAACGGGCTCGCGTTAAAGTTATCTGAGAACTCTATGGACCGGAATAGATTCGGCCCTCGCCCGGCTGCACCAAGATGTTTTGGGCGCGGTGGGCTTGGCCGTTCGCGCTGCCGGGGACAAAGGGCGGACGCGGAGGCGGCGGCCCTTGCACCGTCACAGTCGGGTCGAGCACGTTAGGAACGGGTACTGTGGGAGCGGCGGCCTTGATGGTCGGTTTAAGCTCAGGAATCGCGACGGAAACGGCCACAAGGATGTCGCTGTTAGCACTGGGAACGGCCTCCCAAACGCCAATCGCCACCAGGCGGTACGAAGCAGGCAGTTCCTTGCAGACGGCTGCAACGATATCGGCGGCCTTGGCTGGAGCGGCAAGGGCAGCGGCTTTGGCAATCGCGGCGGCCTGTTTGGGCTGCAGCGTTGCGGCAGTTGCGGCTATGGCCGGGGCCACGGATGGCACGGCCTTGGCGACAGCGCTCACGATAAACGGCGCGGAAGCCGGGCTGCGTTCCACGGCCGCCCGGACGACGGCAATAGCGACAGCCTTCTGTTGCTTAGCCTTGGCCTCGGCGACGATCTTAGCCGCCTGTGCCGGGAGTTCCGGCACCGGCACGTTGCTCAATTTTGCGGTGTAAGCCGCTGTTTTCGCGTTCTCGTTGGCGGATGCGACCGAGCTTGCAGAGACGACCAGAGCAAGCGCCAACGCGCCGGAGACAAGAGTTTTAGCTTTCATGATAAAAACGGGTTTATTCCAATTGATAGCCTTTTAGCGAAACGCAGCGGCTTTGTCAATACCTGATTTTAACAATTTTCGGCTTGCATTCGGGGGTGCTCTCGGTAGCGTATACTGCGCGATGAACCCCTTTGGCAAAGCTTTGCATCGTGTATTGTGGCTGGCCCCGGCGTTTTTGGTCCCGGCCATTGGCGCAGCAGCCACATTCACCGTCGTGAATACCAACAACACCGGACTTGGCTCTCTTCGGCAGGCCATTATCGATGCCAACGACTCGCCAGGCCACGATGTCATCAGTTTCCAGATACCGGGCACCAAGCCGTACACAATCGCACCGTCGTCGCCGCTGCCGGCAATCGTCGATCCAGTGACCATTGACGGCGCGACCCAGACAAGCTTTACTGGCGTACCAATCATCCAACTCAGTGGTATCAGCGCCGGCCCAGAGGCAAACGGCTTGCTGATTTTAGGGGGGAACAGTGTGGTTCGGTATCTGGTGATCAATCGGTTTCAGTTGTCTGGAATCCGGATCGAGGGCGCCGGAACGAACGTGGTCGAGGCAAACTATCTCGGCACGGACGTCAATGGGATGAATAACGCGCCGAATGGCGAGGGCGGCATATATGTTTTTGAGTCCCCCGGCAACCTGATCGGCGGAAGCACTCCGTCGGCGCGGAATATCATTTCCGGAGCCAACCTAGCCGGAATTTTTCTGCACAATGCCGGCACAACGGGAAACAGGGTTCAGGGGAATTACATCGGCACCGATGTGTCCGGCACCGGGCGGCTGGGGAACACTAACGGAATCGTCATTGCCGATGCGCCGGCCAACCTGGTAGGGGGCACGACGGCCGGAGAGCGCAACATCATTTCCGCCAACAGGGACAGCGGAATGGTTTTGCTGGGCGCGGGCGCGACCGGAAACCGGATTCAGGGGAATTACATCGGGACGGATGTTACGGGCGCCGTGGCATTGAGCAATGCTACGGATGGTGTGACGATTTTCGGTGCGGTTGCCAACGTGATTGGCGGCGCCGACGCGGGGGCGAGGAACATCATTTCAGCGAACGGAGGGTACGGGGTATTCGTTACCGCAGGGGCGAGATCGAACGTTGTTTCCGGAAATTACATCGGCACGAGCGTCTCTGGTTCGGCAAACCGGGGGAACCGATTTAGCGGAGTGGGAATTTTTGGGGCATCAAGCAACGTCATCGGAGGGACAAGCGCGTCGGCGCGAAACATCATCTCTGGGAACAGGGAGAGTGGCGTTTTCATAGGCGGCACGAATGTGGTCGGGAACGTCGTGCAAGGGAATTTTATCGGCACGACTGTGACCGGCACTGCAGCTCTAAGCAATTTGTTGGATGGTGTTATTCTGACGGATTTCGCGAGCAATAATATCGTCGGCGGAACGGTGCCAGGCGCCGGCAATGTGATTTCAGCCAACCTCCTGAGCGGCGTCCGTCTAATCGACCCCGGGGTCCGGGGCAATCGCGTCCAAGGCAACCTCATCGGCACGGACGCCTCCGGGACCGCTGATCTTGGCAACGGCAGGATGGGGGTGCGCCTCGATGCCGCCGCCAACATAATCGGCGGCACTTCGCCGGGGGCCGGCAATGTGATCTCCGGAAATGGCGAGAATGGCGTCTATCTCTTCTCCGCGGCCACCAGCAACAACGTGGTCCAGGGCAATTTGATCGGGACAGACATCACCGGCACAATGGCGTTGGCAAACACGCTCGCCGGGATCGGCATTGAAAATGCCCCCTCCAACACCATCGGCGGCTCAATCAGCGGCGCACGCAACGTGATTTCCGGCAATCGTCGCATGGGCATTTATCTGCTTGGCGCTGGAGCGACGCGCAATGCGATGCAAGGGAACTTCATCGGCACCGATATCACGGGAACCATTGCGCTGGCGAACGGCACCGCGCTGCCGATTGTGGATATTGCGGGTGGTATCGACATCTCCAGCGCACCTGCAAATCTGATTGGAGGGACCGAAGCGGGCGCCGGCAACCTGATTTCTGCCAATCTGCGGGATGGCATCGCCATTGGAGATTCCGGCGCTACGGGAAATGTCATTCAAGGGAATTTCATCGGCACAGAACTAGATGGCGTGTCGCCGCTGGGCAATGAATGGAACTGCATTGAAATAAGAACGACCGGTGGGGCCACAGGCACTCTCATCGGGGGGACGGAGAGCGGCGCCGGCAACCGCCTCGCCTTCGCACAAACCGGCCGCGCCGGCATTCGGATTAGAACCGGCACGGGAAATACCGGCATCCTCATTCGTGGCAATTCCATCTTCTCCAATACCGCCCTCGGGATCGATGTCAATACGACGGCGGGCGTGACGGCGAATGATTCGTGCGATGGCGATTCGGGGCCCAATCTGCAGCAAAATTATCCCACGCTGGTGTCCGCTACTGCGGGGAGTCAAACCGTGATTCAAGGCACGCTGAACAGCAGGGCGAGCATGACTTACCTGATTCAGTTTTATTCCAGCCCGGCCTGTGATCCGTCCGGCAATGGCGAGGGCCAAACTTTCCTGGGCGAGACCATGGTGACGACGGCCGGAAACTGCCTGGCAAACTTCAACGTCACCTTGCCCACCCCTGTCCCGGGTGGGTCAGTTATTACAGCAACGGCAACCGATTCGGCGAATAACACCTCTGAGTTTTCGCCCTGTGTGACGGTGGTCGCGCCGCTCACCATTACCAGTCAGCCGGTCAGCCGGACAAATACGGTTGGAACGACCGCGACGTTTAGCGTGACGGTGAACGGCGCAGGGCCGTTGAGCTATCAATGGAAGAAAGGCACTGGCAATCTGTCGAATGGAGGGAACGTCTCCGGGGCCACGACGGCCAATTTAGTCTTAAGCAGTGTCACCCAGAACGATGCTGCGAACTATTCCGTGGTCGTTTCGAATCCCTCCGGCAGCGTCACGAGTTCAACTGCGTCGTTGGTTGTGATCGCGCGGCCAACGATGTCCATCACGAGGTCGGGCAATTCCATCACGCTGACCTGGCCGGGGATTTCCGCCGGGTTCGCGGCGCAACAGACGACGAGCCTGTCGCCGCCGATTCAATGGACAGCGGTCACCAATCCGCCTGCGCTGGCGGGAGGGAACTTTAGTATTACCCTTCCGACCGGGAGCGGGAATCGATTTTACCGGCTGGTGACTCCGTAGGTGGGAAGGTGAGCAGGTGAGAAAGTGGGCAGGTGAGAAAGTGAGCCAGTTGGAAGGCGAGCTGAAGCGCGTCCTTACCTTCTCACTTTCTCACCTTCCCACCTGCTCGCCTGTTCGACGGTTTAACGGTTCAACGGCTCAACGGTTCCTTTGGCTTGTGCTCTGGACAATGGCGGTAATGGATTCTTCAGCGCAGCCGATACGCTCGACGATTCTGACAAACGGGCCGGCCTCAAATCGGGTCAACATCGTTTTGCTTTCCGAGGGGTATCAGGCGCATCAATTGGGGAAATTCCTGGTTGATGCGACCAACGCGGTGAACCATCTATTGTCGGCGCCGCCCTACCAGGAGTACGGCTCCTATTTCAACGCGTTCGCGATCTCCGTCGCTTCGACAAACTCCGGGTCCGATCATCCAAACCAGGGGGTGCTGAAGGACACGTATTTCAATTCCTCCTATGACAGCTTTGGAGTTTCGTCGGTGATCACCATTCCACCCAATGACCGGGATCCCGACTACAGTCATGGCCAGGGAAAGGTGGACGCGCTGCTCCAGGCGCTTGCCCCTGAAGAGGATCTCGTCATCCTGCTGGTGAACGATTTGCAGTATGGCGGTTCGGGAGGGACGATCATGATCAGTTCGGTCCATGTCTCGGCGCGGGAAATTGTCCTGCACGAGTCCGGGCACACGCTGGCCGACTTGACGGACGAATATCCGGACCCGTTTCCGGGCTATGTGCCGACGGAACGTCCGAACGCGACCATGGAAACCAACCGCGCCCAGATCAAGTGGCGGCTGTGGATCGATGACGCCACGCCGATTCCCACGCCAGAAAATCCCGCTTACGCCAACGCGGTGGGGCTGTTCGAGGGCGCGCAATATCAGGCCACCGGCTGGTATCGGCCCAGGCTCGATTGCAAGATGCGCAGCCTGGGAGTTCCGTTTTGCGAGGTCTGTTCGGAAGCATTGGTCAAATCGATCTACCAAGGCCTACAATCCATTGAAGGGTTTACGCCCGCGGCCACGAATCTTTCCATCTCGAGCGACCAGGTGTTTTCGGTCGCCACCTTGCGGCCGACCACTCACGAGCTCAGCGTGCAATGGTTCACCAACGGCACGCCGGTCAGCGGGGCGACGAATTTCACGTTTGTTCTCTCCGCAAACACGCTCGGCAACGGCGATCACGTCCTGCGCGCGCAGGTCCGCGACCTCACCCCGCTGGTGCGGCACGATCCTGAAAATCTCTTGAGCAACGCCGTCACCTGGCGGCTCGATGTCCGCTTGAACGACCTGCGCCTGGTTTCGCCCGAATGGCTGGCGGGCGGCAGCTTCGGATTCTGCGTGATGGGCGCCGCGCCGCAAGGGGTTGTCGTCGAGAGTTCTGTGGACCTTGCAAGCTGGATGCCGCTCTCGACCAACTTCCTGGTTGGCGGACGTGTTTGTGTCACGAATACTGGGACTTCTTCGCGCCGATTCTACCGCGCCATTGCCCGCCCGTAAGCCAAGTCGATTCTTGTCGAACAACGCGATCGCGGATTGAATCATGCGCATGGACGAGTCTGGCGGCCCTTCATCCAATTCGGTCGCCGCGCCCGCCAGCGCGGAGCGGCCTCGTGGTCGAACGCGCCACCCAACGCTGTTGGCGGTTCGCATTTACCAGCAATGTGAGTTTCTCAGCGAGGGGCTGATTTATGGCGCAGTGATTTTCAGCCCGTGGGCGTTTGGAACGACGCAGCCCTGGGCGATCTGGACGATGAATGGGGCAGGCTATTTGTTGGGCGCGCTGCTGCTGGTAAAGTGGTGGATTCGCGTGCGCTTCTGTTATTCACCCCCCCGCTGGGGAGTTAAGAGTCCGGAGTTGAGAGTTGAGAGAGAGGGAAAATCCGAAGGCCGAATGACGAAGCCCGAAAGAAGCCCGAAGGGCCAAAATCCGAAATCGGCAGGCGGCCCTTTCCCGATTCGACCCTTCGGATTTGGGGTTTGCTTCGGATTTCGTCCTTCGGGTTTCGGATTTTCCCTCGGGATCCTGACCGGCCTTCTCCTGGTCTTTTGTCTGATCAGCGCGCAGAACGCGCGTTCGACTTACGAGCCGGATCAATTCGGCTTTCGCTACCACGATTACATTTCGTGGCTGCCCCACAGCCTTGACAGCCGGAGCAGTTGGGCGGCCTTCTGGAACTACCTGGCGCTGGGGTGCGCGTTCTGGGCGCTGCGCGATTGGCTGGGCGGCAAAACCTTCGCCGAACAGCGGGGGGAGAGGAGGGAGCGTGAATCGTTGAATGGTCAATCGTTGAACCGTGACAGCGTGCACTTGCTGCCCGGCCGTTTGCGCCGGTTGCTCTGGGTGATGTGCATCAATGGGGCGCTCCTGGCGGTCGAAGGGATCGCGCAGCGGCTTTCCGGCAGCAATCGCCTGCTCTGGGTGATGCCGACGCGCACCAACGCGGCAGCCGAGCTTCAGTTCGGCCCGTATGCCTATCGCGCCAACGCCGCTCAGTATTTCAACCTGCTCTGGCCCGTGTGCCTCGGGTTCTGGTGGACGATTTGGCGGAAGGAAATCCGAAGTCCGAATGACGAAGGCCAAAAGAAATCCGAAATCCGAATGAGGAAACCCGAAAGATTGGTGCGTCGTGATTCGTCATTCATTCATCCTTCGTCCTTCGTCCTTCTCTGCGTTGCGCTGATCGCCGTCTGCCCGCTTATCTCCAACAGCCGCGGCGGCGTGATCATTGGATTAGGGCAATTGATAATGGCGACATTGCTCTTTCTCTTCGGGCTTGGCTCGCAACACGGCCTGACGAAACTCGCGCTCTGTTTTGTCGTGGGCGCGGTCCTCGTTACAGGGGGCGTGCTTGGCTGGCCGAAGCTCAGCCAGCGGCTCCAGGAGTCGGGCATCAATGTGGGCGACCGCGAGCGGACCTACGCCGTGGCCCGTCCCATGGCCGGGGACTATCCGGTGTTTGGGACCGGCCCGGGCACATTCAATGTGCTCTTCCAGCTCTATCGCCCTTCGATTGACGAGTATTGGCCCGCGCAACTGCACAATGATTGGCTGGAAACGCGCATCACATTCGGTTGGGCGGGCAGCGCGATGATCGCGTTGGCTCTGTCAATCGTCCTGGCCCGTTGGTTCTGCCCTTGCGGCATTCAGGCAAACTGGCGGTTTACGGGATTGGTGTGGCTCGCGATTGCCGGAGCTTTGGCCCACGCCCGCTTTGATTTCCCCTTCCAAATCTACAGCATCCTGTTCCTGGGCCTTGTCCTGTGCGCAATCCTGTCGAATCTCTCACGCCAGAGTTAGTTGAGAGTTTGAGAGCGAAACGTATCTCAGAGGGTTGGAATTTGCGCCGCAATCGGCCGGAAGTCCGGTTCATTCGCCGCCTCTTCTTTGAGGCTGGCGCCTGCCCCTGTGCTGAACGCCCGCCTAAGATAACTCGCCGCGGTGTCGTGTTCGCCCAGCGCGCAGGAAAAGCGGGCGAGGTGGTATGCCACGTGAGCGTCCATCGCAAACCGAAGGGCATAGCTCGTCAGAAAGTCTAAAGCCTGCTCTGTGTCCTGAGTCCCATGCATCGCCTCGGAAAAGAACAACGCGCCTTCCGCAGTATCCTGCGCTTCCTGCATCAAGCACACGGCGGCCTGTTCCAAAGCTTTCCAGTTTCGCTGCCGTTTCAGCACAGCACACCGGACAATCAATGCGTCACGGTGGTTCTGGTCTTCGATGGCATCCAGCGCCATCAGGGCAAGTTCGACGTTCTCAACGCGAATAAATTCCTGAGCGTGGCGCAGGCACATGGCGTCGAGTTCCGAAAGTTCTCGGACCGAGCCGTGATCGCTCGCCTTGGCGACGTAACCAGGCATTCTCAACTGCATAACAAATTCAATTTCGCCATCTTAAGAGATGTCGAGGCTGGCGGGCGCACCCCCTCTACTCATCCAGACGACCTGTCCGGCAATGAAGTTACGTGAATTTTTTGGAGCTGAGAGTTTCAGGTTGAGAGTTGAGTGAGAGAACTCGGATTTTCCCTTGCTTGCGCCCGATGTAGAATTGCGGTAGATGTTCTCATGCACTTCGCCGGCCAGTGCCGTTTTACGAGGGCTGCGAATATCTGTTTCGCTGTCGCCTGCGCATTCCTGGCCTGTTCTACGGCGCAAAGCGCCGATCTGGATGAGGTGCGGAAGGATTTCCGCAAGGGACGTTATCTGGAGTGCCTGAAAACGGCGGAAAAGGAGGTTCGTGAGCAGCCGTACAGCGAGGAGTGGCGCACTCTGGTCGTGGAATGCTTAATGGCGACCGGCCGTTACACCAATGCGGCGACCGCTGTGGAGTCCGCCCTGGACCGGAGTTTTTCCAGCATCAAATTGCGGTTGATGGCGCGAGAAGTGTTTCTCGCCAACGGCATGAAAGACCGCGCCCAGGCGATGCTCGAAGAAATGGAGGCCATGGTAACCCGCCGAAGCCGCTTCGCGTATCGGGACGCCGCCAGCCTTATCGCCGTGGGCAAAATGGCCTTGCTCTTCGGGGCGGACCCGCGGCGCGTGCTGGAGAACTTCTTCGACCGTGCCAAAGCCGCCGACCCGTCATCGCGGGACGTGTATCTCGCCATTGGGCAACTGGCTCTCGACAAGGGGGATTACGCGCTGGCCGCAAAGACATTCAGCGAAGCCTTGAAGCGATTTGAGGATGACGCGGACATGTATTACGGGCTGGCGCGGGCGTATGCGCCGAGCGATCGCCGGGAAATGGTGGATGCGATCGAGACGGCGCTGACACATAACACCAACCATGTGCGGAGCCTGATTCTGTTGGCGGAACATTTCATTGACGGCGAAGAATATGAGACCGCGCGGAAGACGCTCGACCGCGCGTTTGCTGTGAACCCGGAACATCCGCTGGCGTGGGCCAACGTGGCAGTCATCGCGCACCTGGCGGGCGATGCCGAAGACGAGGACCGAGCCCGCCAACGGGCCCTCGCGTTCTGGGATACCAATCCGGCAGTGGATCATCTGATCGGACAAAAGCTCTCCCAAAAGTACCGCTTCGCTGAAGGGGCCGAGCACCAGAAGCGAGCGCTCAAGTTCGATCCGAAGCACGTGGAAGCGAAAATCCAGCTTGCGCAGGACTTGTTGCGTCTGGGCGAGGAAGAGGACGGGTGGAAGCTTTGCGACGAGGCCCACAAGGACGACGCCTATGACGTCACGGCGTATAACCTGGTGACGCTGAAAGAAACGCTGGACGGCTTCGCGACGCTGACCAACGAGCATTTTATTCTGCGCATGAGCAAGCATGAGGCGGCCATCTACGGTGATGAAGCCCTGGCATTGCTGGAAAACGCCCGCCAAACCCTCTGCGAAAAGTATGACGTGACATTGCAGCGGCCAACCACCGTCGAGATTTTTCCAAATCAGAAAGATTTTGGGGTGCGTACGTTTGGGATGCCGCACAACCCCGGTTTCCTCGGGGTGTGTTTTGGGCCTGTCGTGACCGCCAATAGCCCGGCCTCGCAGGGCGGAGAGGAGGCGAACTGGCAGGCCGTGCTATGGCATGAGTTCTGTCACGTCGTGACTCTGCAGATGACCGCAAACAAAATGCCGCGTTGGCTGAGCGAGGGGATTTCCGTTTACGAAGAACTCCAGGCTAATCCAACGTGGGGCCAGACGATCAACGCCAAATATCGGGAGATGATCCTGGGCAAAGACCTGGTCGCGATCAGCGAATTGAGTTCGGCGTTCCTGGCCCCGCGCAGTGATCTGCACCTGCAGTTTGCGTATTACGAGTCGTCGCTGGTCGTTCAGTTTCTGGTGGAGCGCTTCGGCATGGCGAAGCTGCGGGCGATTCTGAAGGACCTCGGTGAAGGAACCAATGTAAATGTGGCAATCGAGGCGCACACGACGCGCATGGCCGACCTGGAAGAGGAGTTTGGTAAATACGCGCGCAAGCTGGCGCGCAAATTTGGCCCGGAACTGGATTGGCAGAAGAACGACGACGCTGAAGACGAGGAGATCGCGCCGACGAACAAGGAAAACTATTATAAGTTGGCGGAAAGCGCGCGGACACTGATACGCGAAAAGAAGTGGCAGGAAGCGAAGGCGCCGCTGAAACGATGGATAGAACACGTGCCGAACCAAACCGCCCCGGACAATCCGTACGTGTTGCTGGCCTATGCGCACCGTCAGTTGGGAGAAACCAACGAGGAACGAAGCGTGCTGTCCCAAGTCGCGGCCATTGACGCCGATGATGCTGAAACGTTTCTCCGGCTGATGGAGCTGGCAATGCCCGAGTCGGACTGGGCTGACGTAAGACGCAACGCGGAACGTTACTTGGCGGTTAACCCGCTGGTGCCGGCACCCTATGCGTACCTGGCTGAAAGCGCGGAGGAACTGGGCGATAATGAGCGGGCAGTGCGGGCCTGGCGCAAATTGCTCTTGCTCGATCCCCCCGATCCTGCGCAGGCATATTACCGGTTGGGGCGGTTGCTGCACCAGGCCGGCGATCCAACGGCGCGTCGCCACGTGTTGAAGGCCCTCGAGGCCGCGCCGCGATTTCGCGAGGCGCAGCGGCTCTTGTTGCAGATGGAACGGGAGGCTCAGAAGGATACGTGACGTGTGAAGGGCGATCGGTTGAAGAAGTGGTTTTTCGGTGTCATGGCAGTGGCGCTGGTGTGCCTGTGGGTCGCTACGGAGATCGGCTACGGCCAGCGACGCCGCGGGCGCGAGCCGCAGATAGACCGCGGCGACGTACCGATGTGGGAAATTGACCGGCGCTTCACCAAGGATGTGTTTACCTTCGTGCGCATCAAGTATTCGACCGCCGGCAGTTATGGCGGGTGGGGAGGCCGTGTCTGGTGGATTGACTATCCTGATGCGGAACTAAATCTCTCCTACCGCTTGCAGCAACTGACGTCATTGAAGGTCGATCCGCAAGGGAAGGTCCTGGAACTCACGGACCCTGATCTGTTCCGGTACCCATTTATCTACATTGTGGAACCGGGTGACATGAGCCTGAACGACGACGAGGTGAAGAACCTGCGGCGCTATCTGTCGAGCGGCGGATTTCTGATGGTAGATGACTTCTGGGGCGAAGCGCAGTGGCGCAATCTCTATGAACAGATGAAGAAAGTTTTCCCTGAGCGAGAACCGGAAGAACTGGACTTGGGCCATCCGATTTTCAATTGCGTGTTCCCGTTGAAGGAGAAACCGCAGGTGCCGAATGTGCAGCGGGGCACCTACAGCCAGTACGACCAGATAACCTGGGAGACCTACGACTCGAAAGAGCCGCATTACCGAGGCATCTTCGACGACAAACGGCGGATGATGGTGGTGATTTGCCATAATACGGACCTGGGCGACGGCTGGGAACGCGAGGGCGAGAATGAATACTATTTCCGGGAATTTTCCGAGAAGAAGGCGTATCCTCTGGGAATCAACATTATTTTTTACGCGATGACGCATTGAGGCCAATTCACGACAAGCACGCCCCGCGAAGCCATCCACCAATACAACCTGAAGTTCTATGGAATCTCCTACCGACAGCGACGTGAACGAACAACAACTCGTCGAGCAGATCGTTTCTGGCCATGCGCGCATCCGCGGCGAGCTGGCCAAGGTCATCGTCGGCCAAAACGAGGTGATCGAGCAAATCCTGATCGCGCTGTTCGCCGGCGGGCATTGCCTGATCACGGGCGCGCCCGGGCTGGCCAAAACGCTGCTGGTCAAGTCGATTGCTCAGATTTTTCATCTCAAGTTTCAGCGCGTCCAGTTCACACCGGACCTGATGCCGGCGGACATCACCGGCGTGGAGATTCTGCAGGACTCAACCGAGGGCCGCCGCCTGACGTTTGTGCACGGCCCGATTTTTGCCAACATGATCCTGGCCGACGAAATCAATCGCACCCCACCCAAGACACAGGCCGCTCTGCTGGAGGCGATGCAAGAACATCAAGTGACAGTCGCAGGCGTGCGGCATCCGCTGCCGGAGCCGTTTTTTGTGCTGGCGACGCAGAACCCGATCGAGATGGAAGGCACCTACCCGCTCCCCGAAGCGCAGTTGGACCGCTTCATGTTCAATGTCGTAATGGATTACCTGCCCGAAGATGACGAAGTGGCGGTGGTGACGCAGACAACCGCCCGGAATCCCACGCCGATCCAAACGCTGTTCACGGGTGCGGACGTCATGCGGTTTCACGATTTGGTGCGCAAAGTACCGGTAGCGGAAGACCTGGTTCGCTATGCGGTGCGACTCGCGGCAGCATCTCGCCCTCGCCAAACTGGCACGCCCGATTTTGTAAATGAATGGGTAAACTGGGGCGCCGGGTTGCGCGCCGGGCAGTATCTGGTCTTGGGGGCAAAAGTCCGCGCGTTGCTGCACAACCGGGCGCACGTGACGGCCGAAGACATTCAAGCGCTGGCCGCGCCCACGCTGCGGCATCGTATTTTGTTGAATTATCGCGCCGAGGCGGAGGGTGTGACGGTGGATTCACTGGTGGAACGGCTGATGCAAACGCTCGGAATGGGCGAGCGGCGCAAGGTTGCGGTGTGAAGCCTTCGTAAATCATGGACAATCGCGCCGGGCCTTCCTTAGTCAATCCGAAAGCTCTGATGGCGATTCGGAACCTGGAATTCCGGGCGCGCATCGTCGTCGAAGGATTCTGGAATGGACTGCACCGAAGCCCTTACCACGGGTTTTCGGTTGAATTTACGGAATTCCGGCAATACTCGCCCGGCGACGACTTGCGTTACCTGGACTGGCGTGTGTTTGCGCGCAGCGACCGTTACTACATCAAGAAGTTCGAAGACGAGACAAACTTGCGCTGCTACCTACTGGTGGACCACAGCAAATCAATGGGCTACAGCTCGCTTCCTTACACGAAAAGCGAATATGCCAACACGCTGGCGGCGACGATTGCCTATTTTCTGTTTAAGCAGGGTGATGCTGTCGGATTGCTTACGTTTGACGAGCGCTTGCAGGAATTTTTGCCAGCGAAGCATCGCACCGGTCACCTTCGGCAAATGATGATTGCGCTGGAAGCACCCCTCGCCGGGACGGCGACAGATCTGAAATTGCCGCTGACTCAGGTCATGCAGATGGTGCGCAAACGGGGCGTGGTGGTGCTGATCTCGGATTTGCTCGCCCCACTCGCTACTGTGGAGGGAGCGTTGCGGGAACTTGCGGCTTTCGGGCACGAAGCGCTGGTCTTCCACGTGCTCGACCCGGCGGAGTGGATGTTTGAGTTCGACCAGGCCTCGATCTTCGAGGACGTGGAATCCGGGAAGAAGCTTTACGTCGATCCGCGCGCCGTGCGCAAAGGCTATTTGGGTAAAATTCGCGCCCATTGCGACGCCGCCCGGGAGCTCTGTCAGAGGCGCGGCATCGGGTATGTGCGCCTGACGACAGATCAGCCCTTGGAATTAGCATTGTTTGATTTCCTGCGGCAACGAATGGAACGGGGCAAGCGCCGCCGCGCTTTGACCCGGGACGGGCGCGCCCATTCGCAGCCGACGGCTATCGCCGCATCATGAGTTTTCTCGCGCCATTGTTTCTCCTCGGCGGGTTGGTTATCGCGTTGCCGATTATTTTTCATTTGATCCGCCGCACGCCGGTGCTTCAGCGGCGGTTCAGTTCCCTGATGTTCTTGAATCCTTCGCCGCCACAGTTGAGCCGGCGCAGCCGGCTGGACAAAATCCTGTTGCTGCTCTTGCGCTGCGGGGTCGTTGCGCTGCTCGCCTTGGCGTTTGCACGGCCATTCCTGCAGCGCAAGCTGCCGGTGAGTCCTTCGGCCGGGCCAGTGAAAGTCTCGGTCGTCCTCGTGGACAGCAGCGCCAGTATGCGGCGAGGCAACCTTTGGGCCGACGCAACGGCCCGGGCGCGGGACGTGGCGCAGCGCGCGGCCATATCCGACAAGGTGCAGATTGCGGTGTTCGACCGCGGCGTGCGGAAGCTGGTCGGCTTCGAAGAATGGAGCGCGTGGTCCCCAGCCGAGCGTGTATCGGCGGCCACGACGCGCCTGAGCCAGACGGGCCCCAGTTGGTTCGGAAATGACCTGGGGGCCGGGCTAATATTCGCGGCGGAAGAACTCGACATCACGCGCCAGGAACATCCGGATGCGCTGCGGCAAATTGTCGTCATCAGCGACTTGCAGGAGGGCAGCCGGTTCCAGAGTTTGCAGGGTTACGAATGGCCACGCGGAATCGAAGTAGTCTTTGAACGCGTCGGCGGCGCCGCCCGCGCAAATGCGGGGCTTCATCCCGCGACCGAAGTCGAGAGCTCGAGCGCGACCAAAGACGAGCGCGCGTCCGTCCGAGTCAGCAACGCCTCAGATTCGAAGCGCGAGCAATTCCGTCTCACCTGGATCAATGCCCAAAATGCCGCTCCTGTCGGGAACAGCATTGATGTGTACGTTCCGGCAGGCAAGACCCGCGTTGTCGCCGCGCCGAAACGTCCCGAAGGCGCTGCCGAGGCGCGACTGGTTTTGTCCGGTGACGACGATCCGTTTGACAACACCCTGCACGTTGGTGTCGCGGAACCCGACCGCGTGCGTGTGCTCTATGCCGGTACCGCCGCAGAGGACGACCCGGAGGACCTGCTCTACTTTTTGAAGCGCGCGTTCCAGGAGACTCGCCTGCAAAGCGTAACCATGGGCTTGCTGCGTCCCGGCGCGTCCTGGACGATACCGCCGGAGGTGCGTTTCCTCGTCTTGAGCGGTGAAGTTGCTCCCGCCGAGGCGCAAATCCTGCGGAAATTCATGGAAGAAGGCGGAACGGCGTTGTGCGTGCTGAAGACCGCCCGGTCCGTGGCCACTCTCGAGCGGCTTGTCAATGTTCAGGGGATTGGCGCGGCTGAAGCCTCGCTGAAGGATTATGCGATACTGGAGCAGATCGATTTTGCGCATCCGGTTTTCGCGCCCTTTGCCGAGCCGCGCTTCAGTGATTTCACTCGCATTCACTTCTGGAAACATCGGCGCCTCGAAACGAACGCTCTGCCCGCCACGAGAGTCCTCGCCGCTTTCGACAATGGCGCGCCCGCATTGATGGAAACCACGATGGGCAAAGGCACGTTATTAACCCTGACTTGCGGATGGCATCCCGCCGACAGCCAGCTTGCGCTCTCGTCGAAGTTCGTGCCGCTGCTCTATTCGATGCTGGAACATGGCGGGGCCTTTAAACAGCGAATCAGCCTGTATTTCGTTGGCGCTGAAATTGCGGCGCGCTCACCTTCAATGTCCGTGCAAGGGCCGGGCGGTGTGCGGATCGACGCGCAGAACGGACGCTGGGTTTCCGATGCGCCGGGGCTTTATACGATCCAGGATGGCGCCACTAGCTATAGAATCGCGGTTAATCTTGATCCAGCAGAGAGCAGGACTGCTCCCCTGGAGGTTGAGGAATTCGAAAAGCTTGGCGTGCCCATCCGGAGTGCCCCGGTGAAAACGGCCGCTACGATCCAAAAGGAGCATCGTGTTGCCCAGGCCATCGAACTGGAAGGGCGGCAACGACTGTGGCGCTGGTTTGTGGTTGCCGCTTTGGTAATCCTGCTGATCGAGACGTGGTTCGCGGCGCGGCTTAGCCGGCCAACGCGAGTTGAAGCGTGACGAAGCGCCTTCGCCAACGGCAAAGCTACAGTGATCAGGCCCGCCGGGGCGCTGTTCATTCCGGTAGGTGAAACCCTCACTGCCGCGCAGAACGGCTAAGCCTAGTTTGTCTTATGGTCTTGTATTTCTTGCTCATTCCGGCGGTGATCGTGCTTGTGGTCGTGCTTTTCATCATGTATCGCGCCAGCATGAAAGACGTTGACCGCGACTAGCACGCCAGGGCCGCCAGTGCTCGGGGCCAGAGACAAAGGAATGCATTGGCGAAATCCGACGGCTTCTCCCGCGTCCATTGGTTCACGCGATCAACGCTAAACCAATCACCCCTCTCGATCTCCTCTGGATGCAGACAAAACGGCCCCTCGCAACGACACACATACACCCAGACGTGTTCATGCCCCGTGTCCGGGCACGCCGCCAACTTAAACAGGCGCCGCAGGGGCTCGGTAGCTTGAACGCCAAGTTCTTCGCGCAATTCGCGCACCGCGCACGCGTCATACTCCTCGCCCGCGTCCAAATGGCCGGAAGCCGAGGAATCCCACGCGCCCGGAAAACAGTCCTTGAGTCGCGAGCGCTTCTGCAAAAACACTTCGCCACGAGAGTTGAACACCAGAATGTGCACCGCGCGATGTTTCAACCGGCGCTGGTGCACTTCCGAGCGCGGCGCACGGCCGATCACCTCGTCATGCTCGTTGCAAACATCAAAAATCTCTTCGCTCATTTGTCATCAAACAGCGGGTTAGCGCTGCGAATTGCTCCGGCCTGACCTGCTCAGCGCGTGCCGTCTCAGCAACGCCCGCGGCCCGAAATGCCCCCGCGATCTGCGGCGCAGGCCAGTCGCTGCGAAGCAGTTTAATCATCATTTTGCGTCGTTGCGAGAAGCTGCGCTTCACGATCTTCACAAATGTTTCTTCCAGTTCAGGCTGGATCAACGGACCTTCGCGGCGGCGCAGTGTCACGCACGCGGAATCCACGTCCGGTTCGGGAAAGAAGCAGCCGCGTGGGATCTTAAAATGCCCGGCTGGTTCGTATTTGAGCTGCACGAGCAGCGTTAATAACCCGTAACTCTCCGTACCAACGCTTGCGAGTATCCGTTGCACAACTTCCATCTGGAGCGTCACGGTGATCCGCTTCGGAGAGCCGCTTGCCTGCGCCAGTTCCACCAGGATAGGCGATCCAACGGAATACGGGAGGTTCGCCACCACCTTCCAGTCGCTCCGGTCCACGACGTCGCCCTCAAGATAGCTCAGCGCATCGGCATGAATCAGCGTCAGATTTTGTTTACTGCGGAAGCGCTTTTGTAATAACTCGACCAACCGGAAATCCTTCTCGATCGCGACCACCTCGGCCGCTCGTTCGATGAGCATCTCGGTCAGTGGGCCAAGCCCCGGACCGATCTCGAGAACTTTGTCGCGGCGCGTGATTTCCGCCGCTTCCACTATGCGTCGCAGTTGATTTGAGTCGTGCAGAAAGTTCTGACCGAGAGATTTCGTCAGACGAATGCCCTCCTCCGCCAGCAACTGACGCATTTCGGACAACTTCATGCCACATTCCGCAAGACCAGTTTGAGGGCATTCACCGTAGCGTGCAATTGAGCTTTCGCGATAATCAGCGGCGGAGTGAACCCGATCACGTTGCCGTGTTCTCCCTCCGGCAAAAGGATAAAGCCCAGCCGCAACATCTCCTTGACGCAATTAAATGTCGCTATTGTCGCAGGCTGCCCCTGTCGGGTCTTCAATTCCAGCCCCGCCATTAGCCCGAGACCGCGTGCCTCCAGTATCAAATCCGGATTCGTCACCTTTCCCAGCAATTGCAATAGATACGCTCCACGCTCGGCACTCCGCTGGTCCAGGCGTCGCGCTTCGACTTCCCGAATTTGTGCCAGCGCCATTGCGCAGCCGACCGGATGTCCTAAGAACGTGCTCGTATGTATCGCTTCGCCTTTCGAGGCTGGCCACGCGCGCTCGATCAACTCTGCGCGGCCAACGCACGCCGAAATCGGAAAACCTCCCGCCAGCGCTTTGCCGAGGCAGATTAGGTCTGGAATGGCGCCGCTATGCTCGCAGGCGAACCATCGGCCGGTGCGCGCAAACCCTGTGTAAATTTCGTCAACAACCAACAACGCGCCAGCGCGATCGCACAGCTCCCGCAACATCGGCAGGAACACCCGTGGCGGCACTCGAATCCCGCCGCGGCCTTGTACTGGTTCGACGAGAACTGCGCCGATGCGAGCGCCGCTGAGCGCTTTCTCGACCGCGCGTCGAACGATTGGAATCTCGTCGGCGTCCGTCGGGTAGCGAATGAATCTCCCGAATCCGCCAAGTTGCGAGGTAAAGGGTCGCCGGAACAGCGCCCGGTGCGTAGCGTTCAGCGCACCGTACCCCAGTCCATGATAGGCGCCCTCAAAAGCGACTATTCCGCGTTTGCCCGTCGCCAGCAGCGCGGTCTTGAGCGCGGCCTCAACGGCCTCGAATCCCGAGTTGCAGAGAATGGTTCGGCCAGGCTGGCCACTCCATCGCTGAAATGTGATGCGGCTCAGTTCACGGGCCAGCTCGCCTTTACGGGCGTGGGGATGTACATCACCCATCGCGTGCAACAGCCGGGCCATCTGCCGTTGGCCCGCCTTGATGACCCGGGAATTGGCGTGACCCGCCGCGCAGACACCAAAGCCTGCAGTTAAGTCAAGATACTTCTTCCCAGCCGAATCCCAGACATGGACCCCGCGCGCCCGCTCCCACACGATTGGCCAGGATTCGTCCTTCTCTATGAACGTGACGTTCGGCGACTCATAGCGCCGCAGCAGGTCAAACGTTTCCCGCGCCTTCATGGAGCAGTTTCCACACACGCAGCGCTTCGGTCGCGCTCCACGCCTGGGCGTCGCACCCGCGTTGCTGATGGGGAACGTCGCCGTCCACGATTTCCGGCAGGTGTCCGGCGCAACCCTCGATCAGCAACCGATCCATGCTCCCCAGATAGGCGCGGGCTGCAGCGACTGCTGTCGGCTCAAAACTCCACGCCCGCGCCAGCGCTTCGCAAAAGCTTGGGAACGTCCACGTCCACGCCGTGCCGTTATGGTAAGCCGGTTTGCGCCGAGTGTCTTCGTCCCCTTCGTAACGCCCGAAATAAGGCTCCTCGGGCGTGTTCAACACCCGGCCATCGCGCCCGAAGATCGGCAGTGGCGGAACGACTGCCAGTGGCGCGAGAGATCGCAGTGCCCCGGGGACCACAAGATACTTCGCCGCGGCCTCGACGGCCTTTCGCGCCCGCGGTCCCGTCAATAATCCAAGGCTGATCGCAAGCAGAAAATTGCTTCGCAGCGCCTCATCGACAATGGCGCTTCCGGCTGGCTCGCTCTCCCGTGCGATGAGTAAGTCGGACGGATAGCCACGTTCTTCGATCCAAAACAGCGAGTCCAAAGAGGCCGTTGCCCTCTCGGCCAGCGCCGCCCACGATTCGTGCTCCCGCGGCGCGTCCAGCCGCGCCAATTGTTGTAACAGCCGGATCCACAGCGCCTGGATCTCAATGGGATACCCCTGGCGCGGTGTGCCGGCGGGATAGTTCGTGTCCATCCACGTAAAATGGCTTGGGCTCCAGACCAACGCCGATTCGCGGTCCACGCGAATCCCATTGCGGGTCCCGCGCAAATAACCTGTCGCGATTTCGGCCAGGACGTCCAGGATCGTTCGTCCGCGCTTGTCAACTGTTTGCTTGTAAACCTCTGGTCCAGCCATCGCCGCAAGTTCTTCGCACACGACTCCATACCAGAGCGGCGCGTCGCTCGTGTCCCGGTTGGACGCGTCTTCCCCATGCACGCTGTTGGGGATGGTGCCGCCTTCAGCGAATTGCCCAAACGTCAGCAGCAATTGGTTCACTTTCTCGTGCATCCCCGCCGCCAGCATGCCGCGCGCGCAAATCAGGGAGTCGCGGCCCCAATCCAGGAACCATGGATATCCCGCGATGACAGTCGTGCCATTCTCCCGGCGGACGACGTAAGCCTGGATCGCCATCGCTAGCCGGCGCCCGAACTCGTCGGCGGCCCGTAATTGCGCCCAGGCGACCGCCAGGTCGTTGCGTCCTCGACGTTCAATATAAAAGTCCTTTATCCGTGCGGGGTCGCCGCCGTTCGATTCGGCGCTTAGCCTCAGCGTCACGCTGGAATCCTTCGGCAGGGGTAGTTCAAACCAACCCGGGCTGTACGCATCGCCGTGGTCCACCTGGCCGCGACTGGCTTCCACTGGATGCGGCAACCCGCCCGCCCATTCGGATTCGTGATGGTAAGCCCCCGCGTCAGCCACAACCCGTAGTTGACGGTCGGCCCCCGTTGTAAAAGTAAATCCAATTTCCTCTGCCAGAGCGTGCGAATGAGTCGCAAAGTGATGCTCTGACCCGCCATTGCGATGGGTCTCCGCATGAAAATTCCGGTCTTCGATGTCCACGCGCACCGTCAAGCTGACGTGACGCTCCGAAGGCAGGTCGTTGCCGAAGGCGGGCGCACCGGGAGGGCGTTTGAAACGAAACACTGTCGTGTTCTCGCCTTCGACCATGTCGGCGATCAGATGGACCTCCACCGCGCGGCCGTCGCCGGCGCTCGCCGCAAATCGCCATTCCGCAGGGGGCCCAGGGGAAAAGGCGATCAAATTCTCGATATTCAGCGCTGAGATGAAACCATCGGCGACTAACCATGCGCGAATGCGCTTGACGAATACGTGCCGATCCACCGGAACAGCCGGGTGCAGATTCGCGGCGAGTGCACAATCGTATTTGGAATCGATGCGCCCAAGGTCCACGCGCAGCCGGGCCATGCCACCGCGCCCGTTGGTCAACAAAACCGAAGCGCCGCCCTGGGCCGTCATCTGTCGGGCAGCAGCCACGCCCGGCATGGGTTCCAACTCGCGCACGTCCGGCGCGGCCTTAAGGACGCGCACAATCCCTTCGACGTGCGGTCGCTCGCCGGCATAGCGCTCCAGTCGCAGGAGGGCATCTCCGGTGGCCAGTGTCGGGCCGAAGACCGCGAAATGCCCCCCGACAGCCTGGATCGATTCAGCGTGCAACGCGCGTTCGCGCGTTTCCAACGTCGCGCGGAAGGGCGCCGTGTCCTGGACCAGGAGCCAGTGGGCCGGCGGCACAAGTGTAATACGGCGCGAGTCAACCAACGTCCAGGAGACCACGGGGGCGTAACGATGAGTGGCGAGTGACGAGTGACGAGTGACTAGCTCGCCACTCACCTCTGTTTCCTCTGTTTGCTCCTGTTGAATCTGTTGAATGG
>JAKEEH010000231.1 GCA_022616725.1 Limisphaerales bacterium | reverse complement strand
GTCGGGTGCCTGGCGCCCCATCACATCGGTGACGAGCGCGCCCACGTCGCCACCCTGCGCGACGTATCGGTCGTAGCCGAGCCGACTCATCAGCTCCGCCCAAGCCTGGGCGATCCGGCCGGAATCCCAGCCGAGTTCGGTCGGCTCGCCCGAGAAGCCGTATCCCGGCAATGATGGCAGCACCAGGTGGAATGCATCGGCGGCGGTGCCGCCGTGCAAGGTCGGGTCGGTCAGGGGACCGATGGTCTCGATCAACTCGATGACCGAGCCGGGCCAGCCATGCGTCATGATCAGCGGCATCGCGTCCGGGTGACGCGACTTGACGTGGATGAAGTGGATGTCCACGCCGTCGATCTTCGTCACGAATTGCGGGTAGGCATTCAGCCTGGCCTCGGCCTTCCGCCAGTCGTACTCGGTCGACCAGTAGCGGGTGAGTTCTTTGAGCGTCGCGAGTTGCACGCCCTGTGACCGATCCTTGACGAGTTCCTTGGTGGGCCATCGGGTCGCCACAAGCCGCTGGCGGAGATCAGTGAGTGCCGCCTTGGGAACGTTGACGCGGAACGGCCGAATAGTATCGGAAGCTTTCTCGGAACCGAGTTTTGATCCATCGCCAGCGATGACTGAAATCGTAGCGGTAGCGAGAGCGAGTGATGCAACAGCCGTTCGCGTGGTGAGATTCCGCCGTCTGGCACCTCGTGGAGTGAGTTCGATTTGGTCTTCGGATTTCATATATGTTTTGGTTTGTTGAATTCTTCGTTTTCCCAGAACGGCTTCACGACTTCCCAGCCGTGCTTCTTGCCGTTCGATTATCCTGTTCACGAGCAATAGCGAGAATTCGGTGCAGAAGGGCCAACGGCATTTCGGGACTTCCGGTGCGAGAAGAAACGATGCGAAGGGAAGCGATGTTGAGCCGGACTGTTGCGCGGAAGCTACGGATGCCCGGTCATCAAATTGCTAATGTTGAAACAGTCGAGGCCTGCAGGACTCGGGGGTCCGTCGGATAGTTGCGTTCCCGCCACGCATCGAAGCCACCCAGCAGCGGATGAACGCGCACGATGCCGTTCCGACGAAGCAATAGCGCCGCCCGCGCGCTGCTCTCTTCATTCGGACACGAACAGTAGAGAATCACATCACAGTCTCGGGGAATTTCTTCGTGCCGAAGCTTCAGTTCATCCGCCGTGATGTGGAGTGCGCCGCGGATCAGCAAAGGCTCTTGCTCAAGTTCCGCGCGGTGACGCAAGTCCAGGATGAAGAGATTCTCACCGGCTTCGAGCTTTCGATGAAGTTCATCGACCGTGATTCGCGCCATCCGCAATTCAATCAACAGTCGTCGTCGCTGATAATACTTGTAGCCGATGTAGAGCGCGACCAGAGCAATCACCAGCGCAAGCGCGCCGTGGCCGAGATCATCGAGTGTGCTAAGGATCTGTTCCAATTGATCACTGAACAGGACACCGACAAGAACGAAACAAGCGGCGTAAATCAACGAACCCAGTCCGTCGAAAAAGAAGAACCGCACGAAGCTGACGCCCGAACGGCCCGCTAGCGGCGCCGTGATCGTGCTGAGTCCGGGAATGAACTTCGCCGCGATCACGCCGCTCATTCCGTAGCGCTCGAAGACGTCTTCAGACCGTCGAACACACGAATCCCGCTCCAGCGAAATGCGACAAATCATTTTCAGCACGCGGCTGCCGAAACGTTGACCGAGATAAAACCATAACAAATCAGCCAGTAAGGAGCCGACGGTCGCAGCAGCGAGCGCGCTCATGACATCCATCTTGCCCGCGCCTGCCAGAGCTCCCGCCGCCAACAGCCATGGCGCGGCGGGAAGCGGGATGCCTATCTGTTCAACGAAGACGGCAAGGAACAAAACCAGCGGCCCATGTCGCGTGAGAAAATCGAGTGTTTCACTCATGAGCCCTCCTTGAATGGCAAGCGAATCACTCCTTCGCTTGCAAGTGGACCTCAACAAACCAAAGCAATTTGTCCACGCCGCGCGAGACTTCCGTTAAGAGATCGGCTGTGTCGGCGTCACCAGCTTTAGTGGCGGTGTCAATCGCTGCACGAATAGTCGCGCCGATTGTTGCGAGCGCATTCGACAGTTCGGTGACGTGTTCTTTGCCCGACGAAATGGTCAACGAATACGCTGACAGCCGGGAGTTTTTCGAGAGGACCTGTAGCGTGCCTAGCGCGACTCCGCCGAGTTGAACAGTGCGTTCGGCGATGTCGTCGATGAACCCCTCAATTGTCTCCGCCGCTTTATCGAACAGCTCATGCAAGCCGACGAAGTGCGGTCCCTTGACATTCCAGTGTGCCTGCTTCGCCTGCAGGCCGAGATCGATTGCATCGGCGAGTTGCTGGTTCAACAGTTCAATCATCTCGCGGCGCGTCGGCTCGGGCAGGCTATTCAGTGTTGGAATGAGTTTGGTCTTCATAAGCGGCTCCCGATCGAATGCGCTCCCTCGGAAATTGGCTCCGCGAGCCATGAGTCCGCGGGAATTTGCGCCACGCCAGGATAGACAGTGTAACCGACGAGGTTCGCGAGATTCACCACCCCGATCCCGCCGTCGCGCAGCCGCATGTGAACGGCCGCTTTCGACAGCAGGAATTGCATGAACGATTGGCTTTCGGCCGGCAGTTTCGTGAGGGCTTTCACCTTTGCGAACAACGGCTGGCCGCCGCGCAACTGAAGTTTAACAAACGATTGCAGCAGGTCGCCGGGTGCCATCGGCCGATCCCGTTTGGTTCTCAATGACGGAGCGTCGAGCCGCGCGCCCGTGCGAAATTCATCTTCCGAGACTTCAACGATGTCCGAATAGCCGCCTGGAAATTTCCAGCACTGGAAAGAGTCATGGTGGAAATCCACCCGGATGATCTCGGCAGTGACAAAAACCGATTTGGAATGTTCGCTACCGACGACGATTCGGGGCCGCGCGAAGAGGCGGGATGGATCGATTTCATCCCATAGCTTTTCGTTGATTGCCGCGTCGGCCTGCGTGAATGCGCGAGTTGTTCCATCCGTATGATGAAATCGGATGGTGAGCGGAGCATTTGGCTTGGTGTGCGCGTTCATATCAGGCAGAGTTTCGAATCAGCTGTTGAGAGTTTCGATCAGAAGGCCAAGCCGCACATTTCTGCACGGCCTGGCCAACGGGTGGTTAACGATTCAGCGCCGTCGCCTTGTCGCCGCGAAGTGATTTGAATCCAGTGCGCAGCTCTTCGACCAAGAGCTTCGGCTGTTCCCACGCCGCAAAGTGCCCGCCTCTGTCGAGCTTGTTGTAATGAATGAGTTTGGGATACGCCCGCTCCGTCCAACTCCGCGGGGCGGCATAGATTTCGTCGGGGAGGACACTCACGGCAACCGGAATGGAGACGTTTTTGACGTCGAAAAAGGCCAGCTTGCTTTCCCAAAAGAGACGCGCCGAAGAAATCGCCGTGCCCGTCAACCAGCACAGCGTGATGTTGTCGAGGACGTCGTCCCGCGTAAGGCCTTCGCGCTGTCCATCGAACGCACGCACGATGAGTTCGTAACTGCGGATGTCGTGGTCAAGGATCCAGGCGGCGAGGCCGACGGGTGAATCCGCGATTGCGTATAGCGTCTGCGGCTTGGTCCCCATCTCGATGGCGTAGCCCACGCCGTGCTTGTAGAAAAATTCCAACTGGTCCCACGCGTTTCGTTCTTCGGCTGAGAGACCGGATGGCGGCGGTTCGCCGTACTTGAGTGCCCGTGCAATGTCGGCTGGAACCGTCGCGGGCATGTTGACGTGAATCCCAAGCAATTCCGGCGGCGCTTGCAAGGCCATCTGCTCCGAGACCGCGTCACCCCAATCGCCGCCTTGCGCCACGTAGCGCGTGTATCCGAGGCGCTTCATCAGAACGATCCACGCGCGTGCGATGTGCTGCGGGTCCCAGCCGGTCTCGGTGGGCTTGCCTGAGAAGCCGTAACCGGGCATTGAGGGAATCACCACATCGAAGGCATCCTCGGCGCGTCCGCCGTACGCCGTGGGATCAGTGAGCGGCCCGATGATCTTGAGTTGCTCGATCACCGAGCCCGGCCAGCCGTGGGTGATGATCACCGGCAGTGCATTCGCATGTTTCGAGCGAACGTGAATGAAATGAAAGTCCAGCCCATCGATCTTGGTGATGAATTGCGGCAGGGCGTTCAGTTTCGCCTCGATCTTGCGCCAGTCGTAATCTGTCGCCCAATAGCGCGCGAGTTTCTTCATCGTCGCGAGCTGCACGCCTTGCGACGTATCCCTGACTGTTTCCGCTTCCGGCCACTCGGTCGCGTTGATGCGCCGGCGCAATTCGGTGAGTTTCGCTTTCGGAACATCTACACGGAACGGACGGATTGCGTTTGAGCCTTCTTTGGGGACGCTTTCGAATCCGTTACCAGCGATTGCAGGAATCACGGCAGCGGCGAGGGCCAGCAATGCAACGGCCGTTCGAGTGGTGAGACAGCGCTGCGCTGCGACGCGGGGAGTGAGTTCGATTTGACTTTTGGTTTTCATACTTGGGTTTGTTTTGAACTTTTCGTTTTGCAGGTCTGCTTTCGGCTTCCGGCTATTACTCATTTCCGTTTGCTCGTAATTCTGCCCACACCGACAACAGCGAGAATTCCAGTCAGAACGGCTAATTGAGTCTCGAAGAATCTCGCGGCCCCTTGTAGCCTCGCCTGAGATGCTCAGCCAATATCCGGCGGGTTCAGATAGATCGACTGCTCTTCACCGAGGCTACGCTTCACCTGCCTGGTGAAATCGTCGACCAGCACCTCTTCCTTGCCGGCTTCGACGCCATCGAGTGCGGCTTCGGCGACCTGTCGTGGCTCGATCTTTTTCATGTCGAAACCTTTGGTCAGGTCGGTATCGATGAAGCTGACATGCAATCCGAGCACCAACGTTTTCTGGCTACGCAGCTCGATGCGCAGCGCATTCGTGAAACTCCACTCAGCGGACTTCGAGGCGGAGTAGCCAGCAAGAAACGGCCGCGCGTGCCACACCGCATCGGAGAGAACGTTGATCATCGCCCCACCTCCGTTTGTCGCGAGAATCGAAGCGAATGCCTGGCTGACTCGAATCGTTCCGTAGTAATTCGTCTCGAAGACTTCGCGCGTGACGTCGATCGTGGCTGAATCCAGCATGCTGCCGGTAATGCGAGCGATCCCGGCGTTGTTGATCAGCATCGTTGTGTCGCCGCACTTACTCGCCGCGGCCATGATCGAAGCCGGATTTGTGACATCAATGGGGACCTGTTCGATTCCCGGCGTGTTCGAGCCATTCGGAGTACGCACTCCCGCGTAAACCTTCCTCGCGCCACGCCTGACGCACTCGCGCGCGAATGCCAGCCCGAGGCCGCGACTGGCGCCCGTAATGAAAACGACGGCATCTTGAGTTTTCATGGCCGCAGTGATTTGAAGGCCGCGCGGGTTTTCTCCGTGATTACGAGCTGCACGACTTGCGATGCATCCGCGACCGGTTCCCGTTCAGGCCACTTGGTCGCGTTGATGCGCCTACGAAGATCGGTGAGCGCTTCATCCGGAAAATGGATCTGAAAGGGCCGGATTGTGGTGGTGGCTTCCTTGATGACAGTTGTGGCCCTGTCGCCATCTACGGCTGGAATCTTAGTGGCCGCGAGCGCGAGCGATGCAACGGCTGTTCGAGTGATGAGACCGCGTGGAGTGATGTTGATTTCCTTTTGGGTTTGCATATTCGTGTTTCGGTTTGTTTGAGACTGTGCGTGTTGTAGATTCTCACGGTTTCCGGCCAATACTCGGTTCCGCTTTTTCACAATTCTGCCAACACAGCCAACAGCGAGAATTCGCCTTGGAGAGGCCAACAAAAGTTCGAACTACCGGCGCGGGAAGGAGCGAGGTGAAGGGAAACGAGTTGAGCGGACGGCTGCGCGAAGGATTCCGTACGGCGCTCCCCACTTTAGGTGGAAACTTGCGCGAGGGAATCTGCGTCAACCGATAGTGTAGTCCACGCGCCGTTCATTGAACGTGGCTTTTGCTTTGGAGCGGGAGCAACTTCTCAACCGCCGCCGACACCAAAGCCGCAAGAATCTGGCTGCCCTGACCATTGAAGTGGACGTTGTCGCTATGGAGTTCAGGGCGTCCTCGCGTCGCTGCGTTGAGATCGGCGGTTGGAATCTTCTGGGCGGCGACCACTTCGGCGGCCAGAGCGTTGCGAGCCGCAATTCGCTCGTCCGAGTATTCCGCCTTCGTGTCGCCAGTGACGCCCTTGCCATCGCGCAGTGGAGTTGTCGTTGCCCAAATCAGCTTGGCCTTCGGTGCGTGCGCGCGAATTGTTTTGATCAATTTGGGGAATGCCTTTCGATATTCCGTTTCGCTGTGTTGCCAGCCGTGCATGCCGTTGTTGAACACAACGACATCAAACTTCGTGCCCTTGAGAACCATCTCGATTTCTTTGAGCAACACGGGATCGGCCACGAAACGGGACGTAGAAAGGCGCGCAACGAAAGCTTTCCCGGCGAGACGCTTTTCGACTTCAGGATAGTAGTCGCGCACGATGGAATCGCCGATCAGCTGGACCCGCGGGTGGTTCGTTTCGTTGGCGTGGGAGATCCAGATATCACACCACTCGATGGATTCGCGCGAAGGCAGGGCTGTGTCGGGTTCTGCGGCGGCGATCTTGATCGCACAAACCGCGGCGAGCGAGAGTGGAAGGAGTAGCAATCTCATTATGAATCGATTGTTCGGTGCAACTGCACCGAGCAGGACTGTTTGGTTGATGGGTTCGAACGTCTCGTTAAGGCGGGGTCGAGTTGTTATCGGCCGCTGATACGGGATCGATGAGCGCGCTCGCTTCGTCGAGTTGAATGCGAGCATAGAGCCAGGCGAGCCAGGCGTTATCTGGATCCTCGGCGACGCGGGATGGCATTTCTTTCGGCGCCAATTGGTCTCCCTTGGCAAACATGGCCCGCGCCTCCTCTCTTTTTCCAAGCTTCCAGTAAGCCATCGCCACGATTGCGGAGGCGTGCGCATGGGAGGCAATGGTCGAACTGCCAAGCGTCTTTTGGCCCCATTCGACAGCCTGGGCGTAATGCCCCTGCCGATATTCAGACAGCGCCTTGCAGATTTGGAAGTATGGCATAGCCCCTTTATCTCCAATTCCAAACGTGACCGGTAAGTCAGCGAGGCGGGCGAGCTTTTTCAGATCAACATCGGAGCACGGCAGAAAAAGACAGGCCTTGGCCACCTGATCAGCAACATAGAGGCTGTTCGTCTCCGACGAGGCAGCGAGAAGTTTCATGCGCAGCTTTTCGTAAGCAGGTCGGTTCTGCGTTTTGATCAGGAGCGCAGCCAGAACCGGATAACGTGTGTGGTCGGAGGGCCGGTGTTGGAGTGCGAGAGCCGCATTGTCGACAGCCTGCTGCCATTCACCGCGGTGCGCTTTGAGTTTCACCCTTTGGTTCAGCAGTTTCGCGCTTGATGGCTGCTGAACAAGCGCAGGGGTCAGAACCTCATCCAGCAATTGTTCTGCGTCGCCAAACCTTTTTTGATCGATGAGGAACCGTCCGAGCCTTTCAACGGCGGACAAAGTTTGCCGCCCCTCATTTCCCTCCCGTTTGCGCCAGCCGGCCAAAACTTCGCGGAACGCGGCTTCTGCTTCCGGATATTTCTTCCGCTCTTCAAGTGTCCCACCGAGGCTTCTCAGCGTGTGCAGCACCTCCGGACTATTCTCGCCCAGCATCTTTCGTTGCATCGAAACGGCCGCGCTCGAAACGGTTAGAGCCTCCTTGAAGTCTCCGCGCTGCCTCATTCGCTCGCCCAACGCGGCCAAAGATAGTGAGACCTCCGGATGTTCGTCACCCAGGAGCTTGCGTTGCATGGCGAGAGCTTCCTGCTGCAATGATTCCGCCTCTTCCAGTTTCCCGGTCAAGTTTAGGGCATCGGCAACGTTCAGAAGGGCCGATGCCACGAGTGGGTGCGCCTTTGGCAGCAGCCGTCGTCGCATCTCCAACACATCTCGCGCCGTCTTTTCCGCCTCGCCGCCATTCCGTTGATCACCGAGAACGAGGCTCAAGTTGTGCAGCGAATCCGCGACGTCCAAATGTTCGTTGCCGAACAATCGTTGCCTGATGGACAACGCTTCTCGAATCAGCTTTTCAGCCTCACCAAGCTTCCGCTGCTGACGGTAAACGGTGGCGAGGTTATTGAGGGACGCTGCCACCTCCGGGTGCCCGCCGCCGAAGAGCGAACGCCTCATTCCGAGAGCCTCTTGATGTGTCCGTTCAGCTTCCGTCAGGTCGCCTTTCTTCCAAAGCACGAGGCCGAGATCGTTCAGTGCCGCCGCTGCCTCCTGGCTCGTCGGCAAGGACTGCTTCCGGTAAAACGCCAACGCGGCCCCATGCATGTTTTCAGCGCCGTCGTAATTCCCAATTTCGAAATAGAGGCGGCCAATGAGACTGCGCAACTCAGCTTCAATCGCTGGTTGATTGGTCATCTCCTTGCCGATGCGTTCGGCGGTTCGATCGAGAATCCCCCGCAACATCTTGGTGTCCTCACCCAGGGCCGCGGCCGGCTCGACGCCTTGAAGCATGTCTTCGAGAAATCTCGTGACCTGCCGGCTCTTGGCCGATGCCGCTTCCGCCTCGCGTCGCGATCGACGCTCTTTCGCCAACGATGCCGAAACCACGATCAAGCTCGCGACGACGAGCAGCGCAATGACACCCATGCCGGCGAAAAGCAGCTTGTTGCGCTGCACCGTCTTTTGCAGCTTGTAAACCTTACTTGGAGGCCGTGCCCAAATCGCCTCGCCCGACAGATAGCGCTGCACGTCCAGCGCCAACCCGTTGGCCGTGGAATATCGTCGCGCGCGGTCTTTCTCCAGCGCTTTCATCGCGATCCAATCCAGGTCGCCGCGAACATCGCTAATCAGCTTTGAAGGATCGGCTCGTTGATGTTGAGAGATACTTGTCAGCTCTGTGGCCACCAGCGTTTTCAACCTCGTGGAGGGACGAACCGGTTCTTCGGTGGTGATAACGTGGCGAATCTGATCGAGTCCCGCCTGCAACAGTTCCTTCGAATCAAAAGGTGTGGTCCCGGTCAGCAACTCGTAGAGAAGCACGCCCAGGCTGTAAATGTCCGTCCGGGTATCGACGTCCACGCTGGTCAACACAGCCTGTTCAGGGCTCATATACGCGGGCGTGCCAATGAGCATTTCAAAAGCGGTAAATAAGGTCTTGTCGGTCAGGCGCTGATTGGTGGTCGCTTTGGCAATTCCAAAATCAATCACTTTGGGCAGCGCCGTTCCATCCGCGTCTGTGGCCACCAAAATATTGGACGGCTTGATGTCTCGATGAATGACGCCTTTCTGATGGGCGTGTTGAATGGCGTGGCAGGCCTGGATGAAAAGTTTGAGGCGTTCCGTGGTCGTCAGAGAGTGCTGGTCGCAGTAATCGGTAATCTTGATACCGCGAACAAGTTCCATCACGAAATACGGCCGGCCAGAGTCGGTCGTTCCCGCATCGAAAATCTGCGCGATGTTGGAGTGATCCATCATCGCCAGCGCCTGCCGCTCCGCCTCGAACCGGGCGATAACACTTTTGGTATCCATGCCCGGTTTGATGATCTTCACAGCGACGCGCCGGCGAACCGGCTCTTCCTGTTCCGCCATGAAAACGACACCGCAGCCTCCTTCCCCAATCTGCTGCAACAGCTTGTAGTGGCCAATGCGATCGCCGGGCTTTTCCCCAGGAGTGGATTTGGCCCTCTCTTCGCCTATCGCCATTGTCGGAGGGTGCTCCAGGAAAGCTCCGACGCGGTCATTCGACTTGAGCAAAGCTTCTACCTTGCGACGGAGACTTGGATCGTCAGCGCAGACGCGGTCCAGAAAAGCGATACGCTCCGCGGTTGCAAGCTGAACCGCTTCCGTAAACAGTTCGATATCGCGTCCAGCATTCACGCGTCATGGGCCTTCAATCTCGTTCAGGAGCCAGGCGCGGGAAAACGTCCAATAATTCTTGGCGGTGGAAACGGAAATGCCCATAACCTCGGAAACCTCCTCGTTGGTCAGCCCTGCAAAATAGCGCAGCTTGACCAAATCTGCTTGAACGGGATGTTCGAGCGCAAGTTTCTCCAGGGCCTCATTCACAGCCAGCAGTTGGTCATCAGAGGCGGGAGCGGCCAGATCAAAGCCTTCCAGATCGATGCGGCGGTAACCACCGCCATGCCGCTGGGTGTGTTTCCGCCGCGCACGGTCAATCAGAATGCGACGCATCGCCTCGGCCGAGGCGCGGAAGAAATGTTCGCGATTCTTGAATGACGGAGTTCGGTCCCCGACCAAGCGGAGCCAGGCTTCATGCACCAGCGCCGTGGGCTGAAGCGTCTGTCC
>JAKEEH010000230.1 GCA_022616725.1 Limisphaerales bacterium | reverse complement strand
CAAACTCAGCGAGTTCTGGAATCCGATCTGGATGCCGAACCACAAAACCGACATCAACAACAACGGCGGGTTTTCCACCGATTTCATCGGCGAGAGTTACGACTATCCTGAAGCCAGCTACAGCGAGCGCGAGTCCATCGCCCGCCGCCACGAGAATTACACCCGCAGCTTCATCACCTTTCTCGCGACCAGCCCGCGCGTACCCGAAAATATTCGCCAGGAAATGCAACGCTGGGGACCGTGCAAAGACGAATTTCAGGACACCGGCGGCTGGCCCAACCAGCTCTACGTCCGCGAAGCGCGCCGCATGATTTCCGATTATGTGATGACCGAGCACAATTGCCGCGGCACGATCGTCGCCGACGATTCGGTGGGCCTCGGCGCCTACAACATGGATTCACACAACGTCCAGCGCATTGTCAGGAAAGGCAGGGTTGAAAACGAAGGCGATGTGCAAGTCCCGGTGAAGCCCTACCCCATCTCCTACCGCTCCCTCGTTCCAAAGCAGCGCCAGTGCGAAAACCTTTTCGTCCCCGTATGCCTCGCCGCTTCGCACATCGCTTATGGCTCCATCCGCATGGAACCGGTTTTCATGATCCTCGCACAATCCGCCGCTACCGCGGGCTGTCTTGCCATCGATGAAAATATTCCAGTGCAGCAGGTAAATTATCCCAAACTTCGCGAACGCCTTCTCGCGGACAAACAAGTCCTCGCCTGGACGGCCTCAAAGGCGGCCAGAAAATGAAAGAGTCGCATTGAATGAGCGGTGGCCGCCGAGAGGCCTTTTTCGCTCGTCCGCTGCTGCTGCCTTTACCCGAACTCAGGTGCTGAAGCTCACCACCCGGGGGTGAACCAAACGCTCAAAGTCGCGGTAAGCCATCTTGATAACCTCGGTATGCGTGCCGGCATTGAACGCGATCTCCTCATCCGCGGCCAGGCTGGGCGACACATATACGTCCATGCCGTAAAGCGGCCCGAACGGCGGCATCGCACCGGGTTCGCAATCCGGGAAAGCGCTCTGGAACTCTGCTTCGCTGGCCAATGTTACGCTTTCATCGCCGGTAATGTCCCGCAGGTCTTGCAGCACCACTTTCCGATTGGCCGGCAATACCGCCATCGCCAGTTTGCCTTTGATCTTTACCATGACAGTCTTGGCCATCTCTTTGCCCGGAATGTGCGCCATCGCGGCCACCTCCTGCGCCGTGTAAGCCGGCGAATGGGTCAACTGGACATATTTGACGTGATTACTGTCGAGGAATTCTTTCAGTTTTCGTGCAGGCATTTTCGCCTCTCTTTCATTTAACGGCCGCTCGACGCGAAATCAATTCGCGGCCGAGCGGACCCGATTCAGTCACTCACCAGCCGATCGAATTCGCTCACGGTCATCGCCGGGCTGGTGGAAAACGCGATGCCCGTGGCTTTGCTGATCGCAAATGACGCTTTTGTTGCTTCATTGATTCCCGGCATCGTGACAATAAATGCCAGGTCATGCTCTCCCAGCAGCGCGTACATCGCGTCCACTCTTCCCCCGCACTGCTCGATCATTCCGCTGATCGTTTTTGTGCGGGCGGCCGACGCGCCTTTGACACCTTCACTGGAATATTTTCCCAACATGAGAAATGTGGCCATGATGGCCTCCTTTCTGTGCTTTTGGTTTTCTAACGCATACGCTCACTCTCCAACCGCACCTCGCCAACACATTACGTCTGGCTACTTCGAAGCTTAAGCTGCCGTTGCAAAATGTAAAGGCGGGCGCTGCTGGGGGTGTTGTGGGGTGTTGTGGACTTGACCGCCTCAATCGGCGGGCCTAATGAAGCCGAATGAAACTTGCGTTGTTTGGAATCACCGGCCTGCCGCTCGGCAAACGAAACCTGAAAGACCCCCGGCTGGACCAGGCCGATAAGCTCGTCGAAGCCCAAAAGAAGACGTATGCGCAAGTCGATCTTCTCGGCGACGACGCATTACTGGACGCCGATGCGGTCCTCGCTTCGCCGGAAGGCCGCGCTGATTTGATTCTCAAGGACCTCGAAGCCGTCGAAACCCGCCTCGGCCGCAACCCTCCTGAACCCGAAAGGGTTGTTCTGGAGAGAATCAAAACTCTTCTTGAAAGCGAACAGTTCATCTTCGGGAGCAGCCTGGATGCTGAGGCGATGAAAGCCGTCGCCGCCCACAATTTCTGCACCAACAAGCCCATCATCGTGGCCAGTCCTCAGGAACTGGAAGATCCCGACAAATTGGTATTGCGCGCCTTTCAAGACGCCGGCTACATCTGCTTCCTGACCGTCGGCGGCAAGGAAAACCGCGCCTGGCCCATCCGAAAGGGTGTCAGCGCGTGGGAAGCCGCGGGCACAATTCACTCCGATATCCAGAAAGGATTCATTCGCGCGGAGATCATCAGCTTTGCGGATTTTATTGCCGCCGGTGGCGAGACTGAAGCCAAACGCGCCGGCAAACAACGCCTGGAAACCAAGAATTATGTGATGCAAGACTACGATCTGGTGAATTTCCGATTTAACAAGTGACCTGGCTACGAACATCCGTCACGCGCGATGGGCAACCACGGATTTCACGGATTGCACGGATATGCTTATTTCTGCTCACTAGAATTGTAGTTTCAAAAATCCGTGCCATCCGTGGTTGTGCTTCGATTCGGATGACAAGTCAACCCGCTCTTGGTTACACTTTGTTCGGTGTTGTTATTTCGCGAAAAGATTCCGGAAGATTGGTTGCCGCGGGTCTTGAAAAATCTCCCGGCTGTTTTGGTCGATCACGCCCATCTGGAGCGCAAAGCCGCCACCACCGCTCTGAATCTCGAAAAATATCGCGACCTCTATGATCGCGTTCAGGAACTCAACGCCATTGCCATCGAGGAGTTGCAGCACTTCCAACTCGTCCTCGATCTGCTCAAACGCCGGAACATACCTTTCACACAGCCCTACCCAAGCCGCTGGATCAGCGGCTTGATGCGCTCCGTCCGCCAGGGTCAACGCCAGCAGGTCATCGACCACCTTCTCTGCTGCGCACTGATCGAAGGGCGAAGTTGCGAAAAATTCCAGGTTCTTGCCTCCTCCGAACTGATCTCCTCCGATCCGGACCTCGCGCAATTTTACGCCAGCCTGGTCGAGTCCGAAGGCAACCACTACGCCACCTATATTCTGATGGCCCGGGCCATCGACGACGCCGAAACCGATCGTCGTCTGGATTTCTACCTCGACCTCGAAGCGAAGCTGCTCCGGGAACCGAACCCCTACCCGATGCTGCATTAGGCCGTTCCAATACTCTGTCAAATACTATTTTGAAACAGTCTGAAACAATCTGAAACGTCTGGATGTTTCAAATTTGCCGTTCCGGCGTTTCCATGAAAAACCCATGATATAATGGGGCCATGAGAACGAGCCATTTAGTGTGTAGCGTAGGCGTCTTGCCTGCGGGTTTCAGCGGCGTCCCGCTGCCAGAACCAAAACTGTCGTACGTTCTTTGCATCACTGTTCAACCGCCGATTGAATGACCAACCCCTCGCCCTCCAACGCCGCCAAAGTTTCAGCCCCGCCGGCGAAGCCCGTGATGCTCTTCGACGGCGACTGCGGCTTTTGCCGGCGCTGGATTGCGCGCTGGAACGAAGCGACCGACGATGCAGTCGAATACATCCCTTACCAGCACGAATCCGTGCCCCAGCGCTTCCCCGAGATCTCGCGCGACGCGATGGCCGGAGCCGTCCATCTGGTCTCCGCCGACGGCTCGGTTTATCACGGCGCAGACGCCGTATTCCGTGCTTTGGCCCTGCCGCGTGGGCATCATTGGACCGTCTGGGCCTATCAGAACCTGCCTGGTTTCGCGCCGGTGTCCGAGTTCTGGTACCGCATCGTCGCGCGGCACCGGACATTTTTCTCGCGCCTGACCCGCTTGCTCTGGGGGCCTGGCGTCCAACGCCCGAGCTATTACCTGGTCCGATCGATTTTCGTGCGCGGTGTGGCGTTGGTTTACTTAATCGCGTTTCTCTCACTCTATGTTCAGGTTCCGGGACTTATCGGCGAAAACGGAATTCTCACCCCGAATGACATGATGTCTTCGTTGCGCCAAACCGCCGACCAACAGCAAGTCGGCCTCAAACGTTACTTCCTCTTTCCAACCTTTTGCTGGATCGGTGCCAGCGAAGCCAGCCTGCGGCTTCAGGCGGGCGCAGGCGCGGGTCTGGCGGTATTAGCGATGGTCGGCCTCGCTCCGGCGCTTTGTCTCGCGCTCTGCTGGGCGCTTTACCTCTCCCTCTCCGTGGTTTCCGGCGTCTTCCTCGGCTACCAATGGGACGCGCTGCTCCTGGAAACAGGGTTTCTTGCTATCTTCTTTGCGCCACTCCTCTGGCTGCGCAATCAATCCGGCCTGCCTCCGTCGCGTGCGGTGCTTTGGCTGCTCCGCTGGCTTCTCTTCCGGTTCATGTTTATGTCCGGCTGCGTCAAACTCCTCAGTCACGACCCAGCCTGGCACAATCTCACCGCGTTGGCTTATCACTACGAAACTCAGCCTCTTCCCACGTCAATTGCCTGGCACGCGCACCATCTGCCCCTCGGATTCCACAAGTTCAGCGTTGCGGTGATGTTCTTTGTCGAACTCGTGTTGCCTTTCCTCATTTTGTTTCCGCGGCGGCTTAGATTCGTCGCGGGGGGCGCATTCGTCCTGCTTCAAATTGGCATCGCTGTGACGGGTAACTACACCTTTTTCAATCTCCTCACGGTGGTGCTCTGCATCCTTCTGCTGGATGATGCTGCCGTTCGCGCGCTTATCCCAAAACAATGGCAGACGGCTGCGAAAGGAACGTCACAAACGACAGCGTCGTCGTCGGTCCTCATCGTCAGAACGCGCCGAATCGCCATCACCGTCGTCGCAGTTCTCGTCCTTCTCGTCAGTGGTATGCTCACCTACGCCCGATTCCGGGGATCATTTGATCCACCCAAACTCCTCGCTCGCCTCTACAACGTCGCCGCGCCACTCCGCAGTATCAACAACTATGGTCTCTTCGCCATCATGACCACCAACCGGCCCGAGATTATCATCGAAGGCAGTAACGATGGCCAAACCTGGCACGCCTACGAATTCAAATACAAGCCCAGCGCCCTGGACCGCCGCCCGGGATTTGTCGCGCCGCACCAACCCCGTCTCGATTGGCAGATGTGGTTCGCAGCGCTGGGCACTTACCGTGACAATCCATGGTTCATGCGCTTTTGCGAAAAGCTGCTCCGTGGCTCACCGCAGATATTACAATTACTTGACAAAAATCCCTTCCCGCAGGCACCGCCAAAATACCTCCGCGCCACGCTCTACAATTACCATTTCACCACGCCCGCCGAGCGCCGCAAAACCGGCCATTGGTGGAAGCGCGAGCGGATCGGCGACTACTGCCCCGTCCTTTCGCTGAAGTGATCGATATGGACCCGGCGAGACCTGCGGCAGACGCGCAAAGGCGACCCGCGCAAGATTCGCATCGCGCGGCGATTGCGCACCGAGACCACCATGACCTTGAAATGGATCACCGAACAACTCAACATGGGCACATGGACGCACTTGAGCAGTCGCCTCTATCATACCAAAGTGTAACTCACTTGGGACTGACCCCGCGGCCACCCCGTACATTCCCGCTACCATAATGGTAATCTCTGAAGCAGCCGAAGCGATCGCAGGGATCAATGTAATCGAGCCATTGTCAGCCGGAGTGGGAATTCTCGAAATGGTGATTTGGGGGGTAACTGATGGAGCTAGTGCTGCGAGCAAATGACTAAGCTTTATCTTGGATGGGAAGTGGTGGCACTACTTGGACTGCCATCCTAATTTCTAAAACGAAGGCGAGGGTGGAAGGGCTGTCTCCCATGGCGAGAGTGGTCCATTGGGCGCTCCTACTCGTATATTCATTAGTGGGAGTAGGTGGCCTTCGTTATTTGGTAATGCTCTTGTTTAAGCATGCAGAATTCGTAAAAGCGTCGTCGCAGGTCAGCATTCTTGGGTTGAGCCCGTTTGCGATGGAATTTCTAGCGGGAGGATTTGCTGTTGCAGGCAGCGTCTTCTACGAGGGGGGGTCGCCCATTAGGGCAATTCGTCAAGAGGCAAAACGATGTTGTTCCCAACTTTTTCTTCTTCTCGTTGAGTTCCTTCTCTGTCTGAGGTTCGGCGCT
>JAKEEH010000229.1 GCA_022616725.1 Limisphaerales bacterium | reverse complement strand
GAAGAAATGATGTTCTGAGAACGCGGTGTCGAGCGGGGTGAGCGGTGGCGGAAGCGTTATCTGCTCCTGACACATCGGAAGCCCGTGTGCGACAGGCCGGTGTCCGGCGAAGCTTTCATGCGCGCGCTCGGGCGGTAGCCCATGCAGTATAGGTCACTGCAGAGATAGGAGCCGCCGCGCTGGACGCGTTTGGCTACGCCGGGCTCGTTCGGATCGTAACTCTCGTCCGGTCCCGGGGGATTGCGGCGCGGACTTTGCTCGTAATAATTCGGCAGATACCAGTCGGCGCACCATTCCCACACATTGCCGGCCATGTCGTACAGACCGTAACCGTTGGCAGGATAAGAACCGACGGCTGCGGTCGTCCTCACGCCGTCGGCTTCAGTATTTTCGTGCGGAAATTTTCCTTGCCAGATGTTCGCGAGCCATTTGCCACCGGGAGTTTGTTCCTGCCCCCAGACATAGGGTTGGCGGCCCAACCCGCCCCGCGAGGCGAACTCCCACTCCGCTTCGGTCGGCAGCCGTTTGCCGGCCCATTCGCAATACGCCACCGCGTCATACCAACAAACGTGCACGACCGGGTGTTTCGCGCGCCCGGCAACACTGGATTGCGGCCCTTCGGGGTGGCGCCAGTTTGCTCCGGGAACGTACTCCCACCACTGGAAATGATCGTCGAGCGAAGTGATATCCGGGCGCGGTTTGAAGACGATCGAACCCGGGACGAGCTTTTCCGGCGGCACACCGGGGTAATCCTGCGGATTCGGTTTGCGCTCGGCGACGGTCACGTAACCGGTGGCGGTGACGAATCTGTCGAACTGCTCGTTTGTGACCTCTGTTTGATCGATCCAGAAACCGTCAACGACGACTTCGTGGATCGGTTTCTCATCCGGCTGGCCGTCCTCCGAGCCCATCCAAAACGTGCCGCCCGGGATCCAGACCATCCCATTGGTCCAGGACATATCCGCTGGGGCGGGCCGCGCCGGCAGAAGGAGAGCGTTGGTATCGCGATTGGCTTTCATCCATTTCAGGCGGCGCACTTCGCGGCTGATCCACCAGGCCGACGAAATGAGAAACAGCAGGAATGCCGCGAGCACATACCGCGGCCAGACGCGCTTTGGCGGCGTTTGGGGAGGGGCGTCGGTCACAGCTTTAGCTTCTCCGGCAACGGTTTCACCCGGGCCTGATATTCAGTCAGTTTGTCTGCGACGAGGCCGCGCGCGATCAATTCGGTCTCGGCGATAGCGCCCATGTCGCCCGTTTCAATAATCCACCGGTCGAGCGCCGCTCGCAATTCGGCCAACTTCGCCGAGTGTTTCGGCGAGGCCGCGAGGTTGTTGATTTCATGGGGATCCCGTTGAAGGTCGTAGAGTTCCTCCGGTGGTTTCGTTTTCGCGAACCAAAGTTTCTGCGCCCGATTTAGTTTGCCCTCAGCATTCCATTCCCGCCAAACGCGCGTTGTCGGCATTTCTTCCATGTAGTCGATTCGCTGCGCGTACGGCAATTCGGGGTAGAAGTTGCGAATGTATTTGAACCGAGCGTCCCGAACGCAGCGAATGCGATCAAAGGCTTCGTCCATGCGGTCGCGGGCGGCGAAGATATATTTCCGGTCGGGCGCGCGCTGCGGGCCAAGGAAAATCTGGCCATCCAACTCTTTTGGCACGGCGCAGCCGGCCAGGCTCAAGACGGTGGGCCCAAAATCAATAAAGGAGACGAGATCTTCGCGGCGGGAGCCTGGTTTGAGCGCGCCCGGCCAACGGACTATCAAGGGCACGCGAATCCCGCTGTCGTAAACCCAGCGTTTGCCGCGCGGCAATCCCCGCCCGTGGTCGCCAAAGAAAACCACGATCGTGTTGGTGGCGACGCCGAGCCGCTCGATGTCAGCCAAAACGTCTTTGACCTGGTAATCCACCGCGGTGACCAGGTCGTAGTAGTTCGCCCAGTCCCGGCGCGTCTCCGGCGTGTCGGGATAATAGGGCGGCAGCGTTGCCTTTGCGGGATCGTGACGGTCAGCGGGCGTTAATCGCGCGATATTCTTCGTGAACTGCTCCGGCGTGGCGCGGATCTGGCTTTCGTGCGTAGCCGGCAAATTGACATAAGCAAAGAATGGCTGGGGCGGAAGGGTTTTGCGCCAGGAATTGGTGGAATCGAATGCCTCTTTCGGCCGGGTGAAATTGAAATCGGTCTTGCCCGGCCAGGCGACGAAGTAACCGCACTCGCGCAAGCGCTGAGTGAACGTCGCAGGCGGTTTGAGAAGTTGCGAGCGCATATGATGCGTCCCGATGCTCGTCGGATAGCGGCCAGTGATCAGCCCCGAGCGGCTGGGCGCGCAGACCGGAGCGTGAGTAAAGGCGCGAGTAAACAGTGTTCCCTGCCGTGCCAAGGCATCGATGTTCGGCGTGCGCGCATACCGATCGCCGTAGCACCCCAGCTCCGGTCCCATGTCCTCGCCTACAATCCAAACAATATTGGGGCGCGAAGTGGCTGCATCGGCAGAATTCGCCAACAGGAGCGCAGCCAGCAATAGAATCCATCGGCTCATTTCTAAAAATCTTAGCGTTCCCAGTCGGCTAACGCAGCAATCAAAAGACCCTTAGCGTGTCCAGCACGGCCTTGACGCGCGGAACCTCGTGTGTGCGGAACAGGTCGGTTTTGCCGAGAGCGGCCAGAACCGCGAAGAACGGTTCGGCGCAGCGGACCTCTTCGCCGAAATACTCGAACGCGTGCGGCAGGGCGTGGCACACCGGATAGCCGAGTTTGCGCAGTCGGAAGGTGTTCAGGAAGACTTTCATCTGGTGTTGAACGCGCGTGGCGCTGTCCTGGAGGTTGCGATAGTAGAAGCCGAGGCCAGGATCAATGATAAGTTTTCCGAGACCAATTTGCTCGGCGCGTTTGATTTGCCGCTCGAAGTAACTTTCCATCGGGGCAATTGGGTCGGCGTTCAAGTCGAAATCGCCGACCTCCCGCACGTTTCGGCCCTGGACGTAGCAGATAACGACGGCGGCGTTGAATTTTGCCGCGAGTTCAAAGAACTGTTCCGGCTCATCGGTGCCGGTCCAATTGAGGACGTTCGCTCCAGCCTTCAAGCATGCCTGCGTTACGGCTGGATCGTAAGTCTCGACGGAAACCAGGACGCCCGCGGCCCGCAAGGACTCGAGGACTGGAAGAAGTTTCGCGATTTGAACGCTCACCTCAGCGCGCGCGGCGTGAGCCAGGGTGGATTCCGCGCCAACATCGACCAGGTCTGCGCCCTGAGCGTGGAGCGCCCGACCGCGTTGCACCGCCTGCTCGACCGTAAGGCAAACGCTTTCGCGATACCAGGAATCGGCGGAGAGATTGATCACGCCCATTAGGTAAGGGCGCGAATTGAATGCGAAGAGCCGGCCGCCGATTTCGAATTCGGCAACGCGCGCATCAAGGGCATCGCGATAGGCATCACGTAGCGCGGCCAGGTGTTCCAGGGTCAACATAAAGTTATCAGGTCAGAGGATTTCGTTAAATCGATGCCTGAAAGGGCAGATAGATTGGAAGTCATTGGCCTAAACATTCCGCGTCTCCGTTCTACTCGACTTGATTTTGATGTCAAGACATTCATGGTATATTAAGAGTTGAAGCAAGGACGTCCGGCGGGCGCTGATGGTGGAAGAAACTCTCGTTGGTTCGGCGGCGTTGGACTGCGTACGCAGAGGTACCCTTGGATTGGCGAACAGCCGGCACGAGATCAGCCCCCTCAAGTTGGATTTTGTTTTGCACCGAGGCTTCGCCCGCAGGTCGGGGGTTACAGAGTCGCGATTCCACCAAACGCGATCTCTTTGCAACTTCCTGGGATTCAAACACTTCCACAACGAGTTTCTTAAGAGGGGGACCGGTAAGAAGTTCCGGGAGGCAAACGGTTGAATCGTTGGATCGGCAAGGTTGGATCAGGGGCCCGGTCATTTTCCGGACACCCCCTCCCCTGTTTTCGTCCAGAAATGTCCAGAAATGTCCAGTTTTGCGGTGGGCGGACTCGTTTGAACGGCTGAAGCGGCGGAATTGAACCCCCACCTTTTGTACTAGAAATGTACTAGTTTTGTACGATTTCCGGCGATTGGGAGTGGCTGAGCCAGAGCGGGAATGGATCGGCTGCTGGTTCGGATCTGTGCTTAAGCTGTAACTCGTCGGGACAAAAATTTCACCAAAAATAGGTTCGATTTGTGAAAAGGGCCGATTTTGTTGGGGTTTTTCATCACGCAGGCCTAAATTTGGTGACAAAATGGTGTAGAAATGGTGCACTTTCTCCAAAGTCCGAGGCGCGAGGGTCGAAGGCCGAAGGAAGGCTGAAGTCCCAAGGACCCAAGAGCTAAAACCGTCAAACTCGTTCGTTTTCATACTGGCCATATTATACCACGGGTTTTCGGCGGTTTTGTGAACGGATACGGTCTAACACGCCAGTGTACGCCAGTATGCGCCAGTATGCGCCAGTATGCGCCAAAAAACTTGAAAGAGGGGTTGACAAACTTTGAAGCGTTTCTGCGACGAGGGCCGATTTGGAGTTGTAAGTCTCTTGAAATGAGGTATTTACGACTTGGAAAGAGGTTCCTCCCCGTTTTCAGCGGAATGCTCCGCCCGCTCGCAACCCTGGGCAACGTGGCGGTCAACCCCGTTAGGGGTGGCATGCTTATAGGATCGGCACCACCTCAAACCTATCTTTTGTTTTTTCAACGGCGCGGCGGCGCGATGACGTATCATCACTATATGGCACGAATTTACGGTTGCCCACCTTGATTGGGCGGATGCCGAGTCTCGCGCGCCGCTGAAAAAACAAAAAGGGTGTATGGCCGGTTCGGTTCCTATAAGCATGCCACCCCTCACGGGGTTTTGGACCTTGCTGAACTGAGATGCGAGTCGGTTCGCAGTACGCCGGGTTGACTCCACCGAAAACAGCGAAGAACCTGGAAAGATCCTTCAGCAATTTGTGCAGTGAGCGGGGAAAGCGGTGCGCGACCGTTGGTATGGGAAGCAGGGGAATTATGGCTTATCAGGCCGGGGAAATCGGAGCGTCAACGGGGAGCAAAAAGCCAAAGGGTTTTAGTGGAAGTATCACGGCGCCGGAGCCAACGCGGATAACGTGCCGATGAGCTGTAGATTGTTTGACATTTTGTCGGCGGGTGCCTCAGCTTAATTGTTACGCTCATCGTACCTTGAACAAGATCTACAAAAGCTGGTGGAGTTGGATCATCTGCGCTGTCGTTGTCATTGCTTCCGGCTTCATTCAGCATTGGACGACGTTCAACAAGGTGCTTCTCAGTTTTGTTGGAATTCTCGGCCTGTTGCGGCTTGTT
>JAKEEH010000228.1 GCA_022616725.1 Limisphaerales bacterium | reverse complement strand
GCTTTTGTTTTATATTGGGCAGTGATTGATACGGACGAAAAGCTTGCAGGGTTTCTTCCCGGGCTGCGCAAGGCATCGTGGGTCGCTTCGGATACCGAAGCCGACAGTTTGCATGCCTATCCCGAAAAGCTTTGCCTGATCCAGATCAGCATTGAAGGCAGCGACGAATTGCTCGATCCCCTTGCCAAAGTGGACCTCACTCCGGTCCTCGAGGAACTGGCCCGCCACGAAGTTATCATGCACGGGGCGGATTATGACCTGCGCCTGCTGCGCAAGACCCTCAATTTTGTGCCAGGGTCGATCTTTGACACGATGCTGGCCAGCCGCCTGATTGGCATTCGCGAGTTCGGGCTGAACAACCTGGTGAGTCGATTTCTTGGCATCCACCTGGAGAAAGGCCCGCAAAAGGCGAACTGGGCCCGCCGCCCGCTGACCGAACGCATGGCGGAATATGCGCGCAACGATGCCCGGTACCTGAAACCTTTAGCGGATACCCTGCGCGACCAACTAATGCAGAAAGGCCGCCTGCAATGGCATCGCGAGATGTGCCAGCGCCTGATCCAGGATTGCGCGCAGATTCGCCCGGCGGACCCGGATGTGGTCTGGCGCGTCAAGGGGAGCCATCACCTGCAGCCCGCCGCCCTTGGGGTCTTGCGCGAGCTATGGCATTGGCGTGAGCACGAAGCGATCAAGTCCAACCGGCCGCCCTTTTTCATTCTGCCGCCCGACACGATGGTTCAACTGGCGAACGCGGCCACCGCCGCCAGCGACGTCAAGGACCTCTTGCCGAGGCATCTGACGCCACGACGCCGGGATGCGGTGGTCAAAGCGGTCAAAAAGGGACTGGCGTTGAAACGGCCTCCGGGCGTGATCCGCATGATGCCCTATCGCCAGAGCGAAGCGGAAAAACGCCGCATGCACGACCTGGAGAAGCGGCGGAACCGCGCCGCGACTGAACTGGGAATCGATCCAACGCTGATCGCCAGCCGCGCGACGCTGGTGCTGCTGGCCAAAGACTGGGACACGCACCAGAGCGACCTGATGAACTGGCAGCGGCATCTGCTAAATAGTGTGCCGGCCGTTCTGCCCGCAACCTCGCGCCCCCCACCCACTCCCGAGCCATACCCGTAAACGGCTCTTTGGGATTTGGACCAAGGGCGTCGTCTGGCGGGAGTCACGGGCGTGGAGATCGCCGCGCGTCACGGGCGCGGGCAAGCAATCGCCCGGCCAGATCACCGCCGGGACCGATTTTTTCAGAGAATTGGCTTTAACCTGCCCGCCTATCTGTTACAGTAAATGAATACCATGAGATGGCGGTTGCGGCCCTTACATGCAACCGTGGAATGCCTGTGCGCCCTCCGCCTTTCCGGGACTAAAACTATGCAGTTTCGAGACTTGGGTTTGGTGCTGTTGGTCTTTACTCTAACGCTGGCCGGAGCGACTCCCGCTGCGGCGCAGCAATCGGTGATAATCACCGAGTTTTTGGCCGATAATAGCGGTGGCCTTCAGGACGAGGATGGCGATTCTCCCGATTGGATCGAGCTTTTCAACACCAGCGTCAGCTCCGTCAATCTCGCGGGCTGGCACCTGACCGATGACACCAATGACCTCACCAAATGGACCTTTCCCACCACCAACCTCGGCCCAAGCAGCTTCATGGTCGTATTCGCGTCCGGCAAAGACCGGCGCGTGCCGGGCGCGAACCTGCACACCAGTTTCAACCTTGAAGCGCAAGGCGAGTACCTGGCCCTGGTGCGGCCCGATGGGGTAACCATTGCAACGGAAATCCATTTTCCCGAGCAGCGGGCCAATTATTCCTACGGCCTGGCCCAAAGCGTTCAGGTGACGCGCCTGATCATGAATACACAGCCGGTGCGCGTCCTTGTGCCAACAGACGGCGCCCTGGGCAATACCTGGCGGACCAACGATTTCAGCGACGCTTCCTGGCTGGCCGGAACGAACGGTGTCGGTTACGAGACCGCCGTGCCCGGCTTCGCCGTGCGCAACTTTAAGGCCAATGTGCAGGTAAGTTCCCTGGCAGCGGCCGATACGGTCATCGCGACCCCGTCGCAGCAAACGGTCGTGTATTCCGAGAATGCTCCGGTAATCAATTACGTCAACACGGGCGGTGGCGCCAACTTTAGCGGAGATCGGACCTTTCCCGGATTGACCATTGGGGCAGATGTGGAGGACTTCGTCATTGAGGCGGTCGCAACGGTCACGATTCCCGCCGCCGGTCCGTGGACCTTTGGCGTGAACAGCGACGATGGTTTCCGCTTAAACGTAGGGACTTTCTCCATGGCGTGGGGCGATCCCCGCGGCCCGGCCGACACGTTCGGGACGTTCAATTTCCCAGCCCCAGGCGAATATCCGCTGCGCCTGGTTTTTTATGAAAGGGGTGGTGGCTCCGAACTCGAGCTGTTTGCGGCACAGGGGACGTTTACAACGTTCAATGCCACGGCGTTTCGTTTAGTTGGGAACGTAGCGGGAGGGGGTCTGCAGGTGCGTTCGACGCCGGTATCCGGTGGCGGGAGCCTGGGATACCGCAGCAACATCCGCACGGATATCCAAACCCAAATGCGCAGCAACAACGCTTCAGCGTTCATCCGCATTCCCTTCGCCGTGGGCAACCCCGCTTCCTTTACGTCGCTTACGTTACAAATGCGTTACGACGACGGGTTCGTCGCCTGGCTGAACGGACAGGAAGTGGCGCGGCGGCTCGCGCCGGCCACGCCGACATGGAATTCCGCCGCGACAGGATCCCATCTGGGCGTGGACTACGAGGACATCAATGTCACGGAGCATCTCAGCCTGCTGCGCACCGGCAATAATCTGCTGGCCATTCACGGCCTGAATCAAAGCGCAGCCGATGTGGACTTTTTCATCATGGCCGAATTGGCCGAATACCGGCCGGTCGGATTGACCGCGCAATACCTTTCCACGCCGACGCCCGGGAGCTTCAACAGCGGAGGGTTCTCGGGATTTGTCTCGGACACCAAATTCAACCATGACCGGGGATTTTATGAGACAAATTTTTCCCTTGTCATTACGACCGCCACCGCAGGCGCAAGCATCCGCTACACCACCAACGGCAGCACGCCGAGCGCGACCAGCGGCCTGCCCTACACGGGTCCAATTTTCATCAATGGCACACGCATGATTCGCGCTGTGGCCTACAAAACTGGTTTGCTATCCTCGGACGTTGATACGCACACTTACATCTTCCTTAACGATGTGATCCTGCAATCTCCCACCGGCCAGCGGCCAACGCCGGAATGGCCCAACGCGGGCCGAATTGGCGCGAATCAGATCATCGATTATGGCATGGACCCCGATATCGTGAACAATGCCGTTTGGGGGCCGCAGCTCAAAGACGCGCTGAAGTCGATACCCACTTTCTCGGTTGTGACTGACCTGAGGCATTTGTTTGATCCCGCGACAGGGATCTATGCGAACCCGAGCGGCGATGAAATTACCTGGGAACGGCCTACCTCGCTGGAACTAATTTATCCAGACGGCCGAGAAGGTTTTCAGATCAATGCCGGCATTCGCATTCGCGGCGGCTTCAGCCGTAGCGGCGACAACCCCAAGCATGCCTTCCGCTTCTTTTTCCGCAGAGAGTATGGCGAGCCGAAACTTCACTTCCCGGTCTTTGGTCCCGAAGGCGCGGAGGAGTTTGACAAATTCGACCTCCGGACAATGCAGAATTATTCCTGGGCTTTCCAAAACGATGCTCGCATGATCTGTGTGCGTGATTCGTTCTCGCGGGATGCGCAAATTGCCATGGGCCACCATTCCACCCGCGGCGACTTTTTCCACCTTTACGTCAACGGACAATATTGGGGTCTTTACAATACCGAGGAACGTTCCGAGGCCGCCTATGGTGAAAGTTACTTTGGTGGACGCGCGGAGGATTATGATGTCGTGAAGGTGGACCCCGACCTCGGATACAACATTGAAGCGACAGACGGCAACCTCGACGCCTGGCTCCGGCTTTGGCAGGCCGCCGCCAACGGGTTTGCCAATGACACCAACTACTTCCGGGTGCAGGGACTCAACGTCGATGGCACGCCAAATCCGGCCTATGAAAACCTCCTGGATGTGCCAAACCTCATCGATTACATGTTGGTGATCATTTACGGCGGAAATCTCGACGCACCGATCTCGAACTTTCTGAGCAATAATTCGCCGAATAACTGGTTCGGCATGCGCAATCGCGTTGGACGTCTCGGGTTCCGGTTCTTCGCGCACGACTCCGAACACACGCTGCTCATCGAGAACATAAACGTTGACCGCACCGGGCCGTTCCCCGCTGGCGATCCGGCGCAGGGGAGCACATTTTCCAAAAGCAGTCCGCAATACGTCTGGTCGCGGCTTTACGCCAACGCCGAATTCCGCATGCTGTGCGCCGATCACATCCAGCGGCATTTTTTCAACGGCGGTGTGTTTACTACCCGAGGCGCGCGCAATTCGTTCCTCGTCCGCAGCAATGAGATTCAGCTTGCGATCGTCGCTGAGTCAGCCCGTTGGGGCGATTCCAAGTCTTCGGTCCCCTATACCCGGAACCAATGGGTGACGGAAATGAATCGCATTTATAACCAGTACTTTAGCCAGCGCCCGGCGACGGTGCTGAACCAACTGCGGAATGATGGTCTTTTCCCAAGCGTCAGCGCCCCGATCTTCAGCGCGTTCGGGGGATTGGTGCCAGCCGGTTTCACGCTCTATATGACGAACAATAACACCGCTGGAACGATTTATTACACGCTCGACGGGTCGGATCCGCGACGACGCGGCGGGGCGATCTCCCCGACGGCAATCGCCTACACGCCCGGAACGCCCATCACCATCAATTTCACCACCCGCGTGCGGGCCCGGGTCCTCAACGGCACCGTTTGGAGCGCGATCACGGACGCGACGTTCTATACCCTCCAGGACTTCAGCAAACTGCTGGTCTCGGAGATCATGTATCATCCGCCCGACCAGAATTTAATTGACGGTGATGAATTCGAGTTCATCGAGCTGAAGAATACGGGTTCAGTGACGCAGGACCTGAGCGGGCTGTCGTTCAGCGAAGGGATCAGTTTCACGTTCACGAATGGCACCCGACTGTTGCCGGGCGAGTTCTTCGTCCTGGTCCGCAACGCTACCAATTTTGCCGCGAAGTACCCTGGCGCGGCAATCAACGGTGTCTTCGGCGGCGAGCTTGATAACGGAGGCGAACGGCTCACAATCGCTCACACCCTCGGGGGAACTGTCGTGTCGTTTGAGTACAACGATGTCGCGCCGTGGCCCGCCACTCCCGACGGACTTGGCTTTTCTCTCGTGCCCGTGAATCCGAATGCCAACCCAAATCATGGCTTCGCGGGAAACTGGCGTGCGAGCTCGAACGCAGGTGGTTCGCCAGGCGCTGACGACCCCGCCAGCGCGATCCCAGCGGTTCTGATCACCGAAGCGCTGACTCGGACCGACGCTTCGGCCTCCGATGCGATCGAGCTTTATAACGCCGGCGGGGCGGCGGCAAACATTGGCGGGTGGTTCTTGACCGATGACGTCGCCCGTCCAAAGAAATATCGTATTGCCGACGGCACGATGATCGAGGCGGGGGCGTTCATGGTCTTTACCGAAGCGCAGTTCAACGCTAATCCGCTGGACACCAACAGTTTCAGCCTGAGCAGTTTCGGCGATGAAGTGTACCTCTTTTCGGGAGATGCAATGGGCAATCTGACCGGATTCAGTCATGGGTTTCAATTTGGCGCGGCTGACGATGGCGTTACATTCGGGCGCTACGTCAACAGCCATGGTGAGGAACATTTCGTGGCCCAGGTGACCCCGACGCTGGGGAGTCCAAACTCCGGGCCGGCCGTCGGCCCTATCGTGATTCGGCAATTCATGTATCACCCGCCTGACCTGCCAAATAATGCGGACAATGTGGCCGACGAGTTTATCGAGATTCAGAATATTGCCGGCGACTCCGTGCCCCTCTATGATCCCGCAGTGGTGACGAACACCTGGCGATTCCGCGACGCGGTCGATTTCGATTTTCCGCAAGGCGCCATGATTGCCCCGTCCGGTTCGGCGTTGGTGGTCAGCTTTAATCCGACCAGTGCCGCTCACCGTATGGCCTTCTTGAGCAAGTACGGATTGTTCACCAACACGCCGATGTTCGGGCCATTCACGGGAAAGCTCGACAATTCGCGGGACAGCATCGAACTTTACAAGCCCGGCACGCCGACCGCCGCTGGGGTTCCGTTCATACTCGTGGACCGCGTGGAGTATCAGGACGTGGCGCCGTGGCCCTCCGGGGCCGACGGCAGCGGCGCGTCATTGAAACGAATCGTGCTCAATGCTTATGGCAACGATCCGACAAACTGGTCGAGCTTCGCCACGCTCTCGATCCAGGCGCCGCCGCGCAGCTTTATCATCCGGCCCGGCACGAACCTAACGTTTATGGTAACGGCTATCGGGACCGGGCCGTTGAGGTACCAATGGCGCTTTAACGGCGCAAACATTCCTGGCGCGACCGCGGCCAGCTATTCCATCACAAACGTGCAACCGACTCATGAGGGCGAGTACACTGCGGTGGTAAGCGACGACAGCGGATCAATCCTCAGTGCGCCGGGAGTGCTGACGGTTTTGCTGAATCCGGTGGTCACAAAACAACCATTGAGCCAAACCGTGTTTGTTGGCGATCCGGTAACCTTTAGTGTGGACGTTGCGGGAACGCTGCCTTTCGGCTTCCGCTGGCGCAAGAACGGTGTCACGGTGGTTCCATTCGGTCAGGGGACAGCGGTTTACACGGTCCCGAGCGCCAGCACGAACGACATCGGCATCTATACCGTCGTCGTGACCAACTATGCCAACAGCGCGCCGGGCGTGGTTAGCCAAGGTGCCAATCTCTTCGTTCACATTGATGCAGACGGAGATCGTATGGCCGATTTCTGGGAGCAGGCTTACGGCATCACGGATCCCGGAGCCGACGCCGATGGGGATGGAGTTACGAATGCGGAGGAGTTTAATACCGGCACCGATCCGACAGACCCGACCAGCAAGTTTCGGGTTGAACTCAGCGGCACAATGCCCGGCGGCGGGGCTCTGCTGCGCTTCATAGCAATGTCGAACCGATCTTATTCAGTGCAATTTCGTGACGGGCTCGACACGGCTGCATGGACTCAGTTCACCAACGTGAACGGTATCGCGACCAATCGCAACGTGACCGTCACCAATCCGGCGCCGGGCGCCGCAAACCGCTTCTATCGTGTGGCCACACCCGAGTTGTGAAACGCCTCTGTGAACCGGAAAGCGTGTGAATACCTTTGCGGTTGCGACCCGGCGTTGGGCAAGTGGATCGAACGCATCGGGCCAGTCAAACACAAGCCACATCGCTTTCCGCCGTTTCAATCGCTGATCCGGGCCATAATTCATCAGCAACTCAGTGGCAAGGCCGCGGGCACGATCCTCCAGCGCTTTGAGGCGCTGTTCCCCAATAGCAGCTTTCCGTCCCCGGCAGAAGTACTGGCCCTGACCCCGGAACGGCTCCGCGGGGCGGGGCTTTCGCGCGGGAAGACTGTGTATGTTCGCGATTGCGCCGAGAAAGCGCTCGGGGGAGTCGTGCCGAGCCTCGAGGCCGTGGACCGGATGTCCGACGAAGAGCTGATCGCGCGCCTGACGACCATCAAGGGGGTGGGACGGTGGACGGTTGAAATGCTGCTCATCTTTAATCTTGGCAGGCCGGACGTACTCCCGATCCATGATTTGTCGATCCAGAAAGGCTTTAAGATCGTGCTTGGGCGTCGCCGGATGCCATTGCCGCAAGCGATTGAAAAGTACGGCGAACTTTGGAAACCGCATCGCACGACGGCATCGCTGTATCTCTGGCGCGCGAGCGTGATGTAAAGGGCCGAAACTCCGAATTCGCGCCAAGCTTGACCACGGATCGCGGCCGGCCAGTAGCAAAATCCGAAATCCGAACTGCGAAATCCGAAGGAAGGTCGAACTCCCAATCCGAATGACTTGCGGAGCGTTGAAGAGTTAAAGAGTGATGAGTTGAAGGGGCAAAACCCTTCCGCCCTCCGCGGGCCTTCGGCCTTTGACCTTCGGGTTTCCCGCAGGGAACCATTCACGCTTCACATTCACTCGGCCGCGGCTTATTGTGCAGCAGTGTTTTTGAAATTCGGTTGGAGGCTGGCGGGCGCCGTCGCGTGCCTGGCTATTCTTCTGGGCTGCCCCAGGGATGCCCCCCAACTGGAGAAAGGACTTGTGATTACCGACAAACCGGCCTCGCATTCGAATCGGCTCGCCCGCGAGAAATCTCCTTACCTGTTGCAGCATCAGCACAACCCTGTGGACTGGTTCCCGTGGGGTGAGGAAGCTTTCGCCAAAGCCCGCTCGGAGAACAAACCCATTTTTCTCAGCATCGGCTATTCGACGTGCCACTGGTGCCATGTCATGGAACGCGAATCGTTCGAAAGCGAGGAGGTCGCTAAATTCCTCAACGCACATTTCGTCAGCATCAAAGTCGATCGTGAGGAACGGCCTGATGTGGACAAGATTTACATGACCTTCGTGCAGGGCATGACCGGCCAGGGCGGCTGGCCCCTCAACGTCTTTCTCGCTCCAGACCTGAAGCCGTTTTACGGCGGCACCTACTGGCCGCCTGAACCTAAATTTGGCCGCGCCAGCTTTCTTCAGGTCCTTGAGCAAATCCACCGGGCCTGGACCGAGCGGCGCGACCAATTGACCGCCTCCTCGCAGGAATTGCACCGCAAGCTTAACGAGCTCACCACCCGTGAAGCCACAAATCAATTCGTCCTCAGTCCGGACGACTTGCGCAGAGCCGGCCAGGAGTTGAAGCGCGGCTACGATCCTGTCCATGGCGGCTGGGGTACCGCGCCGAAATTCCCATCTCCGAGCCATCCGTCTTATCTGCTACGTTACGGCGTCCGCTTTGGCGACAAGGAGGCCGTGAATATGGTGTTGCACACCTGCGAGCGCATGGCTTCGGGCGGAATCTACGATCAGATCGGCGGCGGCTTCTCCCGCTATTCCGTCGATGCCCAATGGCTCGTGCCGCACTTTGAGAAGATGCTGTACGACAATGCCCAACTCCTCGGGCTTTTCCTGGATTGCTTCCTGGTCAGCGGTGAGCACGGCTATGCCGACGTCGCCCACGACATCATTCGCTATCTTTTGCGCGACATGACCCACCCCGAAGGCGGATTTTATTCCGCTGAAGACGCTGACAGCGAGGGCAAGGAAGGCAAGTTCTATTGCTGGACCCGCGACGAACTGGGAAAACTCCTCACCCCGGAGGAGTTCAACGTCGCCGTCAAATATTATGGCATCAGCGAAAAGGGCAATTTTGTCGATCATAGCGACCCGGACCCTCTCCCCAATCAAAACGTCCTCAGCGTCGTGGACACCAACCTGCCGCCGGCCGATGTCCCCCTGCTCAAATCCGCCAAGGAAAAAATGATGCAGGCCCGCTCCAAACGCGTCCGCCCTCATCTCGATGACAAGGTGCTTGCTTCCTGGAATGGCCTCATGCTCGGCGCCCTTGCCCGCGCCGGGGTCGTATTGGGCGAAGACAAGTATCTCCATGCCGCCGAGAAAAACTGCGCTTTCTTGAAAAGCAAACTTTGGGACGCCTCCTCGCGCACCCTTTATCACCGCTGGCGCGACGGCCAGCGCGATAACGTCCAACTCCTCGAGGCCTACGCATTTCTCCTCTCCGGGGTCATCGACCTTTACCAGTGCACGCTCGCCCCAGAACACCTTGCCTTCGCCATCGACCTTGGGGACGCCATGCTCCAGCGCTTCTATGACCCGGAGGACGGCGGCTTCTGGCAAACCCCCACCAATACTCCCGACCTCATCCTCCGCGTGAAAGAAGATTACGACGGCGCCGAACCGTCTGGCAACTCCGTCGCCGCCCTGGCCCTCTTGAAACTCTCCGCCCTCAGCGGCCGCACCGAATACCGCGCCGCGGCCGAAAAGACCCTTCGTCTCTTCTCCGAACGGCTCCAGAAAATGCCTCAGGCCGTCCCCTACATGCTCATGGCCCTCGACTTCTCAATGGAGGAACCCAGGCGCGCTGTCATCGCCGCGCATGACCCGAACTCCAGGGACGCGCGCGAGTTGGTCCGGGCATCCCATTCCGTCCTGCAGCCGCGCAAAGTGGTTCTTGGCACAACCGGCCCTGTCGAACCGTTCGCGCAAACTCTCAAACCCAAAGACGCCCGCGCCACCGCCTACGTCTGTACCGGCACCGCCTGCCAGCCCCCAACCCACGATGCCGCTAAACTGCGGGATCTCCTGAAATAACCGTCGCAGGTTTACTTGACTAACTGTCTGATCCCGGATCCGACACGATTTTGTACCGATTAATCCAGCGCCGGCTCGTCCGATCGCTGATCGGCCAAACTGGATCAACTACCATCGGCTCCGCCGTCACGACTTCGACATGGACCCCTGGCTGGGTGCGAAATGATTTCAGCGCTCGACGGGACCAGCCTTTGGCGGGCCGCACTTCAGGGAAAAACCGCTTTGCGCAGCGTGGGTTGCAATGCGATTTTGTTGTGGAGAGTCGAACCTATGCGAAAAACACGACTCAAAAAGACGACGCGGAAAATTGACAGGTTGTTGGGTCGAACGCGCGAGGAGAAACGGGCGATTGCAAAATCTTACGACTGGACTTTTCGCCATGGCCATCACGGCTCCGATCGCGTCCCCCGCACGCGAGAGTGATTGCCGCTGGCACCAGCTTCGGCGTCTGCCTTGTATTTTTCCCGTTCCTTCTGAATCAAGCCGCTAAGCACAACGGGCGATGCGCGCGGCCGAACTGTAACATAACCGATCTTCAGTACGGTTTGGGTAGTTTGCCCTCCTTATAGCTGTCCAGCGTCGCCTGAAACTGCTCCTTGCGTCGTCCTTTGGCGAATTCCACCGCCTTCTGCTGCATCTCGATCGCGGGCTCCTTTTGGCCCTTCATAAACAGCACCCGCGCCAGCGTGTCAAGGAGTTCGGCGTTGTTGCCCTTGGTCGCGTCGTGGCCGCGGCGCGCAATCCTCTCCGCTAGATCAAGGTCCCGCTGGTCGATCTCCCGGGTCACGATCTCCCACGCGAGCTGGTTCTGAAACATCGGTTCGTCCTTGTGCGTGTCGCTCAACTCCGCTGCGAGTTTCCACGCCGCTGCATAATTCCTTTGCCCGAGGAGTATGCGAAAACGTGGCATCTCCAGTCGCGACCGTTCCTTTTCCGGCAAGAGCTTATCGAGTTCCTTAAGGGCCGCTTCGGCCTTGTCCCATTCCCCCTTGTCAATGCTGCGGCTGAGCTCGCGCCGAAGCACGGCGGCCGGCTCTTCGCTGGGAAGTCTTCCGCGTTTATAGCTCTCAAGCACTTTCTCAAACTGCGCCTTGCTGCCCCCCGTCGCGAAATCGACCGCTTTCTGTTGAAACTCGATTGCCTGTTCTTTCTCTCCTTTCATGAACAACACGCGCGCCAGGGTGTCGAGTATGGCCGCGTCCTCGCCTTTGGCGGCTTCGCTGGCACGACGTGCGATCTTTTCCGCGAGCACGAGGTCCCTCTCGGCAACGCCCTCTTTCGTCGCAATCTCCCATGCGATGTCGTTTTGCATCATCGCATTTCCGGGCTGTGCGTCACTCAATTCGCCAGCCAGCTTGTAGGCGCGCTTATAATCTTCCCGGCTCAGAAGCAGCTTAAACCGCAACGGCCCGAGGTCACTGCGCTCGTTCTCCGGCAGCAGATTCTCCATCCTCGTGAGCGTCGATTCAGCCCGGTCCCATTCTTCCTTCCGCGTCTGTTGCTGGAACTCGCCCCACAGCTTCTCGATCTCCATTTCAGCTTTCTGGCGCTCTGCATAATCTGCGGCCGCTTTCTTGATATCGAAGCTGCCCGCGAGCACCTGCTCGATCAGTTCCTCTTTGAGCTTCATCGGATGACCAATCCAGGCAATAAGACCTGCCTTATCCACGAGGAACGCGGCGGGAATGCCGCTTTGCCCTGCGGCCTCCATCCACGTCTCGGCCATTTTGCCGCCTTCGGCAGCCGTATCCAGCGCCACACGGTAGGTCATTTTCTGCCCCATTTTCTTGAGGAAGGGCGGCACGGCCGAGGGGTCCCTTTCCCAAACGTTCTGCCCGATAACAACCAGGTCTTTGTCGCGGTATTTTGTGTGGATCTCGTTCACATGCGGGATGGAGATGATGCACGGGCCGCACCAAGTCGCCCAAAACTCAACCAGGTAGGCCTTGCCACGCTCCAACTCCTTCACCTCCTCGCCCTGCGCCCACTTTCCGACCTGCAATTTCGGCGCCGGATCGCCTACCTTCAGCTTCGCCGCTGCTTGAGCGCACGCCGCCGCAGCGAACAGGATTGAAACCACAAGGGAACAAGACATTTGTGTCGTTTTCATATTGACCTCTTTCTTGACGGACTTACCTGCTCATTAGATAGGAGTGTCAGGGAAATGGAAGTGAAATTCCCACCACGGGTTCCTGTCTTGGATACTCCAAATCTCCCACTACCGGGGCTGTCGGGCATGATCGTGCCACAACTTGCCCGCGGACTTCCATTCCAGGAGCAATTCGCGAAAGCGCTGCACCGGGGGAGAATCGTCGTCCTCCTGCCAGACGAAGACCAGAGCGACGCGCTGCACCGGTTTCAGAAGGACGAAGCGGAGCACGGGCGAGGGCGTGACGACGGATTCAGTGACGACGCCGATGCCGGCGCCGGCTTCGACGTAGCTCATGACGGTGCCGATTAGACTCGGCGTGTGAGCGAATCGCGGCGTCACGCCTGCCTGACGGCACCCCGCGATGACGGCGTCGTGCAGGCCCATCCCTTCGCGGCGCGCTAGGACGATAAGGGGTTCGCGTGCGAGCGCGCTCCATGAGACAGTTCGGCGATTGGCCAGCGGGTGGGTTGCCGGGACGACTATACCGAGGCGTTCGTCGCGCAAGAGAATCGTGCGCAAGCCGAGCGCCTGGTGCGCCAGCACGGGTCGGGTCAGCGCGGCCGAAAGACGGCCGCGTGCGACCATTTCCCAGACGCGCTCTGGTGTGCGTTCCTCGAGGTGAATTGAGACGAGCGGATAACGGCGGCGATAATCGTGCAGCAAACGGCCAAGGAAGGGTTGCGTGGGCGGCCCAATGTAACCGAGGCGAAGCTCGCCTTCTTCGCCGGCCGCGGTGCGGCGGACGCGGCGAGCTGTTTCCTCGACCTGTTGCAACAGCGCCGCGGTTTCTCGCAGGAGCACCGCGCCAGCCGGCGTGAGCCGGACATGGTGGCGCGAGCGCTCCAGGACCTGCGCGCCGAGCGTGTGTTCGAGTTGCTTGAT
>JAKEEH010000227.1 GCA_022616725.1 Limisphaerales bacterium | reverse complement strand
CATTGTGACCTTCGGGAATCCTCGTCATCACAGTATTTTTCAGGGACGAGGCCGAGCGCGACAGCAGCAGAGGAACGCCTCCACGAGGCTCCGCAGGTTCTAATGGCGTGTAGCCGCCAAAGCGAGAGCAGATTAGATCAGATCGGCGCGAGCCGGAAACCGCCGCGAAAACGCTGCCTATCAACCGTAGGAAGCCTGGTGCGACTGCTGATACGTGAGTTTAATCTTCTTGTCTTCGCGTTTCGGCGGCTCGTCGTGCGGATGCCCGGACAGCGCAAGGTAAAGGAACGCGAGGATGTTTGTCCCCGGCAACAAAAGGAAAATGGCCGTCAGAGGACTCTTTTGGCGCACGCGCGCGATGCGGAAACACCAGACGATGAAGATGATCGGGCTCAGCGGCGTGAACAGGAGCAAGAACAGCCACGGCGACATCCCCGCCGCGCGCAGCAGCGGGATGCACTTGAATACCGGCAGCCAGACCAACAGGCCCGCCCGGTTGCTGGTTTTCTTGCACAGTTGCCAGCAACAATAACAGAAAAATAGATAGATAATCGCCGCAAGGGCGCCGAGCTTCCAAAGCATGTCGCGATCGGTCTGCTGCAGAAAGTCGGTCACATCGGCGCGCACACGCTCCTGAAGTTCCTTCAACCGCGGGTCGGTGTTGGGGCCCGAGAGCGCGACGGGGAGGCCTGAGGGCCGGATTTCGTCCTGGTGCAGATAGCCGAGCCGGCGCTGCGCCGCAGTGTCGAGGGTCTTCGCCTTCAGCGATGCCATGCCGCGAGAATGGCGGATTGTGACGTGTGTCGGGGTCTTCGTCACGACGGTGGCATTGGTATAAGTGACCCCGTCCGACGTCACGGTCTCAAAGTTTATTCCCACTTCTTCACCCTTCGCCACAAGTGCGAAGGCAGAAAAAAGCAGGGCACAGCAGGCACCGAACCGCTGCGCAGCAGTGACCTTGCGCAAACGCATATACTAAGGTCATCGGCAGTCTGCCGGGTTGGTTTAACGAAAATTAGGCCGGGGCGGCGGCCTGGCCATCGGCGCCGGTTCCATCGAGGTCGATCAAAATGTCTCGCGGCTCGGCCCCTTTGCTCGGGCCGACGATTCCGCGATTCTCCAGTTCATCCATGATGCGCGCCGCCCGCGTGTAACCGAGCCGCAATCGCCTTTGGAGCAGGGAGACGCTGGCTTTCTGCTCACTGCGGATCACCTCGATGCACTGTTGAATGAGGTCCTCATCTTCGTCGCTGCCTTCCTCCGTCTCAAAACTGCTCACGGGTTTTGAGAGTTGCTGATGGATTTCGACTTCGTAGCTCGGCTTGCCCTGGCGCGCGATGAAATCAACAATGCTCTGAATTTCGTGGTCCATGATCAGCGCGCCCTGGGCGCGGATAAGCTTGGCCGACCCCGGCGGCAGGTAGAGCATGTCTCCCTTGCCGAGCAATTTGTCCGCGCCCATCGCGTCCAGGATCGTGCGCGAATCCACTTTGGCCGCCACCTGGAAGGCAATGCGCGCCGGGATATTCGCTTTGATAACCCCTGTAATGACATCCACGCTCGGCCGTTGCGTGGCCACGATGCAATGGATGCCGGCCGCGCGCGCCATCTGCGTGATGCGCGCGATGGCCATTTCCACATCGGCGGGCGCGACCAGCATCAGGTCCGCCAATTCGTCAATGATAACCACGATGTAGCTCAGCTTCTCCGGGATGACGATGTCGTCCTCGCGCGGAACGACAATCTCTTCATCCAATTCAACGGCGAACCCCTCCGAACCAGCTTCAACTTTTTCTTTCTTCGCTATCAACGGCAGTTCCGGTTCACTCGGCGGCAACGGTCGGTTCTTTGGCCGCTCATTGAAAGATTTGATATTCCTCACGCCGACCTTGGCAAAAATCTGATAGCGCTTCTCCATCTCGTTGACCACCCAGCGCAGCGCGAGAATGACTTTTTTCGGGTCATTCACGACCGGCACCACCAGGTGCGGCAAGTGATTATACTGCTGCAATTCCACCACCTTGGGATCGATCATCACAAACCGCAGTTGGTCGGGCGGGAAACGATAGAGCAGCGAAGCAATGATCGCATTGATGCAGACCGATTTGCCCGAACCGGTGCTGCCCGCGATGAGCAGGTGCGGCATATCGGCCAGGTCTGCAATCATCGGGTGCCCGTAAACGTCCTTGCCCAGGGCCAGCGGGATGCGGGCCTTGGTCTTCTGCCATTCCTCGGATTCGAGCAGGTCACGGATGATCACTTTCGTCTTGACGGCGTTGGGCACTTCGACGCCGACGGAGCTTTTGCCCGGCACGGGCGCGAGAATGTTGATCCGTTCCGCCTTCAAAGCCGCCGCGATGTTGTTATTCAACGCGGTGATTTTTTCCAGGCGCACTCCAGGCGCGGGATGCAACTCGTAGCGCGTGATGGTCGGTCCCTTCGTGATGTCGCCGAGGGCGACCTCGATGTCGAATTGCGCCAACGTGCTCTGCATCAGCCGCGCATTGGCCATCAGTTCTTCCCGCGACTCGGTGGGTTTGGTAATGGCGTCAGGAAATTGCAGAAAGTCCAGCGGCGGCAATTGGTAGTTCCCGATGGTCGGCGTCGCGGCGACGGCGATGGGCTTTTTCCGATGTGTCTTTTTGGCCTTGCCGATCGTGTTATCAGTGATGCTGATACTCTCGGGCGCCGGGATAGAAGACTCTGTTTTCTCTTCGCATGCCACGGATTCCACCGCTGATGCCGGTTCGCCGGCTTTTGCAGGCTTCGCTTTGCCCAAAATGTCGGCAGTGGTCGCTGCGGCCACTTCCTGAGCGGGAATAACTTCTCCTTCAAAGCCATCCCTTTCCGGCTCCGGTTCGGCCGCTTTGGGCCGCGTCGTTTTGCTAATGCGCGGCTGAGGCAGGCTCAAATCGCGAACCGTTGGCGCCGGGACCGGTTTGAGATCAGCGCCGAGGCCGGAGCGTTCCCGCGCCGCGTCTTCCGCCAGTTTCTTTGCCTGCTTTTCGAGGTCCTTTGCCTTGCGCGCGAGTGCCCTCTCTTCCGGCGTCCAGCCGTCCTTTTCTTCGCCTTTGGTCCGGAAACTCACCCAGGCCATGCGCGCCCATTCGCCAAGCCGGAAGTTGGTCAGGAACACCAGGCTGACGAGGTACGCGGTGACAAAAATGATGGTCGCGCCCGGCTTCCCGAAGTGTCCGAAAATCCATTCATTCATCAGGCGGCCCGCTTGCCCCCCGGCGTAGGGCGCGTTCAAGTTTCTCCGCAAGTTCTCGAGGGAGCTCCCGTACAGGTCAAAGAATCCGAGACATGACACAAACAGAATCACGGCCCAGGTCCTCCGGCGGCGGAGATATCCCAGAAACGCAATCAGATTTGAAAGGCCATACGCCAATAACAGGATCGGCAGGACAAAGGCGCCCGCGCCAAAGATAAAAAACAATCCGTTGGCCATGTGCGCGCCCACGGGTCCGATCCAGTTGTGGATCGTCGGGTTCGGGGGGACGGCGTTGCTGCGGATGTCATTGCGCTCGAAAGAAAGCTGTGCCAGGAGCAGCATGATCGCCAGCGCGATGAGCACAAAACCAGCGATGTCATTGACACCACGGTGACCGCTGTTTTTTGACGAGTCTTTTCGCGCCATGCGCCGAGGCTAGTTCAGTGCGACACGGGTGCAAAGTTCAAAGTGCCTCGGATTGGATGTTGGACTTTCCCCATCGCATTCCGTAGCGTCTGCGCCCTGCAATGAAGCTGATTCGTTTTAATCAGTCCGATTTCCCGGAGCAGGTGCGGCGCATGACCGCCGCCTCGAGTCTCTTCGACAACGAAATCGAGGAACGGACGCGCGCGATTCTCGGAGCCGTGGAGAGCCGCGGAGACGACGCGCTGCTTGAGTTTACCCATCGTTTCGATGGCGCAACGCTCACGCTCGAGCAGTTGGCGGTAACAACCGCAGAGTTGCTCAATGCCTCCCTCAGAGCCGATAATTTCCTGCGGCAGGCGGTCGCTGTGGCGAGTAAAAACATCGTCGCCTTCAGCAAACGGTCACTTCGCCGCGGATGGAGCACGAAAAATGCGCAAGGCGGCTCGGTCGGTGAAAAGTTCGACCCGTTCCGCCGCGTCGGCATTTACGTCCCCGGAGGCACCGCCCCACTGGTTTCGACGGCGCTGATGACCGTGTTGCTCGCCAAAGTCGCAGGTTGCCCCGAAATTGTCGTCTGCACGCCCTGTGACAAGGAAGGGCGAGTGAACAGTGCGCTATTGTTTGCTTTGCGAACCGCCGGCGCCACCGAGATTTATCGCGTCGGCGGGTCACAGGCCATTGCCGCGATGGCGTGCGGCACGCCGACCGTCCGGCGCGTTCAAAAAATTTTTGGTCCCGGCAATGCCTATGTGGTCGCCGCTAAACGCCTGTTGTTTGGGCGCGTTGCCGTTGATTTATTGCCGGGTCCGAGTGAATTGCTGGTCCTGGCCGACGACTCGGCCAATCCCGTGTTCGCTGCCGCCGACCTGCTGGCGCAGGCCGAGCACGGTTCGGGCCACGAACGGCTTTGGTGCCTGAGTCCGAGCCTGAAATTCTTGAAGCGGGCCCAGACGGAAATTGCAAAGCAATTGTCGCAGTTGCGCCGCCGCGAATTTATCGAACGGGCACTCGACGCTAACGGCTGGTTTGTCCAGGTGCGCTCGGTGGCCGACGGCGTCGAACT
>JAKEEH010000226.1 GCA_022616725.1 Limisphaerales bacterium | reverse complement strand
TCGACGATGGTAAACCCCAAGTCACGGACCTTCTTGAGGGTCGTCGGGACGTTGCGCGTGAACTCTCCGCGCAAGCTGTAAAGCTGAAGGCCGACGGGCCCCTTGAAGCTGGGGCCGGTGCCGACGGATTCGGCGGCGGCAGCGCTGGAGGCAGCCACCACGAGAACGAGACAGGACGAGAGGAATGGTTTCATAATTGCTGATTGAAAGTGGAACGGGGGGATTGGAAAAGGAAAATTGTACGACCTCCCCCCTTTGGAAAAGCAGCGACTGTTGCGCGGTGCACATGGGAGGATTCCGCGCGTGACTTCAAGCCTTTTTCGCCGCAGATTTACGCCGGCAAACGGCATGAAGAAAACCAGTCCAGTTTCGCGCAGCGGACGCTTCGCAGCCGGACCGTCGGCGGAGGTCGCCGCGTTCAGCCAATCGATTTCGTTCGATTGGCGCCTGTGGGAGCAGGATATTCTCGGCTCGATTGCGCACGCCACGATGTTGCAAAAGGCTGGATTGCTGACCAAAGACGAGCTCCAGGAGATCACAAGCGCGCTGGAGACCATCGGCCAGGAGATCGCCGACGGCAAATTTCAGTGGAAGCCGGACCTCGAGGACGTTCACATGAATATCGAGGCGGAGCTGACCCGGCGGACGCCCGCGGGCGCGAAGCTTCACACGGGTCGCTCGCGCAACGATCAGGTCGCCCTGGACATGCGCCTGTGGCTGCGGGACCAGATCGTTGATCTCAGCCGCGAAATCCGCGCGTTGCAATCCGCCCTGGTGGAATTTGCTGCCGCGAATGCCGAGGTCATCATCCCGGGATACACGCACTTGCAACGGGCGCAGCCGGTCTATTTCGCTCACCATCTGCTCGCCTACGTGGAGATGCTCGAACGGGACCACGAACGGCTTGGGGATTGTTTTTTGCGCGTGAATGTTTGTCCGTTGGGCAGCGGCGCGATTGCGGGCACGACGCTGCTGCTCGACCGCGAGTCTGTTGCCGTGCAACTCGCGTTCGTCGATGCGGCGGGGCGGCCGCAGTTGACACAGAACTCGATGGACGCCGTGAGTGATCGCGATTTCGCCGTGGAATTTTGCGCCGGCGCAGCGCTGCTGGCCGTTCACCTGTCGCGGCTGGCCGAAGACATGATCCTGTGGGCGAGCAGCGAGTTTAATTTCGTCAAAATCGCGGATGCCTATACCACCGGCTCGTCGTTGATGCCACAGAAGAAGAATCCAGACGTGGCCGAACTGACGCGAGGCAAAGCGGGTCGGGTGATCGGCAATTTGATGGCGTTGCTCACGCTGCTCAAAGGATTGCCGATGACCTATAATCGGGATTTGCAGGAAGACAAGGAACGACTCTTTGACAGCGTTGATACGGTGCGAGCCACCACCCGCGTCATGGGAGCGATGCTCCGGCACACGAGCGTGAACGCGGAAGCATGCCGGGCCGCCAGCGCGGACCCCGCGTTGCTGGCGACCGACCTCGCCGATTATCTGGTGCGCAGAGGAGTCCCGTTCCGCGACGCGCATCACATCGTTGGCGCCGCGGTTGCGTTGGGAGAAAAACAGCGCAAGCCACTGAATCAACTTTCGGTGGAAGACCTCAAATCTATTGACAATCATTTCAGCGGCGATGTTGTCGAGATCTTCGATCTGCAGAAGGCCATGGAGCGCCGCAACCTCCCGGGCGCGCCCGGCACGGCTGAAGTGCGCAAGCAAATTGCGCGCTGGCAAAAAACCCTGGAGGAGCAGGATGTGAAAGTGTGAAAGTGAGCAGGTGTGAGAGCGAGACAGTCAGCGCACCGGCACACTTTCTCACTTTCTCACTTTCTCACCGGGGTTCGTCCAAACTGCTGACGACTGTTCTACGCGAGGTCTCGCGCTCCTTCTATCTGACGATGCGCGTGCTCCCGGGAAGCATCCGCCGGCAAATTGGCCTTGCCTATCTCCTCGCGCGCACGACCGATACTATCACCGATACGGAACTTGTTCCCGTCCATCGCCGCCTCGATGCGCTGGCCCGCCTCCGCGAGCGGATCCTTGGCGCAAGCGAACAGCGCCTGGATTTCTCCGAATTCACTCAAACAATCCCCGGGCCGCCCGCGCCGTTGCTGGCTCATTGCGAAAACGCCTTGCGCAACATCGAATACGACAAACTGACCGATCCCCAAAAGGTGTCACGCGAGGGCTCGCCAGCCGAGCGCGTGCTTTTGCAGCGGATCGAAGAAATGCTTGGCGTGTTGAAGACCTTTTCCGAGTCGGATCAGCAGTTGATCCGGCAAGTCCTGGCGACTATCGTGAGCGGCCAGGAACTGGACCTGCAGCGCTTCGGCGCCGCGTCCCCCAACGCTTCAACCCTGCAACCCGTCATTCGCGCCCTCGACACGATGGAGCAACTCGACGACTACACGTATCGTGTGGCCGGCTGCGTTGGCGAGTTTTGGACCCGGATATGTCGCGCCCATGTGTTTCCCCGCGCGTCACTCGATGACTCACAACTGCTTGCTGACGCCGTGCGATTCGGCAAAGGGCTGCAACTGGTCAACGTGCTGCGCGACTTGCCGGCGGATCTACGCAATAGCCGGTGCTACTTGCCTCAAAATGAATTGGCAGGGCTCGGCATGACGCCGGCGGACTTGCTCAACCCGAAAAACGAAACGCGCCTGCGCCCACTCTACAACGCTCTCCTCGACCGCACGGAAGAGCATCTTCGCGCCGCTTGGCGTTATACGCAGGCGCTGCCGCGCTCCAGCGCGCGGGTACGCCTGGCTTGCGCGTGGCCGATCCTGATCGGTGTGCGGACCCTGGCGAAATTGCGCGCGCACAACGTGCTCTCCCCCACGCAGCGCATAAAAATCAGCCGCGACGATGTCAAACGGATCATGGTCCGGTCGATCATTCTATATCCCTTTGGACGGGCCTGGGGCGATTTGTACCAACGGGCGCTTGTGAGTAGTGATTAGTGATTACTCCCGACCACTCACCACCCACTAGTCACTACTCACTAACCGTGCTCAAACCACTCACTTTTCAGAATCGAATAACACTCCAGGTCTTCAAAACGGCTGGATTTCTTGACGTGTTGCCGCAAGCGGCCTTCGTAACTCATCCCGATTTTCTTCAGCACTCTCCCGGAAGCAGGATTGCGCGCGAAGTGGTGCGCGTTTACGGAGTGGAGCTTCAGCGTTTCGAACGCGTAGCGCAGGATCGCGCGCCCAGCTTCGGTGGCGTAGCCCTTGTTCCAATACGGGACGCCAATCCAGTAACCCAGCTCGGCCCGCTCGTGTTTCGGTGTCATTTTGAGACCCATCGCGCCACAAAGCTCCTCGCGATCACGCAAGCGAATTGCAAAGACATAATGCTCGCCGCTCTCCCGGTCCGACCACGACTGCCGGATAAACCCCTCGGCCGCGCCGTCCGGATACGGATGCGGGATCATGAGGGTCGTATCGGCCACCTGCGCGCTTCCAGCCAGCCGCTGCACCGCCGGCGCGTCGGCAAGCACGAAGGGGCGAAGAACAAGCCGCTCGGTCTGGATAATCGTTTGCACGGTATCTCTGTATGGTTAGTGATTAGTGATTAGTGATTACTCCTGACCACTCACCACTCACTACTCACTACCGCCAGGGTCAGGCCAGCAGCCTGGTTACGATCTCGCCATGCACATCTGTCAAACGAAAATCGCGCCCCTGAAAGCGGAATGTCAATTTCTTATGGTCCAGGCCGAGGAGGTGGAGAATGGTCGCGTGGAGGTCGTGAACGTGGACGCGGTCCTCGACCGGGTTGAAGCCAAGCTCGTCGGTTTTGCCGATAATCGCGCCGGCCTTGACACCGCCGCCCGCGAGCCACATCGTGAAGGCGTCAATATGATGATTGCGGCCAGTGGTGTCGCGATTCTCACCCATCGGCGTGCGGCCAAATTCACCGCCCCAGATCACCAGGGTGTCCTTGAGGAGTCCGCGCGCCTTCAGGTCCTTGATTAACGCGGCCTGGCCCTGATCCACATCGCGGCAGACTTTTTCGAAGTCGCCCTGAAGATTCTCGCCGGGGCCGCCGTGGCTATCCCAGTTCGTGTGGTAAAGCTGCACGAAACGTACGCCACGTTCGACGAGGCGGCGTGCCAGCAAGCAATTGCGGGCGAAGGACGGCTTGTCTTTATCAATCCCGTAAAGTTTCAGGGTCTCTTCGCTTTCGCCAGAAAGGTCGATTAACTCCGGCGCGCTCGATTGCATGCGATAGGCCATCTCGTAAGCAGAGATGCGAGTCGCGATCTCCTGGTCACCCGTTTCGACGAGGCGTTTGAGGTTGAGATCGCGGATGGCGTCAATAGCGCGGCGCTGGCGTTCGGGCGCAACGCCTTTGGGGCTGGCGATGTTCAGGATGGGATCGCCTTGGCTGCGCAGTGGCACGCCCTGGTATGCAGTGGGCAGAAAGCCGCTGGCCCAATTCACCGCTCCGCCGCGAGGCCCACGCGGTCCGCTTTGGAGAACGACGAAACCGGGCAGGTTTTGCGATGCGCTGCCGATGCCGTAAGTGACCCACGAGCCCATGCTGGGCCGGCCAAACTGGCCCGAACCCGTGTTCATGAACAGCTTTGCCGGGGCGTGGTTGAACAACTCCGCCGCGCACGACATCACGAACGAGACGTCATCAACGATGCTCGCGGTATGCGGGAACATCTCCGAAACCCACATGCCGTTTTGGCCGTGCTGCTTGAAGGCGCGCCGAGTGCCAAGCAGGTTGGTGCCGTGGCTGCTGCCCATGAAAGCGAAGCGCTTGCCTTCGATAAATGACTGCGGGATCGGCTGGCCATTCAACTCGATGAGTTTGGGTTTGTAATCGAACAACTCGAGCTGCGACGGCCCGCCCGCCATGAAAAGGTAAATGATGTTCTTCGCTTTGGGCGCGAAGTGGGGCTGCTTGGGCGCCATGGGATTCGGCAGCGCGAGAGTTGGCGCCTCTGCCCCGAAGAGCTTCTCGTTCATCAGGGAAGCGAGGGCAATCCCGCCGAGCCCCATCGCGCAGCGGCTGAAAAAATGCCGGCGCGTCGTTTCCTGAAGGAACAGCTCTGGAGGAATTCTCACGGTGTTCATGCTATCGCGTTTCATGCCGTTCGACAATAAACGTTAAATCCCAGGGTTCTTTCTCTTTGGGCTCCCGCGGCTTCTCCAAGCCGCCGTCGTCGCGAAGATCCGGGCCAACGCTATAAACCACGTAGCCGGAATCCAGCGGCTTGAAGCGCAACGGCTGGCCATCGAAAGGGTCGATCAGGACCGAAGCCATGAATTCGGGAACAAGATCTGTGTGCTGATCCGGGATCTCGCCGCGAGTGCGCTGGTAACGTTCGACCGCCAGCGCCAGGTGGGCAACGCGATGCTGGGCGCGATGCGTGACGTCACCGACGAAGGTGTTGTCGAGAGCAGAAAGGAACACGCCTGAAAGCAAGTAACGTCCCTTTCGGGCACGAATCAACAAAGCATCCCAGTTTGTGTGGGAAGCAAACCTATGAGGATCAGGGAGACGCGCCAGCAAAATGTTTGTGCTCAACGCGTCAACCCCAAACCCAAAATCACGCTCGAAAAAGCCGCTGGCACGAACGAATGGCCAGACGACATCCTGAAAGGACAGGGATGGTGCGGGGGTTCCAAGGCCAGCTCGAGCCAGCCTGAGCATCGCGTGGGGATCCCGCATCCCTGTGACGAAACAGGCGCGCTCGCCGATCAACGCCCGATACAGACCATTCGTATCTTCCGCAGCGGCAAAAACGGCCGTTAACGTTTGCAGATGCGCGTCAGCCAACTGCAGGCAATTTATGACGTACTCCGCCGTTTCAAACGCCGAAGCATCGATGCTGTACGATACGAACTGGGAGACGGGGATCGGCTCGGGTGAGAGAGAGCGGCTTTGACTCAGGATTGCAGTGACAGAGCGAACTGCGCGAGCGGCATCTCCGTCTTGCACTGCAACCAATGCCTCGGCCTGCAGGAGTCGGGCAATCGCGCGCATCTTGGAGAGGTGCGGCAAGAGGGTCTTCATTGCGGGCGTGAGATCGACCGGGTACCGGCTCTTGCTGAGCGCGGCGGCGGCGTGAAGTGTAGCCAGCGCGACTTCGTTGGAGGCGACCAATCCCCGCACCAACTGAATGTCCGTGGCAGAAACGTTCGTTCCGTGCGGTGGACGTTTGATTTTGCTCCAGGTCTTGGGGTCAGCAGCAGCCGCGGTCATTTCGCCCGCGCCGCGCAGCCACAGAACGGCAGCGTTTTCGGAGTACGGAACTGCTTGATAGCTCTGGTTCAGCGCCCTTGAATCAACCGGTTCACCCCGATCTGCAATGGCTTTCAAACGGGCTTTGTTTTGCCAGCCCAGGGAAAGCCTCCAGATCGTAAACGCGACGATGGCAGCGAGGATTACCGAAAAAGTAATGATCCATGCCAGACCGAATCGTCGTGGTGCGGTAACGCTCATAGCAGACTCAGATCTTTACCGGATTTCGAACACCTCAGTTTGTGCAGAAATGCGCGGCTTTTACAGTTATGCTCTCGACGATGAGACACAAGGAGTGTTTCCCAGAGAGGGCAACCGCCTCCCTTGCAATCGCCGCCTTTACGCGCCTGGTGGAGGGTTGAAGATCACGTTTTGCGAAAGAGGACGATGCGGTTGCTGTTAGTGCCTTTGGCGTTGTTGTCCACGCCCCAGCAGTTGGCGGTTTTGGTGAATTTTTGATCGTTGATCAAAATCAGCAGCGGTTCCAAGCCTGCTGCCACGCCGCAGGGGAGCACGGCTTCTTCCAGTTTCACCGCGCCGCCGCGCACTTCCCCCACCTCAAACGCCACATGGCCGCCTGGCTTCAGCACTCGGTGCAGTTCCTGGAAGACTTTGGTCATCTCTTCTTGCCATTTTTGCTGATTTTGCGGGACGGTGATGCGGACCGATTTGGCGTCGATGCCAAGAAACCAGCAGCGCAGCCAATTGTCCCCGGCGTAATCGACCACATCGAGGAAGGGCGGGGATGTGACCACGAGCGAGACGGATTCGGAGGGAATGCCAGGCGTCTGGGAACTGAGCCCGGTGATGAGAATAGCTCGGCCAGCCACTTCGGCGAGGGTCTGCCTGACTTCGCCGTGGCAGTCGGAAAGGAGTTGGCGCGATTTGCGGGCGATAATTTGCGGCACATTCCGCAGCGGCGGCTTTTGATCCCGGCGCTGGTTGATTTTTGTTTGCGACTTGACCGACACCGCCTGGTTCGGCGGCATCGTATAAACAGAAAAAAAGCCGGGCGAATGGCCGGTCAACCGGTTCAACGCCACGAGGGCGATCCAGTCATCGACAGGATCGTTGAAGCGTTGAAGCGTTGAATCGT
>JAKEEH010000225.1 GCA_022616725.1 Limisphaerales bacterium | reverse complement strand
GCCCGGGCCAAACAGAGGCTGGTCATCTGCTATTTCCGCCGCAGTGATTTGCAGCATGAGGTTCTCGACCATCAAGTTCTTTATGCGTGCTCGTATTGGGCCTAAATCATCCATCTACAAAATGCCGCCGTCAATTTTGAGCGCAGAGCCTGTAATGTAGGAAGCCTCGGCACAAGCCAGAAATCGGACGGCCGCCGCGACTTCCTCGGGCCGGCCAAAGCGCCGCGCCGGAATTCTTTGCCGCGCGTTTCCGCGCTCCTCCTCGCTCAGCGACGCCACGGCCTCCGTTTCGATGTAACCTGGGCAAACCGCGTTCACCGTGATGCCGATACGCGCCACCTCCTTGGCCAGCGATTGAGTAAGCGCGACAACTCCCGCTTTCGCAGCCGCGTAATTCGTCTGGCCGGGCGGCGCCAGGAGGGCGCTCAGCGAAGCGATGTTGATGATCCGGCCGCTGCGCTGCGCCACCATTGTCGGAAGCACAGCCTGGCACCCGTGGAATACAGCATCCAGGTTCGTGGAAAGCACCTCACGCCACGCCGCAAGCGGCATTGTCGCGAGCAGAGAATCGCTGTGTGAGCCGGCGTTGTTGACAAGCACATCAAGCCGCCGGTGCTGCCGAAGAATTTCTTCGATCGCAATCTTCCACGCCTTCGGCTCACGAACGTCCAGACTGACGCAACCACATCGACCTGAATGACTGGACGCAAGCTGTTCCGCAGACCCTCGATTCCGAAAAACACCGAGCCATACGAAATTCTCACTTGACTCCTGCAGAAAGACCCGCGCGATCGCTTGCCCCAATCCCCCGTTGCCGCCCGTCACCAGGATCACTCTCATAACGTTTGCCTGGCAAATCTCGCGCCAATGGCTTGCTCGTTGCAGCCAACGACGCTGACAAGCGCGTTTTCGCATCGTCCTTGCCGGATGCCATCCAGTGCGGAGACCGTCTGCCAGGCTGCGCCGGCCATTAGTCCCTCGCCCAAAATTAGCGCCGGGGAAATGCGCTGTCCCGGCCAACTGTTCCAAGCCTTCATCTCAGGCCGGTCAAGCTTCGGCACACCGGTTTGACCGTCGATCAGCCAATCGCCCGGCTCCCCGGGTGGAAGCTCGGCACGCATCCGCAACGCCGCGCCGACTCTGCCCGATCGAGCGTAAAACAGATGGGGGTTGGTGATCTCGCGGAGCCGGGCGGTTGACGGCTGACGGGTCAAATAAACAGCGCCCGCCCCTTCGGCGAGGACGATCTCTGGCGCGAATAGCCGATAAGCATCGGCGGTCAGCCAATCCATCTCCTCCGCGCCAATTACCAGACAGGCCTCAACGGTTTCGTTGCTGATCCACTCAGCCGCAAGCGCGACGCCTTGCAGGAACGTGCCTGGGTCGCCCACCAGGGTGTAATTGGAAGCGGTTGTTCCAAGAAGCGACGCAAGATGACTCGACGGTGCATTAAACACTGTTTCTGGAAAAACAAGCGGACTGGCCGTCGCTGGGTCGCGTAGCGTTTCATCGTAGAAGCGGCGCGAATAATTGACGCATCCGCTCATCACGCACATCACGATCCCAAGGCGGCGTGACGGGGCGGCCAATCCTTCCGCTTCATCCGCCAACGCTTCCAGAGCCGCCGCGACAGCGAATTGGGTAATAGCACTGGCGCGGCGCAGGCGAGGGTTGGCGAGAAACGCTGGCCGGGACAGCGGCTTCGGCACACGACCGACTTGCAGCGGTTCTATCCATCCGGGCCGCGGGACCGGCTGTGTCGCGAGCGGCAACCCTGTCGCCAATGCGCTACGCAATGCCGGAACTCCCCAGCCCGCGGGCGATACCGCGCCGCAGCCGCGAATGAAGATTCCGCTCATGACACGACCGCGCGCCTTTCGTCCATTTTCCCGCGTCCGATCACCAGGGACGCATTTGCCCCGCCAAAGCCAAAGGAATTACTCAAGGCATAATCGACACGAGCGCTTTCGGGCCGGGTCACCAATCGAAACGCGCACTGGGGATCGATGCTTTCCGTTGCCATCGTAGGCGGCAGCCATCCTTCCCGTAACGCCATCAGGCAAACACCGGCTTCCACGGCGCCTGCCGCGCCGAGCAGATGGCCGATGCTCGATTTGGTTGAGCTGACGGAGAGCGTCGCGCCGTGGGTCCCCGCCCAGCGGTTGATAGCCGCGGCCTCCGCGCTGTCATTCAGGGGTGTGGCCGTTCCGTGCGCGTTCACGTAGCCGATCTGCTCCGGGGTGACGCCGGCGCTGTGGCATGCCAGTGTCATCGATTCGAAGGCCGCGGCGCCCTCGGGATGAGGCTGCGTCAGGTGATACGCGTCGTTAACCGCGCCATAGCCGGCAATTTCCCCGAGAATGGCCGCGCCTCGCGCCACGGCGCTGTCAAGGGTTTCAAGGGCGAAAACGGCTGCACCTTCTCCCAGGGCGAGGCCGTCCCGCTTACGGTCGAATGGTCGGCAGGTCGTTGGAGTCAGCGCCTGAAGCGAATCGAACCCGGAAAACACAAGCTGACATAACGCATCGTAACCGCCTGTAAGGACCCGGGTCGCATGCCCGTGGCGCAATAACGACCACGTGTGTCCGATGGCGTTCGCACCGGAGGCGCAGGCGTTCGCGATGATCGTGATCGGCCCTTCGAAGCCAAACGCCCTGGCGATCATCATGGCCTGATTCTGCGCCTGGTATTGCGTTACGCGCGTGGCTTGCCTCCACCGGCGCGCGGGCGCACTGATCGCCTGGCGAAAATAATCCTGGCCCATGGTCATCCCGCCGCTGGTTGTGCCCAGGACGATCGGGATCGCCGAAGGGGTGAAGCCTTGATCCGATGCCTCCCAGCCCGCCTCTTTCCATGCTTCCGCGGCGGCATGCAGCAGCAGGCGCGTCGCCCGGTCCAGACGCTGCTCGTCGCGCCGCGTTAGAAGGGTTTTGGGCAGGACCGAAGGAAGGTCAACTTCCGCCGCCATCTTGACCCGCTGACGCGATACATCAAAGAGCGTCACGGGCCGAAACGCCGTGCGGCCGGTGCGAAATCCCTCGGCGTTCGCGCTCCAGGTTGCGCCTAAAGCCGTGATCACCCCGGCGCCAGTAACCACCACTCGCGGCGGCGACAACGGGCCTGGAACGGGAAACAACACGGTGCTTTTAACTTTCTTAACTCTTCAACCCCTTAAGCCTTCAACCCTTCAGTTTGCGCTCCAGGATCTCCCCCACGAGATTTGGATTTGCCTTTCCTTTGCTGAGCTTCATCACCTGTCCTTTCAGGAAGTTCAGCGCGGCAGCTTTGCCCGCCTTGAAGTCCGCGGCGCTCTTTGGGTTCGCGGCAATCACTTCGTCACAGAACTTCTCGATCGCGCCCGCATCACTCACTTGAGCCAGCCCTTTTTGTTCAACGATCTTCTCCGGCGCGGTGCCCGTCGCGAACATCTCCGCAAAAACCTCTTGCGCGATTTTGCTGCTGATCCTGCCGCTTTCGACCAACGTGATCAGTTCCTGGATGTCGTCCGGCGGAATCTTGACCGCCTCGAGCGCCGTCTGCGTCTCCGCCATTTTCGCCCTCAGATTGTTTATTACCCAGTTCGCAATCGGTTTTGCATTCTTCGAACCCGTTGCCGCCGATTCGAAGTAATTCGCCAGCGGAATATCATACACAAACGTTGTCGCATCCGGCGCCGGCAACTGATACGTCGCCATAAACCGCTGCTTGCGCGCCAACGGCAGTTCGACGACGCGGCTGCGCACCTCCGCGAGCCATTGTTGCGTCGGCGCAAACGGCATCAGGTCCGGTTCCGGGAAATAGCGATAATCATGCGCTTCTTCCTTGCTGCGCATATTTTCAGTGATTCCGGCGAACTCATCCCAGCGCCGTGTTTCCTGGCTGAGCTTGCCGCCCTTTTTCAGCACCTCGATTTGCCGTGGTATCTCGTGGTCCAGGGCGCGGCGTACGCCGCTGAAACTGTTCATGTTCTTGATCTCGATCTTCGCGCCCAGTTTCTTCTCCCCTCTTGGGCGCACACTCACGTTCACATCACAACGCACCATTCCCTTTTCCATGTCACAATCGCTGACGCCGCCGTAGATCAGAATGTCTTTGAGCGCGTTGAGATATTCATATGCCATATCGGCGCTGGTGATGTCCGGTTCGGAAACGATCTCCAGCAGCGGCACGCCGGCGCGATTGAAATCGACTCCGCTGGTGCGCTCGAAATGAAAATTCTTGCCGACATCCTCCTCCAGATGCGCGCGAATGATCCGTACTCGCGAAATCCCGCCTTGAAACTCGAAATCCACGTAACCGTTCACTGTGGACGGCCGGTCGTATTGGGTGATCTGGTAATTCTTCGGCACGTCCGGATAGAAATAGTTTTTGCGATCGAATTTTGCGAACGCCGGTATGGTGCAGTTCAGCAGCAGGCCGGTGAGCGCGGTCAGGCGCAGCGCCTCATCATTCGCCACCGGCAGAACGCCGGGCATTCCAAGACAGACCGGGCACACATTCGTGTTCGGCGGCGCCCCAAACTCATTCGCGCAGCCGCACCACATCTTGGACCTGGTCTTGAGCTGGACGTGCGTCTCCAGCCCAATCACCGCTTCATATTCCATCGCTGCCTAAGCTATGTGTATTCAGGATCATTGAAAAACCAAAACTTCGGTGGGTGGAGTTCATGAGCGCTCAACGGTGGGATCGCGACGGTAAAGTTTTGGTAAAGAAACGGTAAACCACCCCCTGAAACCGGTAAAGGAATGGTAAAGTTTTGGTAAAGTCGCGGTCCGTTGAAGCGTTGAAAGGTGATGGGTTGAAGCCCGGACGCCCGTCGGGGCGCTGATGCAGGGAAGAAACTCTCGTTGGTTCGGCGGCGTCGGACTGCGTACGCAGAGGTAGCCTTGGATTGGCGAACAGCCGGCACGAGATCAGCCCCCTCCTTACGTCGGGGATTACAGAGTCGCGATTCCACCAAACGCGATCTCTTTGCAAGTTCCTGGGATTCAAACACTTCCATCACGAGTTTCTTAAGAGGGGGTTTTGAGTGGGCAGCGGCGGGTAGAGAGTGACGAATCAACAGTTGAATCGGTGGCCGGTGGGGCGAGCATGGGAGTCGAAGTTATCATAAATCGTTAAATCGTGATTCGTTACACCGTTGAATCGGAGACTGGGCCGGGCGCCGTTTGCGGTGTTTCGGGTTGCGGACTGTGCGCGGGAGGGTCGGGTTCGTCGAGGTATTTGTCCAGGGACCGGCGAGCGGTGACCATCATGCGGAAAACGGATTCGGTGGGCGAATACTCCAGTTTGCGGCGACCAAACTCCTGATCGAGGCGATTGAAGTGAGCGACCTGGCGTTCGAGCCAATCATGGAAGTTGCCCAGGAGCTTCTCTTTGACTGCTTCACGGTGGGCGGCCTGAAGGTCCTGGATGAGCGGCGCCAGTTCGCGCCCCCACTGGATGAGGGTGGGTTTGGAAACGCCGAGTTGCTCTGAGATGCGCTCGTAGGGGACGCGACGGGAGCGGAGTTCGATGAATTTGGTTTTGGTTTCGTCGGTATGCATAGTTTATTATGTAGTTAAAAGAGGTAAATGGTTAAAGAGGGTCAAATTGCCGGGCAATTCGATGAACTCGCCTTCGACTACGTTGTCGTATTTCATGCTTATTTTACTTTCGTTTGCCGCAACAACAGGGCTGCGGACGTCGGAATGTCGCACGTGTTTTTTGGCGG
>JAKEEH010000224.1 GCA_022616725.1 Limisphaerales bacterium | reverse complement strand
AGGCGTTCGCGGACTGACTTGACGACGGCGTTGAATTCGTAATGCCACGAGCCGGCGTCGCGCAGCATTGCCTGCTTCACCGTGGCGCTGGTCGTGAGCGGGCCGGGGGTGAAAAGTAGCCTGTCCCTGGCGGACGGGATTTGGGGCGACTGTTCCATAGATTACTTGCTCAGAAGGGCACGATCTCGCGTTTGCGCTGCGTAAAGCGAACCGTGTGGGTGTAGCCGAACTTGCGGGCGAGTTGAAGGGCTTCCGCAAAGTTCATCGCAACCTGATCTGGTGCATGAGCATCAGACCCGAAAGTAATCGGGACGCCCATCTGCGCGGCCAGGCCGACGATCTGAGGAGATGGATAAATCTCCTTGCAATCCTTGCGCAAGCCAGCGGTGTTCAATTCCATTGCCAGATCGTGCTTTTTGATTGCTTGCAGCAATCGCGTGTAGAGCGGCGTACAATCCTTTTCCGGATAAAAACAGAACTTCTTACAGAGATCGGCATGGGCGATGATGTCGAAAAAGCCGGATTCGGCAGCCTTCGTCAAGCGGTCGAAATAGTCGCTCCAGACTTCGAACACGTCACGGCGCTTCCACTCGGCGACTTTTTTCGGATTGTCCAGATCCCAGCCGGCATCCACGTAATGGACCGCGCCGATGAGGTAGTCCCAAGGATGTCGAGCGGCGAGGTCGCGAATCCAGTCCTCCAATCCGCTGATGTAGTCCACCTCCAAAGCAATCTTGATGGCGAGTTGCGGATGATCGCGGCGAGCCTTCTTGACCTGCTCGAGATAAGTGTCGAAATCCTCCTGAAGGGGATGCCAGTCGTCGTAGTCGTCGCGCGGCATCGGGTTGTGCTCGGAAAATCCGATTTCAGGGATGCCGAGACGGACCGCCTGCGCAGCCAAATCGGTTGCGTCACCCTCTGCGTGGCGACAAAGCCGAGTGTGCATGTGGTAATCGGCAGGCAAACTCATTTGTGATCGAATCATATTGGGAAGCGTTGAAAGGTTAAACAGTTAAATGGCCCGGCCCACCCCCCCCACCCCCACAGGTGTTCAAAAATGTTCAATTTTGCGATTTTGCTAAGGAATTTCACAGGGGCATGTTCAAAAATGTTCAGAAATGTTCAATTCTCGGAGCTGAATCCGGCACTGCGCATGACCGAAGAGCCTACGGCGAGTTGATGCTCGCTTGCCCACATTCTGCGATGTGACTTTTTGTTTCACGGGAGAAGTCTACACCAGGTTTTTTGGGAATGGCGACGGGGACGGAATTTGAAACCGTCTGACCGCGTTTAAGGTGACAGACGGTTTCAAAATAGTTTTTGACAGAGTTGGCAAATTGGGTTGAGGCGAGAAAAGGCTGAGACGTGAGGGAACTGGCGGATTTCCCCTGACGGAGACGCGGAGGAGGCAGCGCCATGGCAAAATTGATCCCTTGAACCTCATCGTGCGACGTAAAGCGCCAGAGGACAGGCGGACTCACGACGCAAGCGCAGGAGCGTGGGCCTTCAACGATTGGGCGGGCGGATTCGGGCGGATTCGGGGAGAGTGTTCCATTTGGGGAGCAGGAGCAGCGCGGCGATAAGGATGGAGCCTGCCAGAAGTGTGAAAACGCCGTCCCAGCCCCATTTTTGCTGGAAAAACCCGGGCACGGTTCCGCCAAGAATCGCGCCGACTGAACCACAGCCGTTCACCAGGCCCGAAGCGGTGGACGCGCCTTTTTTGGTGCCGAAATCGACCGCAGCGGTGCCGCTGACTAGGGAGTCTGGAGCGTAGATCAACAGGCCCATCAAGAACAGGCAAGCGCCGAACCAGACCTTGGAAACGGGCAGCTTGTCTATCGCGAAAAGGAGGGCTGACATGCCGACGAGACAGAGGACCGAGATAGGCATGCGTCGCGAGCGGAACAATTTGTCGGACAAAACGCCGGCGGCGAGAACGCTAACCGGTCCGGCCAACTCGAAAAGCGCGCCGATGGCGCCGGACTGTGTGACGCTCGTGCCCAGCTTTTCGTTCAGATATTTGGGTCCCCACAGGAGAATTGCGTAACGGGCCGGCTTCATAAAGAAGTAAACCGCGGCCAGCAAGAGCACCATCGGGTTGCTGACGACTTCGCCGATGACCTTCCAGGAACCCTCCGGTTCGTCGGAGGGTTTCTCACCGGGCTTCAGGACTGGCTCCGTTTCTTCATGATATCTTTCGATTGATGGGAGGCCGAGGTCCTCCGGGCGATTTTTCTGAAAGAAAAAAAAGAGAACCCAAATCAACAACAGGACAAGAGCAGGCGCGAAAAATGCGTAACGCCAGCCGCAAAGATCGGCGACCCAGGCGGCGAAAACTGTGGCAATGAATCCGCCCAGGGCATAGTTCGTACACCATAGGCCCATGATCGAGCCGCGTTCGCGTTGAGAGAAGAAGCAGCCGAGGTTTTTCGACAACGGCGCCCAACCGGAGGACTGACATATGCCTTGCATTGCCGAAAAGGTGATCAACAGCAGGACCAGGCTCGACGCGCCCATAGCGATGGCTGCCACCACGGAGCCCAGCATGCCGATCAGGATCACGCGGCGCGTGCCATAGCGGTCGCCGCACACACCCCAAAGGAATTGTCCGGCCGCATACGCCGCTAGAAAAGCACCGTCGATAACGCCGAGCGCCTGGTTGGTGAGGCCAAGGCCTTCGGGCTTGCTCATATCAATCTTGGCGACAGCGAAAGATTTGCGGGTGAGATAGAAGCCCGCGTAAGCCAGCCACGTGATTGCGAAGATCTGCCAGCGCCACCGTTCGTAGAGCGGCAGCTTGCGGCCGGCGACAGCGGCCACATCAATCACAGGAGAATCCTCTTTCGTTCCGGATCGTAGGGAGCGCGGAGGTGTGGCGTCGCAGCGTAGCGCCGTCCATTGATAGCGATTTCGTAACGGCCCGACTTGAGGAACGCGGCGTTCACGGTTTCTGTGTGATTGACATATCCCATCCCAATGGCAGCGCCCAGAGTGTGTGCATACGAACCACTGGTGGTATATCCGACCGCTTTGCCGTCCCGATAAATTGGCTCGCTGCCCCAGAGCGTCGGCTCCGGATCTTCGAGAGTGAAAATCACCAGTTGCCGCTTCAGGCCTGTTTCGCGTTGCTTCAATAACGAATCGCGACCAATGAAGGGAACGGGTTTGTCCCAGGCGATCGCAAAGGCGAGTCCTGCCTCGAGGGGGGTATCATCCGGTGAGAGATCGGCGCCCCACGCGCGGTAACCTTTTTCGAGGCGCAGGGAATTGATCGTGTAATGGCCCGCGTTGGTGATTCCAAATTCGTGCCCTGTCTTCATCAATGCGTCGTAGACGAGGACCGATTGCTCGACCGGGACATGCAGTTCCCAGCCCAGTTCGCCGACATAGGTGATTCGCAACGCGCGGACAGTAGCTGTGTCAATTGAAATCTCCCGCCAAGTCGCGAATGGAAATGCGGCATTGGAAAGGTCCGCGTCGGTCAAGCGGCCGAGCAGCGCCCGCGCTTGCGGCCCCATGACACCAAGGACCGACCACGCGCTTGTCACGTCCACGACCTCGGCGTCCTCCTCGGGGCTGATATGACGCCGAATCCAGTCCAGATCGCGGACTGTTTGGGCCGTGCCGCTGATGAGGTAAAATTCCTCCCGGCCGGTGCACACGACCGTCAGATCACTCTCGAAACCGCCGCGCTCGTTGAACATGCCGGTGTAAACGACGCGTCCGACGGGAACGTCCACGTCGTTACCGCAGAGCCTCTGCAAGAGATTCACGGCGTGTTTTCCGCGGACAACGTATTTGGAAAAGCCGGTTTGATCGAAAACAGCAACGCGCTCGCGACAAGCGCGGTGTTCGGCGGCATGACAATCAATCCAGTTCTGTTTCCCAAAGGAATACTCCATGAAGGGTTTCACGCCGCCGCGCGCAAACCAGTTCGGGCGTTCCCAGCCGTTCTTTGCGCCGAAACACGCCCCTTGTGCGGCGAGGCGTTCGTGCAAGGGCGATCGGCGCAGCCCGCGTCCGGTAGTGAATTCGCGATTTGGCCAGGCCATCTGGTAGTGCAGCCCGAGCACCTCCGTCACTCGCTCGCGCAGGAACGCGCGGTTGTTTGCCCACGGCCCGAAGCGGCGGATGTCAACGCTCCAAAGATCGAGTGTCGGCTGGCCCTCAATCATCCATTCGGCGAGATATTTCCCGGCTCCGCCCGCGCTGGCAATGCCGACGGAGTTGAAACCGGCGGCAACGAACAGATTCTTCAGTTCCGGCGCTTCACCGAGAATGAAATTGTTGTCGGGCGTGAAACTTTCAGGCCCGTTCACGAACTTCGCAAATTGGCAGGTCTCGAGCGAGGGGATGCGGTGCTTCCCGTGTCTGAGCGGCTCGGCAAATTTCTCCCAATCCGGCGGCAGGAGGTGGAAGGAAAAATTATCGGGCACGCGGTCCACCATCCATGCTCGGGACTCAGCCTGGAATGCGCCCAATACAACGGCATCACCTTCGCCCCGAAAATAAATGCAAAGGTCGGGATCACGGCCCACGGGCAGTTCGTCGAAAGCGCCGGGAATCGGCTCCGTGACAACGTAATGGTGTTCAACCGGATAGAGCGGAATGGTGACGCCGCAACGCAAGCCCAGTTCACGCGTCCACATGCCGCCACAAAGCACGACATATTCAGCCGCGACCGAACCGCTGTTGGTGACAACGCCAGTGACGCGTCCATTGCGATGTTCGATATCGAGGACGCGGACCCCTTCGACGATCCGGGCGCCGCGGCTCTGTGCGCCTTTGGCGAGCGCGAGCGTGAGTTCTTTGGGGATCAATTTGCCGTCGTGCGGTAACCACGCCGCGCCCAACACATCGTCGATCCGCAGCAGGGGCCATTTCTCCAGCGCGGCTTTGGCGCTAATTATCTGCACTTCCACGCCGAACCATTCCGCCATTGCCGCGCTGCGGGCAAGCTGCTGCATGCGTTCGCGCGAGCGCCCGACGATGAGACTTCCTACCTGCTTCCAGCCGACTGAATGTCCGGTTTCCTTTTCGAGCGACGAATACAACTCGGCGCTGTACTTATTGATCTTCGTCATGGAGTTCGTGGTACGCAGCCGCCCGATCAATCCGGCGGCGTGCCACGTGGTCCCACCGGCGAGGGCATTCTGCTCGACCAACACGACGTCCTTCCATCCAAGGCGCGTGAGATGGTAGGCAACGCTGGTGCCAATGACGCCGCCGCCCACGACGAGGACTTTGGTTTCGGCGGGTAGCGGGGGCATGGTCTTCAGCAGGTCAGTGATCCGTGAGCCAAGATCAGCTTTCAGCATCCAGGGCCATAGTAGGTCTCGTAAATTCTCCTGGACTGGGTGCAGGCGTCCTCCCAGTCCCACTTCGTGGCGGTGAACCGGTCCGGGCTGAGGCTTCGCACGTAGGCTGAGGGCTTGGGATCGAACAACGACTCCACGAGCAGCTTGCCTATTCCGCCTGAACCCGAAATCCCATGGGCATTACAGCCTCCGGCCATGATGAAGCCCTTGACCTGGCTGCTTTCTCCAATGATGAAGCGCCCGTCGGGGGTGAAGGTGGGCCAGCCTTTACCAACAAATTTCTTTTCTTTGCTGCCCGCGGCCGGCAACACCCGGGTGAAACTCGCCTCGAAACCATTGAGCACAGGCCAATCCGGGGCAACCTCGGGCGGCGTTCCCTTCAATGGGTAGTCACGCGGGTCTGTGTGAAGCGCGTTGTGCTCCCAACCTCCCAGCAAAAGCCCGCCGTCGCGAACCCGGCCATAAAGGGTCAATTCCGGGATGCGAAAACAGGGCAGGTCCGGGCGCAGTTCCGGCATCGAAACTGTGATGTAATACTCGTGGCGCACGGGGACGATTGGCAGGTCTAATCCGACCAGTTTGGCAACGTGGTAGGCGTGCGCGCCCGCTGCGTTGATCACGTAACGACATTTCACAGTGCCGCGACTCGTCTGAACGCCTTCGGCTCGGCCGTCTTTTTGAAGAATATTCTGAACAACCGTCCCGGTGCTGATGCGCACGCCTAACCTTCGCGACGCTTCGGCGTAAGCTTTCGCCACTGATATTGGCGTCATCCATCCATCCGAAGGACACCAGAGCACGGCTTTGACTTGCGAAAAATCCATCAGCGGCCAGAGACGCTGAGCCTCGCCGTTGTCGATAAGTGCGGTTTCCAGCCCCGCGCCATCGGCGGTTTCTTTGAGGCGCCGAAATTCCTCGGCGGCTTTATCGCTGAGCGCCAGCCGGATAGAGCCGACTTCGTTCCAGTCCGGCTTCACGGCGCTATTCTTTTGCAGTTCGCGGAACACGGCTACCGAGTGCATGGCCAATCGGGTCCGCTCGAGCGAATCGCGCGCCTGACCGCACAGTCCCGCTCCCTGAGAGGTCGTGACCTGCCCCACATCTTCGGCGCGCTCCACCAGCAGGATGTTCGTCTTGCCGGCTTTGGCCAGCGCGTAAGCCGCACCACAACCGATCGCGCCGCCGCCAATGATCACGAATTCTGCGTCGGGCAAGCTCATGCGAGCATTTTCAGATACCAACGAACAAATGCATCAACATTATACTCCTTGACAGGCGAATACGGCCCCGGTTTATAGGCGGTAGAATTGACGCCACGCTGCTGGTTTTTGCAAATCTCCCAATCCTGCTCGGAAGTTAACTGCCAGAACGGCAGCAATTCATCCAGCCTGTAGTCTCGCCCCTCCACCGCGTCCTGGTGAACGAGCCAGGTGACACGTGCCCGGGTTGACTGCGGCCCTGCGGGCAGCAACTGTGTGCTCACGCCGTGATCGCAACTCGAATGATTCCAAAAATTGGGCAAGGTACGGGCACGGAGCGTGCCTACGTCAGGATCTACATAGTCGCCCATGAGTGGAGCGACCTGTCGCCCATCCATGGTCTCACTCATCCAGCCCTCAACGAGGGCGGTGCGGTTAGCGGAGAACCAGATATTGCGCTCGGCGTCAGGAAACCTGGTCATGCCTGTCTCCTTGTGCGAAACAGTCAGGCCGGACTCGGCCCACTTCGCCTCACTGCGCTTCACCTGCGCATCGATGCGGTGCCGAATGCGCTCGGTGCTGTCATCCGCGTTGTAGTGATCGAAATTCGCTTTGATGTACTGCGGGTGATTGACGTTGCAGTGGTAACACTCGCGATTGTTCTCCCAAACGAGCTTCCAATTCGCTTCGATCTCGTAGTCAATTGATTTCGCCACCTTGGCACGGGTGAGTCCCTGAGGTTTGAGGATCGGCCCCAGGAGCATCTGTGCTGGCTCAAAGTCGGGCGGCTCCGGAGCAAGGCTGACATAAATCAGGCCCTCGATTTCGCGGGCGTGGACTGGATGCAAGCCGAGTTGCGTCTTGTCCAGGTCGTCCGGCATGCCTCGGCAGGCAAGCAGCTTCCCGTCGATGGCATAGGTCCATTGGTGATAAGGACACACGAGCCGCGACGCTCGGCCTCGCGCGTCCGCGCAAATGAGGGATCCACGATGCCGGCAAAGATTGTGAAAGGCGCGCACAAGGCCGTCCTCACCACGAATGACGATGATCGAATCGGAATCGATCCAGAATGCGATGTAATCCCCCGCCTGCGGGACTTCACACGAATGGCCGGCAAAGAGCCATCCGTGCCGCCAAATTCGTTCGACATCGAGCCGGTAGATTTCTTCATCGCAATAGAACTCCCGTGGCAATGACCAGCCAGAACGACAATTCGCGAGGATTAGTTTGAGCCGTTCGGGAACGGTCGCGCGGCGCGGATTTGCGGATTGAAGTGCGTTCTGCATGCCAGAATCGACTGCATTCTAATCCGGGGCGATTCTGCCGCAATCACCCGTTTGAGGGGTATTCGGCGGTTCGGTGGGCAGGTTTTTGCCGAGACGTGAGAGGGTTATCGTTGCAGAAACTTTACCACCGCTTCAGTTCGCGAGTGCACGTTGAGTTTTTCAAAGATGTTTTTCAAATGCCCGTGGACGGTCCATGAACTGATGCTCAATGTCGCGGCGATTTCCTTGTCCACGCAGCCGCGAGCCAGGCAGTCCAAGACCTGACATTCCCGGGCGGTGAGCTTTTGCATCGCAGTGGCGCTCTCGTTGTTCGAAAGTGAAGCGAGAACGCCTTGAAAATAATTGAAAACAGAGCGCGGAATGTCCAAAGGACCGGCGCCCACGCTGGCGGCAAGCGGCGCCAGCAGTTCGTCCGGCGCCGTTCTCTTCAGCAGGTACCCTCGCGAACCGCCAGGCGTCGATTTAAAGAGCTCGCCGCTGTCCTCATACACCGAAAACAGCACGCACGGGCAGCCCGGCGCGATTGATCGAAGGCGTTCCACCAGTTCTGGCCCCTCCATGTCGGGCTGATGATGATTGGCGATCACCAATTGTGGCGCGCATTCCGCCATGCGCGCGAACGCAGCTCTCGT
>JAKEEH010000223.1 GCA_022616725.1 Limisphaerales bacterium | reverse complement strand
TTGGTGTTGCTGGGATGTGTGTTTGGTTGAAGTGGTTTTTGTTCACGGCTGATAAAAACGGTAGAAGCAGCGCGGCGCGCCGTCCCACCAACTGCCGTCGATCGCCTCCAGCGCACCGTTCCGGTTGTACGCATCGTCCACCTTGATCCAATTGATGAAATTGGTGCTCGCGTGTAATTCGTAATCAACGTCTGGCGTGCCGGTGCCGTAAACATGCACCCACTTGTCCACCTGATTGACCACTGCCAGGTCCGTACTCAACGGCAGTTGAAGGGATAACATGGTCAACAGAACGTCATTGCCGGTCCCCCCCTTGTAAGTAATTTGCCATTGACGTCCGCCGAATTTGAACACCGCGCCTTCCGGCAATCCCGAGAATGTCCCGTTGATCGGATCGTTGCTGTCGTTCTGAATGAGCATGAACTGCGTGCCGATGCCTGGCTGGAATGTGGCGTTGGTGTAAAACACACGATAGAATTCGCAGTTTCCGAGGTTCACCGCGCCTGTCACGGTGAGAAAGGAGGGCGCTGCCGGAGTTTGGAAAGCCTGGATCGTGACGCCAAAGGTCGAAGCGCTGTCCATGGTCACGTCCTTGCTGAAGAGATTCTTGTAGTCGGTCAGATAGGGATAAAAACCGCCGCCCTGACAATTCACCTTTCCGACGGAACCCCAGCCGCTCAGGTGACCATTCGTGAGAACGACAATGTCGCTGGCGGGCTGGGAGCCGTTTACGTAAAGACCTCCTTCCTGAACCGTCGAGATGCCGGTGTAGCTGTTGTTGCCGCGCAAAACCAGGAGTCCATAGCCGGTTTTGACGAGGCCGGCACTTCCGCCGCCCCCTGAGATGACACCTTCAATTTCAAACCAGGTGCTATTGATATCAAACGTCCGCTCCGCTCCCCCGAGCGATAACTTGCACGTAATATGCGGGTGGTAACCGAAATTCCCGATGTAAGGCGACGAGAGCTTGCCCAGAAGCGTCAACGTGCCGTTGCCCGTGTAGCCATCCTCAACCTTGCCGCTGCCCGTCATCGTCAGCGATCCCACCGCGAGGTTGTGACCGTAAAGCCGGAGCACGCCGTCTGAATTCACGGTCACGTCGGTGTTAAAGCTCATCTGCTGGTCGCCGTGTAATTGAACGGCGCTGTCAAAGGCCTGCCCTGGGTAAGCCGGACCGTTCGTGTCGCCGATGATCAGCGGTCCCCCAAACGCGAAAGCGCTGCCGCTTTTGTTCAGATGCAACGTGCCGCCAAGAACTGTGGCTGGCTGCGTGAAGGTATTGTCCTCCGTTCCCTCGAGGTAAAGAGCGCCGCGCCCGAACTTCCTGAAACCGCCCGGCCCGCTCAACGCGCCGGAGAGATGCAAGTCCGTGTTGGAGGCCACGATAAAACTGTGATGAGGCATACTCAGAATGAGCGGCACGGCCAGGGTGTTGTTCGTCGCGGACGAAATGATGCTTGTCAAGGAATTGGTCAACGCGATGGCTGTGCCCGGCGCCGCGCTGAGAATCCGGTAGCCGCCCGCATTGAAGGCAATCTGGTTCACGACCAGGTTGGCAATGTTGCAATAATTAACCTGCCGCGCCGCGCCCGCTGGAAAAATGATATAAACCGGCGCTGGCTCGCCGGCGTAGGGAGGATTGTCGCCCGCCCAATTGGCCGGCGTGCTCCAGTTCGGGGTAATCGCTCCGCCGCTCCACGTGTGCGTGTCTGCATAGGCGATGCCTGTGCTCGCGAGAGTCGCGAGCACGGCCAGAGCAAGTGTTGTAGCTGATCTTTTCATAGGCTTGAAAGGCTTGTAAGTGAACTGCGATAAACGCCGTGAAAAACGAATGGAGCGAGAGGACTCGCCGTCGCGCCGCGGCATCACACGATGCCGCCGGGAACTCGAATCGACACACAGAAAACGATCCGTTCCGCCCGCGAGGGCCGAGCGTTGGCGGGCCGTCGCGCCCCAAACATTCTTCACGGTATTGACGTGTGTTTGCGTCATGTCACACGTCGTATCACGCGAATGCACGCCGCAACAATTCGCCTTCGGATGCAGGCCGAATGGTGGTCGTCTGGCTAAACTACATCCAAAGTTGCAGAGGGAATCGTTGTTTCCGGCTCGCTTCAGACCGAGGTTGGATTATTCTTGGCCCATGCCGACTCCCGGGCTAGTCGCGAAGGCAGGCCACAACGCCGAAGCCGCGTTGCGCGCGAGCGAGGCCATCAAATCGGCCATCCTCGCCACGGCGCTCGACTGCATCATTACGATTGACCACGAAGGACGTGTGCTGGATTTCAATCCCGCGGCGGAAAGGACGTTTGGCTACAGCCGCGACGAGGCGATTGGACGGGAAATGGCCGATCTCATCATTCCTCCGTATCTGCGTGAGCGGCACCGAGCGGGTCTTAAGCGAGCGGTGACGAGCGGTCGCGACACCATTATGGGACAGCGCATCGAGATCGCCGCTGTTCGGAAGAACGGCGAGGAATTTCCGGTGGAGTTGGCTATCACTCGCATCGCCACGAACGGCGCGCCCATCTTCACGGGACACATCCGTGACATTACGGAACGGAAGGAAGCCGAGACACGGCGCGCAACGCAGCTTGCGGTTACGCGGGTCCTGGCCGAAGCGCTATCAATTGAGGAAGCGGCGCCGCGGATTCTTCGGACCGTATGTGAAAGCCTGGGCTGGGATTTGGGAAATCTGTGGCAAGTTGAAGGAGATTTGCTTTGCAGCGTGGATGTTTGGCACGCTCCAGAGTCGCCGCTCGCCGAGTTTGGCGAAGCCACTCGGCGCATGACGTTCTCAACCGGCATCGGTTTGCCCGGCAGAGTGTGGGCGACGAAAGAGCCTCACTGGATTGCGGACGTAACCAAGGATGCGAACTTCCCGCGAGCAGTGTCGGCAAGTCACGCTGGTCTTCATGCCGCCTTCAGCTTTCCGATACACCTCGACGGCCAGGTACTCGGTGTGCTGGAGTTCTTTAGCCGCGAGATTCGCCAGCCGAACAATGAAGTGCTGGAGATGTTTGTCACGATTGGCGGCCAAATGGGCCAGTTTATTGAGCGCAAGCGAGCGGAGAGACACGTTCGCGAGCTCAATGCCGACCTCGAGCGGCGAATCAACGAAGCGGTCCGTGGCTTGCGCGAATCACAGGAGCGCTTCAGCAAGGCTTTTCGGGCCAGCCCGGTCTATATGTCGATCGCGCGACTCAGCGACGGGAGATTCCTCGAAGTGAACGAGGCGTTTCTGCACGCCTCCGGCTATACCTGCGAGGAAGTCATTGATCATACCTCCGTGGAATTGGGAATTTGGCCGGACCTCGACAAGCGCGAGAGTTTTCTGGCAGAAGTCCGGCGTTGCGGATTTGTGCGAGACCGCGAAATCGTTTTGCGATCGAAAGACGGGCAAGCGCATACCTTTCTGCTTTCGGCTGAACTCATCGAAGTCAATGGTGACCCGCATGTGCTCGCGGTCAGTATGGACATCACGACGCGCAAACGCGCGGAGGAAGATATGCGGCGCACGCTGGAGCGAGAAAAGGGTTTAAGCCGGTTGAAGACGAATTTCGTGGCGTTAGTGTCTCACGAATTTCGCACCCCGCTCGGAATTATTATGAGTTCGGCCGACATCCTGCGGAAATACTTTGACCGGCTGCCTGCGGATCGCCGCCGCGAACACTTGCAAGACATTCACAATGCGAGTCAGCGCATGGCTGATTTGATGGACGAAGTGCTGCTTCTCGCGCGAGTCGAGGCTGGCCGTATGGAGTGCCGCCCGGCGCTGTTGGATCTGCGCGAATTTTGTCAGCGCATCGCCGAGAGCATCCGCTCGTCGCATGCCGAAACGAACCCAATCGAAATCTCCGCCAGCAAAATCACCGCTTCCAGCGCGGCTGACGAATCATTGCTGCGGCACATTTTCACCAATCTCCTCAGTAACGCGGTGAAATATTCGCCGCCGGGCAGTCCGGTCCGGTTTAAAATAGAACGCCAGGGGCGTGAGGCGGTATTTACCGTGGTCGATTCCGGCATCGGAATTCCGGCCGCGGACCGCGCAGAGCTGTTCCAGAGCTTTCATCGTGGCGCGAATGTCGGCGAGCGTCCAGGCACCGGACTCGGTCTTGTCATCGTTAAACGCTGTGTCGAGTTGCACGGTGGGTGCGTCGATCTCCAGAGCCGGGAAAACCAGGGCACCACGGTGACGGTAAGGCTTCCGCTTTTTGATGCCGGTCCCGCAAAGGAATTGGCGCATTCTCAACCACGGAAACAGAAATCGCCGGTCCGGCGGTCCAGCAAAGCATGAAACGCATTCTTGTTATCGAAGACCAGCCCGTTATGCGCCGGAACATCCAAACCATTCTCGAAATGGAAGGCTTCGAGGTCATCACCGCGGCTAATGGTCGTGAAGGTGTCGTGGCTGCGCGATCCGCGCTGCCGGACCTGATTCTCTGCGACGTAATGATGCCAGAACTCGATGGTTACGGTGTGCTGGCCGCCCTGCGACGCGAGCCGGCGACTGCGCCGATCCCGTTCATCTTTCTCACCGCGAAGGGTGAGCAGGCCGATTTGCGCACCGGGATGAATCTGGGCGCCGACGATTATCTTCCCAAGCCAGTCAGCAGCGATGGACTGCTTGCAGCAGTCAACGCCCGTTTGGCTCGCCAGCAAGCCCAGGACGAACGACTGGCCAAGGAAGTTGCCAGCGCGAGCGGATTCAACCCCGATTTCAGTTCGGCTCAACCACTCGAACAGCTCGGCCTTACTCCCCGGGAAGCGGAAGTGCTCTTATGGGTCGCCCAGGGCAAAAGCAATGGTGACATCGCCATTCTCCTTGGTATGGCGGAGACGACCGTAAAGCGCCACCTCAGTAATCTGTTTCCCAAACTAGGGGTGGAAAGTCGGAATGCTGCCACGATGGAGGCTCTTGAGATCCTAAGCCGCGCCCGTCCAGGCGATCGAAGGCAACCCGCAGTGCAGAAGTTGACGGGAAGCAAGGACAGGCGTTAGTCAGGCAATGAACGAGACCGGCGGTAACCAGAACCTTTCATCCTTAAGATGAAGCATTCATTGACGGACATTATCGTTTCGCCCGATCCATCGGTTCGCGACCGCTCACTCGAAGAATTTTGCCGGTCCGCGACCGCTCGCGACCTGATCGATCAATGCGCAGCCCTCGAGGAATTCCGCCGCGCGTCTCCTAACTTGTACGAGCGCGTCCGAGCGCTGTTCTTTCTTTACGCGATCCATCGGTTTTACTTGCCGGGGAAGCCAGGCGTAGCGTCTCGCGGGCTGTTGCGGTTCAAAGGGTATGAGCATCTGTTGCAGCGCCGCTTCGAAGAGGCGATAGAAGTGTTTCTGAAGGCGCAAGAGACCGAGGGACCAAACGAGTCTGTCTCCAGCGCCTTTGCAGCCGCTTACCACCGTTTGGGCTTCCAAACCCTCGCCGACCAGGTGCGCCGCAGTGTCCGTTCCGTGCGCGGCAATCAATGGATGTTCCGCATGGGCCATCCCGTGGATCAACCGTTGCGCCTGCGGCCAGAACTGCTCGAACACACTGACGGCGGCGGATACCCGATTCTTCGCGAGTTGACGCCGGTGCGCATGGACCTGACACACAGCGGCTGGAGCGACATTTTTTTTCTCGGAATGGATTATCCCGAGGGCGCGCGCGTTCTCAATGTCTCCATCGACCTGGCGGTGCGCGGCCGCGATGCCGCGCCGCAGCCGCCCGTGGAGGTCTACCTGCGCGTCATTGAAGAACCTTTGCTACGGTTGACCAGTGTGGACCTGGGCGTTACGGCGGACATCACATCCCTTGCCGAAGTGTTCGACTTCGCCAAAGACTATCTCGGACTGCTCAAAGCGGCTGTAATCGCTTCGGGCATCGTGCCGCCTGGGGTAGAAGGCTCCGGCCATGAGCTTTCCGAGTTGCTGATGCGCATGGCCGGACCCGGCAAGGGATTGGAGATTGTGTCCAGCGTAAACAATATCCCAAAAGGTTCCCGTCTCGCCGTCTCCACTAATTTGCTCGCCTCTCTTATAGCGGTTTGTATGCGTGCCACGGGGCAGGCTGCTTCGTTGGAGGGCCCCCTCCAGGAACATGAGCGCCGGCTTGTCCTAGCTCGCGCCATCCTGGGCGAATGGCTGGGTGGCTCCGGAGGCGGCTGGCAAGACTCCGGTGGCGTCTGGCCGGGCATCAAACTTATCCAGGGCGTGCTCGCAAGCGAATGTGATCCGGAATTCGGCGTCAGCCGGGGCCGGCTCATGCCACAGCATAACATCCTGGGCGCGGACCAGGCGTCCCCCGGCACACGCGAGAAACTTCAAAACAGCCTCGTGCTCGTCCATGGCGGCATGGCCCAGAATGTCGGACCGATCCTCGAAATGGTGACCGAGAAATATCTTTTGCGCAGCGGCGCCGAATGGGCGGCGCGGCAACAGACCCTGAAAATCCTGCATGATATTCTGGCCGGATTGAAAGCCGGTGACGTGGAGGCGATCGGCGCCGTTACAACGCGCAATTTCTTCGGTCCCATTCAGACGATAATTCCCTGGGCGACCAACTATTATACGGAACGGCTGATTGAGCAGGTCCGCGGCGCGTTTCAGCGCGATTTCTGGGGCTTTTGGATGCTCGGCGGAATGTCGGGCGGCGGCATGGGGTTTATCTTTTCGCCGGACCGTAAGACCGAAGCGCAGGAGCGTATGGCGCAAATCATGTATCGCGCCAAAGACGAATTGGAACACTCCTTGCCGTTCGCGATGGACCCGGTTGTGTATGACTTCTCGATCAATGAACGCGGCACCGTCGCAGAGCTGCTGCGGGAAGACGACGCGTTGCTTCCGTCGGGCTATTATGCGTTGATTGTCCCGCCGCTCCTGCGCCAGGAACTTCGCGCTCTCTCTCCGCTGCGACGAGCCGAGCTGGACCGTTTCGCTGCCGCGTGCCGGCAAAAGGCAGAGCTGCGCGGGATGGTGCAGGATCTCTTCGACCGTCTCCTGCCGCGACTGAAGGATGGATCATCGGAAAGAGTCTCTTTGGCGGCATTGCTCGAAGCCAACGCTTTTGATCGGGCGCAGCACGAGGAAATCCGAGCCAATCTCAAGGGGGGACGCATTGGCCTGGCGCATAATCGATTGCGCCCCAATGTCGAAATCCGGGACGTAAATGAAAACGATGTCACGACGTTTTTATCGCTCCAGCCCGATGATCTCAGTGCCGCGCAACAGCATTGGCGGTCCATCGGCCAGAAGTCCCTGGCGGCGGGCGAAGCGGCGGTTGTAACTCTGGCCGCGGGCGCCGGCAGCCGCTGGACACAGGGCGCTGGAGTGGTAAAGGCGCTCCACCCATTCTGCAAGCTCGCCGGACGGCACCGCACGTTCCTCGAAACGCACCTCGCCAAGAGCCGCCGGATCAGCCGTCTGAGCGGCGTCTCGATTCCCCACGTCGTCACGACCGGCTACCTGACGCACACCCCCATCGAACGCTTCCTTCGCAGTCAGTCCAATTATCATTATCAAGGACCGCTCTTGCTCTCACCCGGCAAGGCCATCGGTTTGCGGCTCGTTCCCATGGTCCGCGACCTCCGGTTTGCCTGGGAAGAGATGCCGCAGCAATTACTTGACGAGCAGGCGCAGAAAGTACGGGCTAGTTTGCGGGCTGCCCTGATCACCTGGGCCGAGACGACCGGCGAAGGAAGCGATTACACGGACAATGTGCCGTTGCAGTGCCTGCATCCGGTGGGGCATTGGTTCGAGGTCCCAAACTTGTTTCGCAATGGCACGCTTTTACGCCTGCTGGCGGACCGCCCCCAACTCAAACATCTGCTGCTGCACAACGTTGACAGCGGAGGGGCCGACCTGGACGCGACGTTGCTGGGGGCGCATATCGACCAGCAAGCCTGCCTTTCTTTTGAGATGATCCCGCGGCAACTGGAAGACCGCGGCGGCGGCCTGGCAAGGGTCAATGGGCGCGTGCGGGTGCTCGAAGGGCTCGCGATGCCGTGCGAAGAAGCTGAATTTGCGCTGTCATATTACAACTCGATGACGACCTGGATCGATATCGATCGACTGCTTGCCGTCTTTCAATTGCAACGCAGCGATCTGGGCGACGACGAAAAGGTCAGCGCAGCGATCCGCTCTCTGGCGGCACGGATGCCCACCTACGTCACACTGAAGGACGTCAAAAAACGCTGGGGCCACGGGCAGGAAGACATTTTTCCGGTGACCCAATTTGAGAAATTATGGGGTGACATGACAACCTTGCCCGAAATCGAGTGCCGGTTCTTTGTCGTTCCCCGTTTGCGCGGTCAGCAACTCAAGGATCAGGCGCAGCTTGACGGCTGGCTGCGAGACGGTTCGGCGGCGTATGCCGAATCGCTGTGTGAGTGGAGTTAAGCGGTTTCCTCGTTTCCAAGCTTCTTGATCAGCGCGTCGAGGCCGCCTTCGACCGGCTCGATTTCGATGCGCTTACTGTCGCGGGGAGTTGCCGCGGGCGGCGCGTGAGGCGCCGCGGGAAGCGGGGCGCCGGGAATAGCGTGCCCCACCGTTGGCTCGGCAGCCGGTTCACTTTCCGGTTTGTCGTCAGGCGCGGGGAAGTAACAGGTCTTTTTGTTTTCGAGCCAGCCTTGGTAACGCGCGAAGGTCCACATGCCGCTCTCGGCGCCAATTTCCATGGCGTGCATGATTTTGAAGAAGTCACCGGTCCGAATGTAATTCTTGACGGCGTGGGTGTTGACCATGATCTCGCATTCGGGCACGCGAATTTTCAGATCGGGCCGGAAGCGCAGGCGCTGGCAGATAATGGCGATTATGCAGTCGGCAAGCTGGGCGCGGACGGAGTTCTGCATTTCGGCCGGAAACGCGGAAACAACGCGCGCCAGCGCTTCGGAACAGCTTGCCGAGTGCAGCGTCGTCAGGACCAGGTGCCCTGTTTCGGCGGCGTTCAGAGTCAAGCGCATCGTCTCCGGCTCCCGCATTTCGCCGACCATCAGCACATCAGGGTCCTCGCGCAACGCATCGATCAGTCCCTGTTCGTAGGATGGCGTATCGCGCCCGACTTCGCGCTGCCGGATATAGGCGAGACGCGGGCGGTAAACGTACTCGATCGGGCTTTCAATGGTGACGATGTGCCGGGCCTCGGTGACGTTCACTTCCTGGATCATGGCGGCGAGCGTCGAGGATTTCCCGGAGCCGGTCGCGCCGCTGACAATGATCAAGCCGTTCGGGTGCGTAAGGAATCTGCGCAGGTCAGGAAGCAGGTTCAACTTCTCGAACGTGGCCTGGAAAGCGGCGAGCAACCGGACGGCGAAACCAACGCCGCGGGAGGTTTGGAGCACATTGATGCGGCAACGGATGCCATGAATCGTCCTGGACGTGTCGAAGGACCGGCGCTGCAGGAAAGTCGGCCATTGATCGGGACCGATCAACTCGCGGGCGAAGTCAAGCAACAGTTTCGCCGCGACGGGCTCGCCGAACGTGCGCAACGCGCCGCGGACGCGCAGCGCCGGCGGCAGCCCGGGTTCCAGGTGCAAGTCGCTTGCGTGTTCTTCCTGGGCCGCCCCAATCAGACTGTCCAGCGTCATGGGCTTTTAAACTCCGGTTTTGGGCCCCGGTTGCAACATATTCCTCACACGGCTCGCTCCGGCCCGAAGTTCAGGAATACTGTACAAAACGGTCGTAATCGCAGCCGCTACGGCAGCTCTGCGAAGTTCATATACGCGATAAACATTTCGTCAAAAGTCTGCTCGCCGAAATCAACAGTCGCCGTCGGGTCGGGGTTGTAAGGGTTTTGCGCCGAATTGTCCCACGCGCCGGTGCAAACGATCCGAGTGCCAATCGGCAGGAACTTCGGCGTCGTGAACCGATACAGTGCCTGCCAGTGGAAAATATAATGCGGCACAGAGAGCAACGTTTCGCGCTGCCCATCGGGATAGACCGCCTCATATTTGAAACGGGTGCCGCGCAGGTGCATGTGCGGGCTCATCTCGTAAAGCAAAATATTTCTCGTCAGTCCGCCCGAGGAGGGATATTGCGCCGTTGCCTGGTAGTCCGGGGCGCCCGGCGGGATGGAAAAGAAAACGTTGAACGCCGATTTGGTCTGCAAGACGTAAGTCGGGGGCGTCGGCGACACGTACAAGCCGATTTCCGTCTGGTCGGTTTCGGGCTCGCCCGTGCTGACGTAATGCATTTGGAATTGCAGCCGCTCGCCCGCCCTCAAGAGTTTGCCCGTGCCGGGCGGAAAAGTCACCGCGTCGAAACCCGGCACATAACCGCTGAAGAACCCGGCCAAACCGCCCAACACTGGGTCGCTGCCATTAAAAACCAAGCAGTGATGGACGACGCGAACGTTGCCCGGCTTCACCACCGCCGCCGAAAGCCAGACATCGTTCGTGAAGGTCGTGAAGATGTCGATGTAGCGATAGGCCAGCACGCCCGAGGCGGGAATCGACTGCGGAGGAATGCTGTAAACCCGCGTCGGCGGACCGAGCGCCGGTGGCCATGCGAACGGATAATTCGTCGTCGTCGAGACTGTTTCGAGCGGGTCGGGGCCGTCGCCGCGCGGCGCGCCGTCATTGATCCATTGCACAAGGCGGGCGGCTTCGGCGGGCGAGAGCGAGAAATCATTCGTGAACACCCCGAAGTGCGGGTCGGCGTACCATGGCGGCATGTGCCCGCGGAGAATTTCCTCTTTGATTGCCAGCG
>JAKEEH010000222.1 GCA_022616725.1 Limisphaerales bacterium | reverse complement strand
GGCAAGCAAAAAGAATCTCCTCCCTAAGCCCGAATCTGCTCAACCCATTGTGGTCGCTACCTGTTAGGGACTTTCTCCATCAGCGTTGCGGAATCGCTGACGCAATAGCCAGAGATTTCAGAGATTTCGTAACCTGGTGCGGACGGCTGATTTGGCCGTTAGGGTGCGGAAATTTCGTTGGCGTTTGGAATCAGCCATTGATTGTGTAGTTTGGGTGCCTTTGCCAAAACGGCAGGTTTTGCCGCAGAGCTGCGCACAGCATGAAAGAGGTTAAATGCCAGCAGGATAATGACCAACCAGGCCACAATGGGCGACGGGGTGATGGTGGATGCAGTGTTCCAGCCAGTGCTTGGGTGCGGGGTATATGGATTAATCGTGGAGCGGCCCGTTTATGGCACGCGGGTTGCATTCACTATTGCCGCTTGTGGCGCTGTGCGGCATTCTTTGCTGGGATGCAATGGATTGAACAGAGAAATTGGCGGGATTTGGTGGCCAGGAACCCCCTGGCGACCTCATTTGCCATTTCCCTGGTCATTCATGCCGCCATTTTCAGCACCTGGCGCATCGGAAAGACTCTCGGCTGGTGGAATCATCAGGCCACCTGGATGCTAAAATTGCGCAAAACAAGCCCATTGAACGTCCAGGCCAAACAAGCCGAACAGCAGCGCCGCCAACGGGAAATCCCCATGACGTTCGTCGAAGTGGATCCAACCACCAGCGGGGCTCAAGCGCCGGAGGAGGCGAAATTCTATGGCGCGGCGAACGCCAAGGCGGCAAATCCTGATGCAACCGTGGAAACTTTCCAGCCAAAGGTGGATGGCGAACAGACGCAGATCGTCAAGGCTGATACGACTTTGAGACCACAGCCGCTTCAGCCCTCCCTGCCACCACCGGAGCCAGAGGTGAAGCCGCAACCGGAGCCAAAAGCCGATCTAAGCCGGGCGGCAGACGCGGCCATCCTGGATGCTGTCGAACCGAAGAGAGAGCGTCCACGCACGCTCGCCGCCGCGCGCGCGCAAAGGAGCATCGCCGGCGAAAAGATGAAACAGGATGCGGGCACTCGGACGCGCGGCAAAGTGGCGTTCGATGTCAAAGCGACGCCTTTCGGCTCGTATGATGCTGCGTTCATCGCCGCGGTGCAGCAACGGTGGTACGACTTGATCGACAGCACTCAGTTTGCCCAGCGTTCGGGGAAGGTTGTGATCGAGTTTCGCCTCAGTTATGATGGACGCATATCCGATCTGCGGGTCGCCGGTAACGATGTCGGGGAGATGCTCGGCCTGCTCTGTCAGCGGGCCATTCTCGACCCGGCGCCGTATCAGCGCTGGCCCGACGACATGCGCCGTTTTATCGGGGACAATCATCGCGATATTAAGTTTACGTTTTATTACAATTGAAGCAGGCTTTTCCGGGATTAATCTATCAAAGACATGCATATCCTATTGGCACTAATCTTCGTCGTCACCTCGATCGTGGCACTGACCTTTATCATCGAGCGCGGGATCGCGCTGCGGTGGCCCAGGATCATTCCGCCGAACGTGGTTTACGCTGTGCAGAGTTACCATTCTGAGAATCAGCTTCCGCAACTACGGGGTGTCTGTGAACAGAATCCCTCGGCAATGTCGCGGCTGCTTCTTTTTGCGACCGAACATCTTGACTGGTCAAAGAGCGAGACGGTGGACCTGCTTGAAACACGGGCGCGGCACGAAGTCACAAGATTGGAGCGAGGTTTGATTATCCTTGAGATCGTTGTCGGAATCGCGCCGCTCCTCGGGTTGGTTGGAACAATCGTTGGATTAATTATTCTCTTTGGCAAAACGGATCTGTCGTCGATGCAAAATCACGCTGAGTTTGCGCAAGGGATCAGCACCGCCTTGTGGGCAACATTCTATGGCCTTGTCATCGCGATTCCCGCGCTTGTGGCGTGGAGTTATTATAGCAGAAAGGTCGAGACCCTTGCCATTGAGATGGAGAGCTTGTGCGACGAATTCCTGCGCAAGCATTACCGTCAGGAGGAGCCGCCCGTGGCTCGACATGGCGCGATTCCGCAGCCGCATATTGTCGAGCACCCACAGGCGTTTGGCGGAACGGCGTTGCCGAAACCGTCCGCACAGATCTGAGCCATGCAGTTCACGCCCCATGCACGGCGTCGCACGCCTTCCGTGATCATCGTATCGCTGATCGACGTTTTGCTCGTGGTATTGATCTTCCTGATGGTGACCACCACTGCCAAGAAGTTGGAACCATCGCTGAAACTCTCATTGCCGGAGTCAAAGCAGGCCAAAGCCAGCGCCGCCGACAGCAAGCCGTTTGTGATCTCGGTCGCGACAAACTTCCCTTATTTCTTCATCGAGAACCGCCCGCTGACCATCGACCAGGTCCAGAAAGAACTCGCGGCCGCGGCCCAGAAAGACCCGCAGATCAAGGTCGCGATCAAAGCCGATAAGTACTCGCCCGTCGGCGAATTTATCAAGGTCATCGATGCGGCCAAAGTGGCCCAGGTTGGCTCCGTCAGCGCGATTGTCGAAAAGCCCGCAGCTTCGAAGTAACGAAGTGCGATCACGGACGTTAAGCGGTGGCTGATTTGCTCTTCTTCCTGATTTACTGAGCATCGGGTTCCTGCTCTACTGGCCTCATGCCCACCATCGCCGTTCTCGGAACAATGGACACCAAAGGCGAGGAACATGCGTTCGTCGCCGATCAGATTCGTCAGCGCGGTCATAAGGTGCTCATCATTGACACCGGTACGCTGGAAGAGCCCCGTCTCAAACCGGACATTACCCGCCACGAGGTCGCCGCCGCTGCGGGTATAGACCTCAAGTCCGTGGTCGCCAAACGCGACCGCGGCGAGGCGGTGGATGCGATGTCGCGCGGAGCGCCCGCACTGCTGGCGAAGCTCGCCCAGGAGAAACGGATCGACGGCGTCATTTCGCTCGGCGGCGGAGGCGGCACCGCGATTGGGACGGCCGCCATGCGGGCCTTGCCTATTGGATTCCCGAAGTTCATGGTGACTACGCTGGCCAGCGGCAATACGGCGCAATACGTGGGCGTCAAGGACATTGTTTTGTTCCCGAGCATCGTCGATGTTGCCGGTATCAACCGCATCTCGCGCCAGATTCTTAGCCGCGCCGCCAGCGCCATTTGCGGCATGGTCGAAGCCGTTCCTCCGCCGGGCGAAGACAAACCACTGATCGTCGCCAGCCAGTTTGGCAATACCACCGAGTGCGTCACTCACGCCCGCAAACTTCTTGAAAAGCACGGTTACGAAGTCCTTGTTTTTCACGCGACGGGCGCGGGCGGCCGCACGATGGAATCGCTCATCGAGTCGGGCATGATCACCGGTGTTCTCGATATAACCACCACGGAATGGGCGGACGAACTCGTGGGCGGCGTTCTCAGCGCCGGGCCCACTCGCCTCGAAGCCGCCGCCCGGCACGGCGTGCCGGCCATCGTCACTCCGGGTTGCCTGGACATGGTGAATTTCCAGACGCCCGACTCCGTTCCCGCCAAATTCGAGGGCCGCAATTTCTATCAGCACAATCCGCAGGTTACTTTGATGCGAACCACGCCTGAGGAGTGCGCGCAACTGGGAAAAATTCTTGCCGACAAACTCAATCTGTCAACCGGACCGATCACGGTATTGATTCCCCGAAAGGCCATCAGCGTCATCAGCGCACCCGGCCAGAAATTTAATGATCCCGCAGCCGACAAACTGTTATTTGACTCGATCAAATCCAACCTCCGCAAGGACATCGAAGTGATCGAGGTGGATTGCGCCATCAATGACGCTGCATTCGCGGAAGCCTGCGCGAACGCTCTCCTGAAAAACATCGGCGCCAGGAGATGAATTCGTTTTCGAATTCGGCGGTCACGCGGCGGCAATTTCTCCACGACTCCGCGGCGCTGGCGGTGGCTGTTGCAGGCGCATCCGCCGTCGCGCAGTTACCCGCGAGACGCCGCATCCGGCTTGGCTTTCTGGGGGCCAGCCATTCGCACGCGAGCGGGAAACTGAAACTTGCCGCCGTGTCGTCCGATTTCGAGCTGGTCGGCGTCGCCGAGGAATCTCCAGCGGTGCGTCAGCGCCTGCAGAACGTAAACTTCGTTTCGGAGAAGGAACTCTTCGAGAGGGCAGAAGCCATCGCCGTCGAATCCGACGTGCGGGATCATGCCCGGCATGCCCTTTCCGCTCTAAGAGCCGGAAAGCACGTGCACGTCGAGAAGCCGCCTTCGGCCAATCTACGCGACATGCAGGAGTTGATCGCCGCGGCTCGCGACAAAAGACTGCTTCTGCAGACCGGCTATATGTGGCGCTATCATCCCGGCTTTCAGAGAATCTTTGAAGCCGCACGACGAGGCTGGCTCGGCGACATTTTCATGATTCGTGCCGCGATGACGAATTCCCTTGAGGCAGAGCGCCGCGCTGAATGGGCTGAGTTCAAGGGGGGATCATTTTTTGAACTCGGTTGCCATCTGCTGGACCCAATCGTGCGCCTGCTCGGCAAGCCGATTCGTATCACCTCGCACCTGCGCAGACATGGTCCGTTCGCCGACTCGTTCAAGGATAACAATGTGGTCACTCTTGAGTTTGATCGCGCCCTGGCTGTTATCACCAACTCCTCGCTCCAACCCAACTCCGGATCGCATCGCGCCTTCGAAGTCCTGGGGACGAACGGAACGGCCGTCCTGCGGCCCATCGAACCGCCGGTATTGCACATCGATCTGCTGAAGCCTGCTGGACCTTACAAGGCAGGCGCACAGAAGGTGGAATCAGGCGGGTACCGCCGCTACGAGGGCGACCTGGCAGAATTCGCCGCGGCGATCCGCGGTGAAAAGCTGCTCACAGCGTCGCTGGACCAAGAGTTACAGGTGCAGGAAGTCCTGCTTGAGGTCTGCGGCATGTAAACGCCTGCTGCAGACTGATTGCTCTACTAACTAACTAACTAACTTTGGACCCGTTGGAAGGTGTTCAAAGCCCGCCTTGCCAGTTGCGCCAGGCGAGGCGAGCCGGGTGTGTCGGAATGGATGCAGAGTGTTTGGGCGGGTACGCGGATGAGCTTGCCGGAAACGGTTTCGATCTGCCGCGCCGTTGAGAGAAGCCTCAGCCGCTGTTGGATTTGGGATGGGGACGTTAGCAATGCGCCGGGTTCGTTCCTCGGCAGCAGGGAGCCGTCGTCGCGATAGGCTCTGTCGAGGAACACTTCGTCGAAGGCTCGCAATCTGTTCGCGCGCGCCGTGCGCACGACCAACCCGCCGGCTAATGCATAAATACCCGCGTTCGGCCAGTAGCGCTTGACAGTGCGGACGTAGGCGCGGGCCAGCTCCGGGGCGCGCTCGGTCTGGTGATAGAGGCTGCCGTGCAGCTTGATATGATGGAGTTTCGCGCCTTCAGCCCGGATGATCTTTTCGAGCGCGGAAATTTGATGGAGTAGCAGGAGTTCCAGCTCGGCTGGGGTCAGCGGCCCGCCGCTTCGACCAAAAGCTTTCCGATCCCACAGCCCCGGGTGCGCTCCGATGCGCACTCCGTATTGCCTGGCCAAGCGAACACAGCGGAGCATGCTTGCGGTATTACCGGCGTGTCCGCCGCAGGCGATATTCGCCGAAGTGATGCTGCGCATCAGGGCCTCGGTTCGGGCGCGCGGTTCGCCTTCGCCCAGGTCAGAGTTGAGGTCAAGCTGCATGCGCCAGCTTGAATCGAACGGAGCGGCCCGGCCGCACCTGGGCCAGCCACGAAATGTCCGCCGGATCGAGGAGGCCGAGCTTCGCGTACCCGCCAACGGTTGGACCGTCGCGCATCGTGACGATCGGCTGCCCATCTGGCGGCACCTGTATGGTTCCGGGCAGCAGCGGCTCGCTGATCATTTCCTGGATAGTATGTTTCAGCGGGTCGCCCGCAAGCCGGTACCCAACCCGATCGCTTTGGGCGGTGACGGTCCAAGGCTGCGCGAAGAAACGGTCGCGCTCGGATGCATGAAATTGATCCCATTGTGGACCGGGCCAGACGCGCAGCAGGGGAGGATGGTCGTAATCCCGTTGCTCGGTCCACGGGACGAGCCGGCCCGAGACGCCGGCGGGCAGCGTCAATGCAGCGTCGGGTGGACCGGATAAAGTATCGCCGGATTTCAAGGCGGTCCCAAACTGGCCCCGAGCGTAAACACTGGCGCTGCCGAGCCATTTCGGGCAAGCAAAGCCGCCCGCAACGGCGATGTAGCCCCAAAGCCCGGACCGGGGTGACGCAAAATGAATCTCATGCTCCGCCTTTACCGGGGCTGCCCGCCAGCGAGGCGTGTCGCTTCCGAGGTCGGCCCCTGTGACGGCCAACCAGGTCTCGCGCAAAAACCGCAGCCGCGCTCCGCCGCCGAGCAGTTCCAAAACGGGTGCGTCGGGAGGATTCCCCAACAAGCGATTTGCCCAAAGGGCGGCGTGGTCGTCCATAGCGCCGCTGGCCGGCACGCCGAAGCGACGCCAACCGGGGCGGCCCTGGTCCTGCACGGTGATGCCGAAGCCGGTTGCGACCACTTCGCAGATGGGAGCGGCGGCCATTTAGTTGAGGAAGTCGAAGGGTTGAAGAGGGAATTGAAAATTGAAAGATGTCGCCCTCACCCCAGCCGAGTTTTGGCTCATCATTTTCACCGAGAGACTGCGTCTCCGCGCCCCAGGAGAGATTCCCCCGAAACATTTCGCGCATTAAACCCCTGAACCTGAGAGGGTTCAGGGGGAGATTTAGCCGACAGGAGTTTTAGCGGGTTGAACCCTCGAACCTCATCGTGCGACGTAAAGCGCCAGAGGACAGGCGCACTCGACGACCTGGCGGAACTCGGGCACGCGGTCGCTTGGATCATCAATGCCCAGGGTTGCGGCTGCAAGGTTTCCATCAGGAGTTTCTTAAGAGAGTGATTGGTTGAAGGGGCAAATTAAATCGGGAGGAAGCGCACCTGATCGCCCTGGCGCAACAGAAACACTTCGGCGCGATCGCGTGAAGGATCGAAAATCGTCGTGCTGGTGTGCCCGATGATGTTCCAGCCGCCCGGAGACTCGACGGAGTAAATCCCGGTATGGGCGCCACCGATAGCAACGGAGCCGCGGGGCACGCGCGGGCGTGGAGAAGAAAGTCGCGGTGTATGCAAACGCTGGTCGAGTTCGCCCAAGTAGGGAAATCCGGGTGAAAAGCCGAGCATGTACACTTTGTAAACGGGAGCCGAGTGCAAAGCGATCACTTGCTCGCGACCAAGGCTGTGCAATTCGGCGACACGGTCCAGGTCTGGACCGTCATACTTGACAGGGATTTCAACGGGCTTGCGCGCGGGGATGGGTTTTGTGGCGGACTCCTTAAACCGCTGGAGCAATTGCGGGGCGATTTCCTGCAGGCGGCAATCCGGCTCGAAAACCAGCAGGACTGTCGTGAACGCGGGAACGAATTCACGCAGACCCGCGGGCGGATCGCGCTCAAGGTCGGCG
>JAKEEH010000221.1 GCA_022616725.1 Limisphaerales bacterium | reverse complement strand
CGACTTGAACGGATCAGATAGCTGAGAGTTTGATGGCGGTGGAGCGGGCGCCTGGCCGATGTCAAGGGTCGAGGGAGGAGGCTCCATGCGCTCGGCGTCGGGCGCTCCAGTCTCGACGCCGGAGGCGCTCCCGGCCTCGTCCCGTTTGCGCGCGGCTTCCATCAACAGAAACTCCCAGGCAATGGAGATTGTTTTGGCGCGCGGTGGCGAGAACGGCTTCAGGTTGAACTCGCCCCCGGACAGACCCATGAGGTAATTGAAGGCCTCTTCACCCATCCGTTGACCCACCTCGGCATGCACGACCTGGCCTGCTTCAATGAAGATGAGGCCCTGGATTTGCCGCGCCTTTACTTCGAGAACGGACGAGTTGCGCGAGAGACACTCCATTTGCAGCACATCCTGCAGCCCGACGCGACGCAACACACCCCGAAAGCCGTCTTCACTCCCCGTTCGGCCAATCTCGTTCAGGGTTTTGAAGATGTTCTGCCAGTCCTGCGGCAGGGCGGGCTTTTGCAGAAAGACTTCGGCGCCGCGGCTGAGGCAGGCGGCGCGAGTCGCGTCCGTGACGTCGCCGGTCATCACCGCCTTGGCCACATTCGGGTGTTGGCGATTGAGCAGCGTCAGGAATTCCAATCCATCAATCACCGGCATGCGCACGTCCACGACGACGAGGTCAATTTGCTTTTCCTGGATGGTATGGAAGGCCATTCCCGCGTGCTGCGCCGTGAAAATTTCCCAAATTCCCTGGCTGTACCCGCCGAGAATGTTTTCAATAATACTCAGGAATTCATGGTTATCATCGACGAACAGGACTCGTTTGAGTTTCTGGCTCATGGAATCAAGCGGCCCTCTCGATGGGGCTGGCGGCCTCGACTGCAGACCCGAGCTGCTGCAGCGCTTTGCCAACCGATTGCCGGACGTAGGGGTCCTTGTCCTTCAAGGATGGGGTCAGCAGATTTGTGACCTGCGGGTTTCCGAGGCGGCCGAGGGCTTCAGCGGCCGCCTGGCGAAAGTCCCGTTCCGGATGTTTGAGCGCGAACACCAGCGCGTCCACCGCGGCGTTGAGCTTTTCGTCGATCGGCTCAAAACCTGGCGGCGCGTTCAGTGCGGCGTTCTCTATCCGCGTGAGCGTATCGCGGGCCGCGTGCCGAACCCAGTAGTCCCGGTCTTTCAGCGCCGTGTTCAATTCGGGAACCGCCGACTGAACTTCAGCCGAGCCCTCCCAATGTGCGTCGATGTCGCGCAACGCGACGGCCGCAGCCTGGCGCACGGAGGACTGCGAATCCGTCAACGCCACCACCAGCGGCCCGATCGCTCGCCGGTCCCTGATCCGGCCCAGGGCCTGGCAGGCGGTTTCGCGTACGTCGTGATCGGGATCCTTGAGCGCAGGCAGAATGGACAGTGTCGCGGTCGAATCCTGGACATGACCCAGGGCTGCGACCGCCGCTTTGCGCACGCTCCAATGGGGATCAGGAATGACTTTGATCAGAAAGCTGACTGCTGCGTGCCCGCCAACCACCGCCAGGGAGCGCGCTGCGGCGCAGCGCACGAGCGCTTCTGGGTCTTTCAGGCAAAGCTTGATGGGCTCGATGGTCCGGCTATCGCGCAGTTGCCCGAGAGCCTCGACGGCTGCCGCGCGTACTGACGGTTCAGCGTCTTTGAGCGCAGCCATCAGCGGCCCAACGGCTTTGTCGCTGCCAAGCTCGCCCAGCGCCTCGGCCACCGCGCGGCGATTCGAGAAGGACGTGTCGTTCATCGACTGCTCGAGGAACTCCAGGGCCGGAAGGCCTGCCTGCGCGGCGTTTACATAGTCTCCGGCAGCGACGTCACGCAACAAACGCTCCCGATCCGAGCGCGGTTGCCAGCCGAATCGTTCGAGGGTCTTGACGGCGTGCCAGCGGACGCCGGGATGGGAGTCCTGCAATGACGGCAGGACGTGTTCGATAGTCGTGATGTCACCGATTTTACGCAGCGACATGACGGCTGCCTCACGCACCACGTCAATCGGGTCCCGCAGCGCGTTGAACAGCACTGGCAACGCGTTGCGATCATGGCAGCCGCCGAGAGCTTTCGCCACCGCCAGGCGCACGGACGCTTCGGGATCTTGCGCCGCCTCCATAATCTCGCGAAACGCATGGGGCGTGCCCTGGGCGGCAAGCTTTTCCACCGCTTCCTGGCGGGTCTGCGGATTCTTGGACTTAATCGGCTGCGAATTCCACCATTGCATGCAATGCCCCGGCAGGGCCGGGGTTCGCAGACTGGGAGCTATATTTATGCCGCGCCGAATCGCCTAGGCAGTTAGCAAGGGCATGTCTAGAATTGAGACAGGGGGCTTTCCCTGGCGTTTGGTGTTTGGGCGTTTGGCTTTTCGGCATCACCGAGCGACCTGCAAGCCGCGGGCCAGCGCTTCGGCGAGGGTTTGGCGATACGCACCGGAAGCAATTCGTTGCGCTTCGGTGGGGTTGGATAGATAGCCCCCCTCGATCAACACCGCAGGCCGATTCTGGCCTCGTAACACGCCCATGAAGCGCGCACGCCGCACGCCGCGGTCGGCAGCGCCGGTTGCTTTCACCAGAACCCGGTGCAACCGGACTGCCGCCTGAAAGTTTTGCTCGTCAAAGGCGTTGTTCGGATACGCTTGTCGGAGATCGTCCTCGTAGGAGCGCGTCAAGTTCGACGGCATCCCCGTCGGGGTCAGACAATACGTTTCAATCCCGCTGGTGTCGCGGTTTGACGCGCCCGAGTTGAAATGAAGGCTTAGAAAAAAGTCGGCGTTCACCCGTTCGGCGACCGCGACCCGCTCCGCCAACCCGAGTTCGACGTCGCCGCTCCGAGTCAGGACGACATTCCAACCGTTGGTGGCGAGGATTCGCCCGAGCCGCCGGGCCCAGTCAAGCGTATATTCCTTCTCGTAACAGCCGCCGTTGACGCACGTCGTTCCGATGTCCGCGCCGCCGTGCCCGGCATCGATCACGATGGTCGGCATCGCTTTGTCGAACCAGAAATCGGGCGGCGCCAAAAGCGGTTGCAATGTCTTTTGCGCGTCGAGCCAGTGGACGTAAGCCTCGCCCCCAATCATCTGCGGCGCATAGCCAAGCCAGCATTCCAGGCCGTCGTAATTTGCCACCCGGCTGCCGATCTTGAGCGAGAGCGGACGGCCCGAGAGCGCCACTTGAAAAGCCAGGTGAGGATTGCTCATCGTGCGCAGGAGCGGGCCGGCGTTGTTGAACTTGCTCCAACTCTGCAGTGACACCCACGTGTTGACCCAATTGCTTGGCCAGGCTGTCTGGGACTGCTTTCGTTGAATCGTTGAATCGTTGAATCGTTGAATCGTTGAATCGGAACGAGCCACGGCCGCGGACGGAGGCAGCGGGACCAACTCGACATTGGCAGCGGGCGCGACTTCCAAATCGGGCGCGACCGCCTGGGTCGGAATGGCCGTCCGATGCTGCACGCCGGTTTGGCAGCCGCCAAGATAGAGTGCGATGATTCCGCCGGCCAGAAAGCTGGGTACACGGTACACAATCAGTATTTTGCGCAGCGGCGCGCGAACCACAAGTCCCTTGTCAAAGCAGACGCCGTTCCGAAATCAATCAAAACTGCGTGAGCACATCCTTGGCCATCGTCGCCATAGCCTCGAACCTTCTCGAACCTTGACGTGGAGTGGTTTTGGTGGGAACTTTCCCACATGATAACGATCGTGAAGGCTGACGATAAGGGGCGGATTCTAATCCGCGGCACCGAACGCGGTCGCCAGTATGTGGTCACGGCGCAAGATGGAGGCTGGTGGGTAATGCCGGTGCTTGAGATTCGCCCGCCGAAGAAACGCCGCGAATGGTCCGGTTCGAAAGTTGGCTTGGCGGCGCACCTCCAGGGGCTGGCGGAAAGGGGGCTTTTGATTGAACAAGCCAGCAATGCAAAAGATGCGGTCGGACCATGCCGATTCTAAGGTTCCTGGCCGATACGAACGTGATCAGTGATGCCCTGCGCGGAGAAAAGCGCGTCTTGGATTGGTTGAGCGACCATCCCGATGAGGTTGCGATCAGCACTTTTACTCTGGCCGAGATCCGGCGCGGCATCGAGCTCAAGGAACCTGGCAAGCCGCGCCGCGACTTGGAACGGAAATTCCGATTCATTCTGGAAGACTATCGCGGAGCCATCCTGGTGTTTGACGAGGCAGCCGCGATCGAATGGGGCCGCTTGATGGCCGAAGCTCGTAATCACCCCATCCCCTTCGATGATTCCTTGGTGGGCGCGATCGCGCGCAGTATGGGACTTAAGATGCTAACCAGAAATGTAAGGCATTTCCCAGGTTGCGTCGCAGTCGATCCGTGGACGGGTGTGGAACACTCGGCCTGGCGACCCCGGGCGAGAAAAGCCTGATTCGCTCTGCGGTGTCCTGCAGGATCACTTCGCGCCCTGGTCGATCCAGGCGCGCAGGAGACCGATCTGTTCGGCGGTGAGTTTGGGGTATTTGTCGCGCTTGTCTGTGGGCGGCATCTCCATGTCGGTTACGAGGTCCGCGACGTAGTGGATGACGGGACTCTTCTCGCTTTTGCCTGGAACGACGGCGGCCTCCTCGCTTTCGCCGCCTTTGATGAAAGCTTCGCGACTGTCAACACGATATTTGCTCTTCGGCTTTTCCATGCCGTGGCATTTCAGGCAGGAGTTCTCCAGCAGCGGCTTGATGTCTTTTTCGTAGGTCAACCCGTCCTTTTTCGCCGCAGGCGGCAGCTTGCTGATGTCCGGGTCAGCCGCTGCGGCGAGCTGGATTGAGAGACTGAACGCAACAGTAATACCCAGATTAACTAATGCTCTTTTCATTCTTTTGACTTCCGAATTGTGGCTTTCGACGCTCTTTCGTCGAGAATATTCAGCTTACTTGAGCCTCGAGACCTTTTCCCACTGGCCGGTCTTTCCGGACTTGAGCACCGCGTCACAGATGTATTGCGTCTCCAACGCGTCCCGGAAGGTTGGGCTGGCCGGTTTCTTCTTTGAGAGGCCCTCGAAGAAGTCCGCGACCTGGTGAACGAAACTGTGTTCGTAACCGATGGCAAGTCCGGGCACCCACCAGTTCTTCATGTAGGGATGATCGCCATCGGTCACATGGATGGACCGCCAGCCGCGCGTCTGACCTTCGTCACGATGATCGAAGTATTGCAACCGGTGCAGGTCATGGAGGTCCCAAAAGATCGAGGCGTGCTCGCCGTTGATTTCGAACGTGTACAGCGCTTTGTGGCCACGAGCGTAGCGGGTGGATTCAAAGGTGGCCAGGGAGCCGTTCTTGAAGCGCGCCAGGAATGCGCAAGCGTCGTCGATGCCGACTTTCTGGACCTTGCCAGTCAAGGTATGTGTCCGCTCCTTGATGAACGTTTCGGTCATCGCCGTGACTTTATCCACGCTGCCGTTGAGCCAAATGGCGGTGTCGATGCAATGCGCGAGGAGGTCGCCCGTCACGCCGCTGCCGGCGGCTTTCACGTCCAGACGCCAAAGTCCCTGGCCGCCCTGCGGCAACTCGGGGCTGATCGTCCAGTCCTGAAGAAACTTCGCCCGGTAGTGAAAAATGCGCCCAAGATGGCCCTCATCGATCAGCTTCTTTGCCAGCGTCACGGCGGGAATCCGCCGGTAATTGTACCAGACCATGTTGGGAACTTTCGCCTTGGCGACGGCGGCGACCATTTCTTCCCCCTCCGGTCCGTCCATCGATAGGGGCTTCTCACACAGGATCATCTTCCCGGCCTTGGCGGCCGCCCTGGCGATCTCCGCATGGGTGTTGTTCGGGCTGCAGATGTCGATCAGGTCGATGTCATCGCGCTTGATCAACTCGCGCCAATCCGTCTCGACCGATTGATAGCCCCAGCGTTCGGCGAAGGCCTTGGCCTTCCCGCCGTCGCGGGCGCAAACCGCTTTTAGTACTGGCTGGTAATCGAGATCGAAAAAATTGTTGACCTTGCGAAACGCATTGGAATGAGCACGGCCCATAAAGCCGTACCCGATGAGTCCTACATTGATCGGTTTCATGTCAGAGGTTCGTTGAATCGTTAAAATCGTTAAATCGTTGAATCGTGAATCGCTTAGCGGCGTGACTTCTTTTTGCCGGCCGGCTTGCGTGACCTGGCAGCCGTCTTTTTCGCCTTCGCAGGCTTCCTTACCGTCCGCGAACGCGTTTTGACGCGTGCCACGGCGCGGGATTTTTTCGTTCGAGCACTGGGTTTTGCGACTGGTTTCTTTGCTTTTTTAGGGGTGGCGCGTCGTTTCGCAACGGTTCGGACCTCCAGTTTTTCTTTCGCTG
>JAKEEH010000220.1 GCA_022616725.1 Limisphaerales bacterium | reverse complement strand
GGTATCAAGGTCATTGTCGGCAGCCATACTACATTCGATTTCCGGGAACCGGTCTTCGCGGTGCTGGTGCAATACCCGGCGACCGATGGGACCATTTACGATTATCGAGGCTTTCTGGCGCGCGCTCATGAACACGATGCGCTGGCCATCGTAGCGGCCGACTTGCTGAGCCTCACTCTGCTTACGCCGCCGGGGGAACTTGGGGCCGACGTTGTGGTTGGGAACAGCCAGCGGTTCGGAGTGCCGCTTGGTTACGGCGGACCGCACGCTGCTTTCTTTGCGACGAAAGACGCGTACAAACGCCAGATGGCCGGCCGACTGGTCGGAGTTTCGAAGGACGCGCAGGGCCGTCCGGCGTTGCGGCTGGCTCTGCAGACACGCGAGCAACATATCCGGCGCGAAAAGGCCACCAGCAATATTTGCACAGCCCAGGTGCTGCTGGCGATCATCGCGTCGATGTACGCGGTGTATCATGGGCCGGAGGGCTTGAAGAAAATCGCGCGGCGCATCCAGATGCTGACGGCGGCGCTGGCGCGAGGTCTCGAACGGCTTGGCTACAACGTTTTGCAGGAGACCTTCTTTGATACTCTGCGGATCGACCTGGGCTCGCGCCATAGCAAGGACATACTCCGCACTGCCGAGTCGCTGGGCGTCAACCTGCGGGTGATCGACGCGCAAACCATCGGTGTGACGCTGGATGAGACGACTTCGATCGACGATCTGGGTCTTTTACTGCACATCTTCAACGGCGGCCGGGATGTCGATTTTTCGATCAGCGAAATCGCGCCTGCGAGCGTGCCATTGGATGCGCCGTTTGTCCGGACCACGCCTTTTCTTACGCATCCGGTCTTCAATCGGTATCACTCGGAGACGGAGATATTGCGGTATATTCGCCGCCTCGAATCCCGCGATCTTTCGCTGACGACGTCGATGATCCCGCTGGGGTCATGCACGATGAAATTGAACGCGACTGCGGAGATGTTTCCCATTTCCTGGCCGGAATTCGCGCGGATTCATCCGTTCGCGCCCCCGCCGCAGACGCAAGGGTATCAGGCGATGTTCAAGCAGCTTGAACAGTGGCTCGCGGAGATCACAGGCTTTGCGGCGACATCGCTCCAGCCGAACGCAGGTTCGCAGGGCGAGTACACGGGGTTGCTGGTTATTGATAAATATCACGCCAGCAGGGGACAGGGGCATCGAAAGGTTTGCCTGATCCCGACCTCCGCGCACGGGACGAATCCGGCCAGTGCCGTCATGGCCGGGCTGCGGGTGGTGCCGGTGGAGTGCGACGAGCGCGGTGATATTAGCCTGGCCGATCTCCAGGCCAAAGCGCGGGAGCATCGGGACGAACTGTCATGCCTGATGGTTACTTATCCGTCCACCCACGGCGTCTTCGAGGAAACGATCAAGGACATCTGCCGTATCGTGCATGAGAACGGCGGGCAGGTGTACATGGACGGCGCGAATATGAACGCCCAAGTCGGGCTTTGTCGGCCGGGCGACATCGGCGCCGATGTCTGTCACCTGAACCTGCACAAAACGTTTTGCATCCCGCATGGCGGCGGCGGGCCGGGTATGGGCCCGATCTGCGTCGCGTCGCACCTGGCGCCCTTTTTGCCGACGCATCCCCTCATAACCACGGGCGGCAAACAAGGGATCGGCCCTGTGTCGGCCGCACCGTGGGGCAGCGCGAGCATTCTGGCGATCCCGTGGATTTATATTCGGTTGATGGGTGCTGAGGGCCTTGCTGAGGCGACGAAGTACGCGATCCTGAATGCGAACTACATTACGAAACGCCTCGAAAAATATTTTCCGGTGCTCTTCAAAGGCCACGGCGATCTCGTCGCGCACGAGTGCATCCTCGACTTGCGGCAGTTCAAGGATGTGACGGTGGAAGACGTGGCCAAGCGGTTGATGGATTACGGGTTCCACGCGCCGACGATTTCGTGGCCTGTGCCGGGCACGATGATGGTGGAGCCGACCGAAAGCGAATCGATGGAGGAACTGGACCGGTTTTGCGATGCGATGATCTCCATCCACGCTGAAATCCTCGAGATCGAAACTGGCCGGGCCGACAAACAGAACAACCTCCTGAAAAACGCGCCGCACACTGCTGAAACGGTGACGGCCGATGAGTGGACTCGCCCGTACTCGCGCCAGCAGGCTGCTTACCCGGCGAAATGGCTTCGGGAGCACAAGTTCTGGCCGCCGGTCAGTCGCATCGACAACGTCTTTGGCGACCGCAATCCCATTTGCGCCTGTCCGCCGGTCGAGGCGTATAGCTGACAACAGTGGCGGACTTTGACTTTGCCGCAGAAGCTGGTTCTCTCTGCGCCTGGCAGATCCGAATTGCCAAACGCAGCCGGGTGGCCACAACCTTAGGTATGCGATTCTTTTGCTACCTGGCCATTCTGGTTGCCTTGCCGCTCTGGGGGGCGGAGCGTCCCGGACCCCGTTCGCGAGCTGAAGTTGAGGCGGTTCTTGGCAAGCTCGGCGCGTCACAGCCACCCGATTCCGGCCGGCCATTGCGCGTCTGTTTGGTGGCCTGCAAGAAGGACCATGGCCCGGGCGAACACGATTATCCATCCTGGCAAACCAATTGGGCCAGGCTGCTCAGCAAAGCGCCCGGGCTAACGGTGACGACCGGTTGGAAGTGGCCGGAGACGTTCACGAACATCGACGTCGCGGTCTTCTATTACTGGAACCACGACTGGTCCGCAGAGCAATACAGGCAGCTCGATGCTTTCCTTGGGCGTGGCGGCGGAGTGGTGCTGCTGCACTCGAGCACGATCGCGGACAAAGACCCGGAAGAACTCGCCAAACGGATCGGCCTCTCCTATCAGCCCGGGCGCTCGAAGTATCGGCATGGATCCCTTGATCTGAAAATGGTCGCGTCCACCGACGAACCGATCACGCGCGGGGTGCCGCGGGAGATCCATTTCGTGGATGAATCATACTGGCCGATGTTCGGCGACACGAATGACGTGCGTGTCCTGGCCACGACTCTGGAGGAAGGAAAGGGTTGGCCAATGGTGTGGACGCGAGAACGCGGGCCCAGCCGCGTCTTTGCGACCGTCCTGGGCCATTATGGGTGGACCTTCGACGATCCGATCTTTCGGATTATTGTCCTGCGGGCGATCGCCTGGGCTGGCCGAGAGCCTGTCACGAGGCTGGAATTCCTGGCGACGGATGGAGTGGCGCTAAAAGAGTAGCGTCAACGGAGTTAGGAATTTGGCAGAGTTATATCTTGAGCACGCGATCCAGGCGGGCAAGGACGCGGTCGCGGCCAAGAACTTCGAGCAACTGATATAGGCCAGGGCCGACGGGGCGGCCAGTGGCGGCCATCCGCACCGGATGGACAAGGAGCCCCGATTTGATTCCGAGTTCGACCACGACGGCTTTCAACGTTTTTTCCAGGGTTGCGGCGTCGAACGCCGGCGAAGCTGCGAAGGCTTCGCGGAGCCGCGCCAGGCGCGATCTAACTTCCGGAGGGAACTCCGTGGCCGGGTCGGTCTCAAAATCAACGGCGTCCTTGAAATAGAAGTCGGCGAAAATTTTGACTTCGCTGAAAAGCTTGATCTTCTCCTTGCAGGTGTCGAGGGCGGCCTTGATGTAGTCAAGTGGAAATTTATTGGTGTCGATGCCGATCCGAGCCAGCGCGTGAACGGCGAGTTCGTAGTAGCGGTCGCGGTCCATTTCCCGGACGTATTCGCCGTTGAGCCAGTGCAGTTTGTTGATATCGAAGCGGGCGTTGTGCCGCAGTATCTGCGGAAGGTCGAACAATTCGATGACTTCCCTGATGGGCAACTTCTCGCGATTTTGTTTGGGGGACCAGCCGAGCAGGCACAAATAGTTCACGACGGCTTCGGGCGCGTAACCTTCCTCCACGTAGGTCGTGAGGGACGCGCCTTTGTCCCGCTTGCTCATCTTGGTGCCGTCGATGTTGAGGATCAGGGGGATATGGGCGTATTTGGGCGGCTCGACTCCGAAGGCGCGGAACAGAGCGACGTGCTTGGCCGTGTTGCTCAAGTGGTCTTCTCCGCGAATCACATGAGTGATGCCCATGTCGAGGTCATCGACGACGTTGACGAAGTGAAAGACGGGCTGGCCATCGGAACGGATAAGGATGAAGTCCGGCTCCAGCTTTTCCCGATCGGTCAACTCGCGGGTAACGTTGCCGACGACCAGGTCGGGGATCATGATTGGCTCACGCGTCATTCTGAACCTGATCGCGCCATCGTGCTCATAGGCGAGATCGCGCGCGAGCAACGCCTCGACGCGCCGCTGGTAATTTTCTCGCCGCTGGCTCTGGAAGTACGGTCCGCGCTCGCCTTTGCACGGCCCGGTAGCTTCGCCGGTGAGGGGGCCCTCATCCCAGTGCAGGCCGAGCCACCGCAGGCCATCGAGAATCACGTCAACCGCTTCCTGAGTGTTGCGGGCGGCGTCTGTGTCCTCGATCCGCAGGATAAACGTGCCGCCCGTATGCCGGGCGTAAAGCCAGTTAAACAAGGCGGTGCGCGCGCCGCCGATGTGGAGGAACCCTGTCGGACTGGGAGCAAAACGAACCCGAACTTTCATGCCAGTTGCTTCGATCAAAACCGGCACCACGATAACGTCCGGCGCAGGAGGTTTCAAAGAGCAAACTTCAAAATGCTCCGCAACGATGCGGGAAAAGTCGCGTTTTCTTGAACTTTCTGCTTCTCGCTGGCGGGTTTTTAGGGTCTATAATCGCGCTCTGCACCGAATTATATTTATAATGGTGATGATGATGGTGATGATGATGATGCAGAGCGAATGAGACGTGATGAATTGGCATCGAGCAGGAAAGCGGCGACCGCGTCACGCCGCCCGACCTGCAATCCGGAGGACGAATCTCCAATGATTCGCCAGATGGTTTCCCTGCCCGGCACGGTGAAGCAGGTGATGCGCACCCGCATCCGCAGCCCAAGGCCTGTCTTCGAGCTATTGATGTTCCTGCTGGTCGCGGTTGTGGGCTGGGCTGCTTTCGAGGCGTGGCAGGTGTTTCAAACTCTTGAGGATAGCCGGGAAACCGAGCGGCGTCCGCCGCCGATGAAGGATGTCAATCGCCAGCACCGCGACGATTCAAACAAGCTGGCGTTGTATCAGATCCGTGATGATTACCTCGGCTTCGACCGCCGGGCCCGGCCCGCCGTCGAGTCGATGCACGATATGCTGAAACAGTATGCCCGCGCCGGCGATTCCAATAGCTGGAGGGAATTCGAGCAAGCTCGCAAAGTTGTGGAATCCTGGATCGTGCGAGTCGAAGAGGATGCTTTCAATCGGCCGTTGGACGATCTGGAGAAATGGGTGAAGGAACGAACCGTGTCGGTGAATGGGTTTGAACTTCCGAAGCTTGACGTGCTGCGCCAGCTCCAGAAGTTCAAACACCACTACGAGGAATACACGAACGCCGCCGATTCGCTACGCGTGACCAAAAGCACCCCGACCCGCACGGCGCCTGTGCCGGCGCCACGGCGTTCGGACGTGGCACCGCCGGTCCGCAGCTCCAGCGCAAACGTTCGCGATCAGGCCACGAATGCTCAACTGGAAAGGGCCGAAGCAGCGGTTTTGGCTTTGTTCGACGTCACTGATCACGCCCAGGCCGATAGCACCATGGTGCAATGGCTTATTGAATCGTCACCCGTGGTTCCCGAACTGCCAGTTCTGGCCGAGCCGGAGCCGCTATGGATGTTCAAGAAGCAATTCGTCAGGGTCCTCTACATCCTCTCGGTGGGATTGATTGGCCTGTGCGTCTTTACGGGGGTGGCCATTTATCGTCGAGTCTATGTCGCACCGCTTCATCTTCGTCTCGTCGTGCGCGAAACGATTATCGAGCAGCAGGAGAAACTGCATCATTTCGAACAGCTCGCTGCGTTGCTGGCCCACGAGATTAAACAGCCGCTCGCCGCCATTAATGCATGGGTTTGGGTGTTGCAACGCTCGCTGACGGAGGGCACCTCCGAACACAAGGGCGCAGTCCTGATTCGCAACGAAATGAACCGGATCGATGGCATTATGAAGAATTTTCTCCGGCTTTCGCAACCGGTGGACCCGAAGCTTGTTCCCATGCGGCCGGATCCGGTCTTGCGTGAAGTCGTTGACCTGATGGGGCCCAAGCTCGAGGCCAAATCCATCTCCATCGTCATCGACTCGGTGGTGGATGTTCCGTTCAAAGCCGATCCCCAACAATTCAAGCAAGTCATCCTCAATATTGTGCAGAATGCCGCTGAAGCGATCGGCCAGGATGGCCAGATCAAGTTGCGCGCCCGGCGGGACCGGGTGATGCTAAGGGGGGAAAGAACGAACGTGTTGGTTTTTGAAGTTGAGGACAACGGTCCAGGGATACCAGTGGAAGTGCAGGAGCGGCTTTTCGATCCGTTTTATAGCACCAAGGAGAGCGGCACCGGCCTGGGACTGGCCATCGCCGCCAGGATCATCGACAAACACGACGGGGCGCTGAAATTTGAAACGGAGCCCGGGCGAGGAACGACTTTTAGCATTATCCTGCCGATCAGCAAATAGATGGCGGCATGGCAAGAATACTCATCATTGACGATGATCCGGCTGTTGCCACAGGGCTGCGCGTTGTTCTGATTTCCGAGGGATACGAGGTTGAAATCGCGACGACGGTCGAGGAGGGGCTCGCTCTGGCTCAAGCGGAAGAATTCGAAGTCGTGGTAACGGACCTCCACTGGGACGCGCCCGGGAGTCGCCCTCTGGACGCAGGCACAGGCATCAAGCTCATCGAAGATCTTCACCGGACTAAACCGCAGGTCCCCATTGTCCTCATTACCGCCCGCCCTACGACCGACACAACCATCGGCGCGATCAAAGCCGGCGCCTTCGAGTACGTGACCAAGCCATCGACCAATGAAAAGGAGATGGAGGAATTCCTCGCCGCGGTGCGCAAAGCCGCGGAGTCGTACCGGCGCGGAGTGGAAACCGTGCACATGGGCAAGGAGATCAACTCCTGGTCTGAAGATGCCATCGTCGGGCGGAGCCGGGTCATGCAGGACGTGTACAAAGAAATCGGCCGGGTGGCGGCGAAGCCAGTGACAGTTTTGATTCGGGGCGAAACCGGCACGGGCAAAGAGTTGGTGGCGCGCGCGATTAAACAGCACAGCGACCGAGCCGCTCAGCCGTTTGTGGTCGTGAACTGCGCCGCGATTCCGGAGACCCTCCTGGAAAGCGAATTGTTCGGCCATGAGCCCGGCGCATTTACCGACGCTAAAGTGCGGCGGATTGGGCGTTTCGAGCAAGCCGAGGGCGGCACCATCTTCCTGGACGAAATCGGCGATATGAGCCTGAGCACGCAAGTGAAGCTGCTGCGTGTGCTTCAGGAAAAGAGCATTCAGCGTCTCGGTGGGGTTGAGCCGATCCCGGTCGATGTTCGTGTCCTCGCGGCGACGCACCGCATCCTGGAGGCCGCGATTCAGGAAAAGCAGTTTCGCAGCGACCTGTATTATCGTCTGAACGACGCTGTCATCATGCTGCCGCCCCTTCGCGACCGCCGGGAGGACATTCCCGATCTTGTCGATTATTTCATGCGGCGATATGGCCCGCAGCTTGGCGCCGTCTCGACCACGATGCCAGAGGACGCAATCCCGTTGCTGCAGGAACAGGCCTGGCCGGGCAATGTGCGTGAACTGCGCAATGTCGTCCGGAAGGCGCTGATTCTGGCCAGGAAGTTTCCTGTCACCAAAGAAATTGTCGCTGAAGTCCTGAAGCAAACCACCATGGCGCGGCCCACTGTGGACCAATCACTCAGCAGCCTTGTGGCTGAGGTCATGGAACGGGCCGAACGGGGCGAGACACACCGCGCGGAGGGCGACCTCATGGACGTTGTCGAACGCGAACTCTACAGCCAGGCCATCCGCCTGGCGCGCAATGACCAAAGCAAAGCCGCCCGCTGGCTGGGCGTTTCCCGGCCGACGATGCGTGACAAGCTCATCCGCTACGGGCTGCACCCGACCCAGGCCGCTGAGAGCGTTGTGCCGGAAAAAAATTGACAAATGCCTTGTCGTCAGGCGCATTCCCGTTAATCAAACGATGGACGCCAATTTACAGCCGGCGCCGCCTCGAATACCGTGACGGCTCACGATGAGTATTCAGCCGACCAGTTTGGGCATTATTGCCGGGAACCGTTCGTTGCCGCTGTTGCTGGCGCGTCAGGCCCGGGCGAGGGGCGTCCCTCGGTTGGTCGCTGTTGCGTTCGAGAATGAAACCGACCCGGCGCTGGCGCCATTGGTCGATTCCATTCATTGGATCAAAGTTGGGCAGCTCGGAAAGTTGATCTCGATTTTCAAAGAGAGCGGTGTCCAGTACTGCGTCATGGCCGGTCAAATCGCGCCAAAGAAGTTGTTTGACCTACGCCCGGATTTTCGGGGCATGACGCTCCTGCTGAAACTGAGGGAAAGGAATGCGCACACGATCTTCGGCGCGATCGGCGACGAACTACGCCACGAGGGGATCGAATTGATCGACGCGACCCCGTGGCTGCAGCCGCTGATGGCCGGGGAGGGCTACCAACTGGGGCCCGCCTTGACCGCGGAACAACGCCGGGATGTGGAGTTCGGGTTCAAAGTGGCCAAAGAAATCGCGCGGTTGGAGATCGGGCAGTTGGTCGTCGTCAAAGACGGGACCGTTCTGGCTGTCGAAGCTTTTGAAGGCACGGACAAATGCCTGGCGCGCGGCGGCGAGTTGGCCGGGAAATCGGGAGGCGCCATCGCCGTGAAAGTTTCCAAACCAGGACATGACATGCGGTTCGATATCCCGTGCATCGGGCTGAGTACGCTCCGGACGTGCGCGGAGAGTGGTATTGCAGTGCTCGCCCTTGAAGCGGGAAAGACTCTTGTGCTCGACGAGAGAGATGTGGCGGAGGCGGCGCGCCGCGAAAAGATTTCGATTGTTGCACTATAGTTGAACCGGTGGGGCATTGCTTGAACCGGGCGAAGAAGCGATACTCGGGAAGTTGAAAAGGCCCGTGCAGTGTTTCGTTATTCGTGGTCGCCGGCTCGGTCTTGTGCTTGCCGTTGTTTTGCTATCTGGCTGCCGGCCCGAAGGGGATTCGGCTTTCAAGAGCACGTTATTTGAGAGGGTGGAAATCATCGGAGGGCGCGGCACGGGTGTGGGTGAATTCAACAAACCGCGCTCGCTGGCCGTCGATCGTGACGACAACCTCTACGTCGTCGATATGACCGGCCGCGTGCAGAAGTTTTCGTGGGACGGAAGATACCTGGCCGTGTGGCAAATGCCGCAGACAGACAAGGGCAAGCCAAAAGGAATGTGCTGCGACAGCGAGGGAAACATTGTGGTGCTGGAGCCGCATTACTCGCGAGTCAATCATCATGCGCCGGACGGGCGGCTGGTGCGTCAATGGGGAACCCACGGGACCAACGACGGACAGCTTGCCTTCCCGCGCGCGGTTGCGGTCGGCGGCAATGGCGTCGTTTTTGTGAGTGAATACGGCTTGCGCGATCGCGTTCAGATGTTTTCGACTGAAGAGTCCCGCTGGCTTGGGACCATCGGAGAAAGCGGCGACCTGTCGCCGCACGGCAAAGTTGAATTCGATCGGCCCGAGGGATTGGCCGTGGATTCACAGGGCCGACTGTTCGTTGCGGACTCGTGCCGCCACCGCATCCAGATATTTTCGGCAGACGGCGAGTGGCTTGCCAGCTACGGCAGCGCTGGTGTGGCCAACGGCGAATTGAGCTACCCCTATGACGTGCGGGTCGATAACCAAGGCTTCCAGTTCGTTTGCGAATTTGGCAACAGCCGCATCCAGGTTTTCGATTCCGCGAACCGCCCCGTCGAGATCATTGGCAGGGCGGGCAGCGCGCCCGGTGAGTTCAGCAATCCGTGGAGCATTGCACTCGATTCGCACGGAAACCTGTATGTCGCCGACGCCAATAATCATCGCGTCCAAAAGCTCGTGCGGCGAAAGGGCCCAGCCAGCGAAGAGGCGAGAACGCAACGAGTTGAAGAGTCGAAACCTAATGCGTCGAAGCGTGAACAACCTTCACCCATTCACCCCTTCCACCGTTCAACGCATAATCGTGGCGAACTTGAATTCGCGGGCGCGCCAAGGGCATGAAAGTGCAATTTACGAACCCGCACTTTCTCTGGCTCCTGCCGATGGTATGGGCGTGGGCCACCTGGCTGGCGCGCAAAAGCGATGTGCAAGCCGGCGGCTGGCGGCGGGCAACGGCGTTGTCCGTGCGCATGCTGGTGCTTCTGCTTGTGGTGTTGGCGCTCGCGGGCCTGCAATGGATGCGTCCCCTGGAAGGAGTCAATGTATTTTTCCTTCTGGATCGCTCGGAGAGCATTCCCTCTCCGCAACAGGAGGCCGCCCGCAAATATGTCAACGCGGCCTCAAAGGAGAAAAAGAAAACGGACAAAGCCGGCGTTTTGGTGTTCGGGACGGATGCGGCGATCGAGATTTCTGCCAGCTCGGCGGTGGATGTGCAAAAGATCAATGCGGTCGTGCCGACCGACCGCACGGATGTGGGCGCCGCGATCCGACTCGGCACGGCCGCGTTTCCAGAAACCGGACAGAAGCGCATCGTCTTGCTGTCCGATGGAAATGAAAACTTCGGTGATGCCATGGCGGCGGTGCTGGCGGCGCGGCCGCTGGGCGTCACGGTTGATGTTATTCCTCTGGGTGTGCAACGCAGCAATGATGTGTCCGTCCAGAAGCTTGCACTGCCAAATCGCGTCAAGAAGGGCCAAACCTTCGAGACCCGGATCTTTATCAATTCGGACAATGCGCAAAGGGCCACGCTGCGCCTTTACCGAAACGATCAGCCGCTCGGCGAACAGAAGGTCGAGCTGAATGAGGGCAAAAACCTGTTTACCTTCCCGCAAACGTTGAGTGAGAATGGGTTTTACGGCTATAACGTATTCGTTGACACCGCTGGCGACCGCCTGCCGCAGAATAACCAGGCTTCAAGTTTTACCCACGTCCGCGGCGATCCGAATGTTCTCATCCTCTCCGCCGAACCGTCCGCCGATCAAACACTGGCTATGGCTCTGCGCTCCGCGAAACTGGAAGTCAAGGTGGGCGGAATCGAAGCGATGCCACGGACACTGGCGGAAATTCAAAGCTACGACACAATCTTTGTCAGCAATATCGCGGCTGGAGACCTGGGCGAAGAAGCGATGAAACTCTTGGAAAGCGCTGTGCGGGATTTCGGCGTGGGTTTGGTCTGCGTGGGCGGCGACCAGGCATATGCGGCAGGCGGCTACCGGGGCACGCCTTTGGAGACGACTCTTCCCGTGAATATGGAACTGGACAGTAAGAAAGTACTGCCCAGCGGCGCGGTTGCGCTAGTCATGCACGGCATGGAGTTCATGGACGGCAATCAGATCGCCATCGGTTGCGCACTGGGAGTGTTGGACGCTCTTGGACCCCAGGACGAAATGGGAGTCGTGTTGTGGGACGGCAAGGACGATTGGCTATTTCCAATGACGAAGGTTGGAGACAAAAGAGCGCTCGGCAAGAAGATCGCCGGGATGAATCAGGGCGACCTGCCGACCTTTCAAAACGTCATGACGATGGCGCACGAGGGGCTGAAGAAATCGACCGCCAACCTCAAGCACATGATCATTTTTAGCGATGGAGATCCGGCCGCGCCCTCGCAGCAACTAATGCACTCGATCGTTGGCGACCGGATTACAGTCAGCACTGTATTAATCGCTGGTCACGCAGGACCTGAGACAATGCAGTGGATCGCGGATCAGGGGCGCGGCCGGTTTCACAACGTGAACAACCCGGGCCAGTTGCCGCAGATTTTCATTAAAGAGGCCGCCGTCATATTGAAGTCGGCCATTTTCGAGGAGCCGTTCAAGCCGAAAGTCACCGCCGCGAGCGAGTTGATCCGGGGTATAGCGGCGGCGGAATACCCGAATTTGCGCGGTTACGTGTGCACGACGCCCAAAACGCGGGCGGAAATCCCATTGATCTCGGACAAAGGCGATCCGGTGCTCGCGCACTGGCAATATGGCCTTGGCCGAGCGGTGGCGTTCACCTCCGACGCGAAGGCGAAATGGGCGCGCGAATGGCTGGACTGGCAGAAGTACCGGCAATTCTGGGCCCAAACAGCCCAGTGGTCGCTGCGCCGCCTCGAGAATGCCGACTTCGCCACCGAGGTGAGCATCGACCGCGGCGAAGGTCACATCAGCGTCGAGGCGCTCGATCCGGGAGGGGACTACAGGAACTTTTTGAATCTGCAGACGGTGGTGGTCAGCCCGACCGGCGAACGCCAGACCGTGCGTTTGGAGCAGACCGGGCCGGGTCGTTACGAAGCGCGCTTCCCAACGAAGCAGGTCGGGTCCTATCTGCTAAACCTGATGGAGATCAAGGACGGGCAGCTTGCGGCTTCGCAAGTCGTTGGAGCCAGTGTCAATTATTCCCCCGAGTTCAGCGCGCCGGAGCCGAATATCAATTTCCTTAACCGCCTTGCCGAAGCCGGCGGCGGCAGATTGCTCGACCCGCAGAAGCCCGCCGACAATCCATTCCTGCACGAACGCAAGAAGACCTATCAGCCGCAGGATCTCTGGGAATGGTTGCTCAAATTCGCGGTCATCTTGTTCACCCTCGATATTGGCGTCCGGCGTGTTCACATAGATCGCGAGGAATGGCTGAAGGCGACGCAAAATCTGCGCCGGATCATTTTCTTCTGGCACGGCAAGCCCCGCCCGGTGGACGCTGATGAATCGCTGGCGGCGTTGCTGGCCCGCCGCGAGCACGTTCGCACGACGCATACGGCCCGGCCCGTCGAACCTGCGCCTGATCTGTTTCGCCCACACAAAGCGGCGTCGATCGCGGAGCCCGCGCGCGCGTCTGTCCCGCAATCAAAGCAGGAACAGGCGGAAGAAATTCCGGCGGCCGATAAGGCCGTGGCGACGACAACCGGTCGATTGCTTGAGGCAAAACGGAAAGCGCAACGTCGGCAGGAATAAGGGCCGGATCACGGCATTCCGCGAAGGGCTTTACAGTTTTGGCCGGTAGAACCGAGGGACTGTTCCAGATGCGGTCACGGTGTGCGGGCTGGCCGCTCCCGCCACGTCGCTCCAGGGGCCGGTGAGACTGTCGGCCTGTTGCAAAGGAACGGCACCGGTCCAGCGAATCGTCACCATGTTCCCCGTCGCGCGCGTTATCGTGATGCAGCCAGGGATCTTGTGCCGCGAAGGACCGCCCATCCGGCGGATGAGTTCGTCCGATAAGCGGTCGTTGCGAATCTGGATACTGCTCACGTACCCGGGCTGCACGTCAGTATTGTCGTCGGCCAGCAACAGAGCCCACGGCGTATCAGGATGGGTTGCGGGCGGGAGGGACCAGCGCCCGTCGCGTCCTTCGGTCAAGACCTGTTGTCCGACTTTTACGCCGTTGATGAACTTCGCCATGAGCGGCGCACCCGACGGGCCGTTCAGATCGACCGCAAAGGCAATGCGCTGCCAGGCGTCGGCCGCAAAGGTCCCCTGAAATCCCCCGCTGACGCCGATGCCGTTATTGGCGCCGATGGCGATGTCGCGGTTATTTGCATTGAGAGGATCGGTCTGCAGGATGGCGCGTTCAGCGTTGTGCGAAGGAGTGGAATAGAGAACGTCCATGATCAACGTATATTTGTTGACGTTGGTCCCGCCGCCATTGGCAGCGATGCCGTGGCGCATGCGGTAGCCGCTCATATTGCCGCCGCTGGGCGGAAGGCCCGGGAACGCCATCAGCGAAACGGGCGCGCCATCGAGGTTTGGCAGGTCGAAAAAGTCCGAGTTGGCGAACCCGGTATCAAATTCGACCGCTACACTGGTGTATTCGAGCGGCTGACCGCACGTGGCCGAAAGGTCGAAGTTATTGAAGTCCCATTGGCCGGTGACCAACGCCAGCGCGGGATCGATAACGGTCAGCATGCCGACGGTGCTGTTGGTGGATCCGCCCAGGTATCCGACCACTACCGAGTAGGCACCCGCGTCATTGGTACGGATATTGGTGAGGACGAGCGCTTCGTTCGTTTGATTGGGAAGATTCGCGCCGTTATGTCCCCATTGGTAGGTGAAAGGTCCAACGCCTGAGATTGTAGGCGTAAAAAGCGCGTCATTGCCGATAGCCTCAGTCTGATTTGCAGGCGTGACGATAACGCTGGGCGGCGCCACCTGGCTGACGCTATAAAGGCCGACATTGTCGATGCCGAAATACCAACTGGCCGTCCCGGACTGGGCGAAACGCAGACGCACCTTGGATTGATTGTCCGCCTGGGCGAGGCGGAGGAATTCGATGCGCTTGGATTCGACGGCGTCATCATTGATCCGACCGCTGATGAATGGCGCGAGCGCGGGCGAGATCGCCGCGCCAATCCATGTCCCGTAGCTCTGGCCGTAGGCGCCATCGCCTTGTGGCGCGTTCAAGGTGGCCTCCGCGTCAATCGCGCCCGAAGCGTCGCGAATAATGTCGTCGCGGTCCATCATGTAGAGAGCGGGCAGCCACGTAGCGCCTTCATCAATTGAATATTCTACCGAAGCGGAGCTGTCCTGGTTCTGTTCGTAGATACTATGGAAGGCAAGATATACGTTGGTCTGGCCCGTCAGGTCATAATCCGGCGAGAACAAGGCCTGCACCTGGTTGCCACCGCGGTTGTCGGATTCGGCGTAGGCAAAGTTGCCGCTGATCAGGTTGCGGACGACGCGGCCATTGGTGACGATCAAGCTCACATTGAGCCGCCGCTGGTCGAACACCGTTGCGAAACGGTTGCTGCTGACCACCACCCAATCCAGGTAACTGTCGGACAATGGGTCGTCGAGGTTCGGGCCTGCTGTAATGGAAGTGGTTGCGTTGGTGGCGGTCCAACCCGCCGGGAGTGAGGCTTCAGATACTTCATCAAAGTTTTCGAATGCAATCGGGGCTGGGAGCAGCAGATGCAGATAAGCTCCGACAGTGAACGCATAGCGATTCGTGCGGCTGATTACCGGCGAGCCGTTATCGGAGAACTCCAACCGGTACTCGTGCATGGAAAGCGGCGCCAGCAGGCTCGGCGGTGTGAAGGTCACCGTATTGGTTCCATTAACGCCCTGGAGCGTGTGCCCGACCAGAGAGCCATCGAAATAGACTTTGACCGATGCGGTATCGAGCTGTGTGGAAGCGTCCACGATTACGGCACGGAAGTTCCCTTCGGGCGAGAAGCCGCGCGCACCGTCGGCTGGCGACGCTTCAGAGACGAACGGCGTGGTCGGCTCGGGAATGTTCAGAATGTTCGTGCCAGCGCGTCCCGCGGTGTGAATCCGCGCGACCTCGCCGGCAAACAGCGTGCGATCCCAAACGGCGACTTCGTCGAAATCGCCGTTTGCGGTCGTGCCGTTGCCGTTTTCGTAATTGAGACTGTTGTCGTTGCCGAGCGCGAAAATGTTCGGCACGCTCGGGATAAGAGAAAAACCGGCGCCGGTCGCAATACTGACCTGCCCAACGTTGACGCCATCGACATAGAACGTGGCGAAGCCGCTGCGGTCATGCGTGACGATCAGGTGATGCCACGTGCCATCCTGGACTGTGGTGTTCTCGGCACTGGGATCGAAGTCCGCCCGCGCAGCCGGCGGCGCGCGAAAGTTCCACTGGAACCGTCCCAGCGCGCCTGAGCTGCTGCCCATTGCGACCACCCAGCCCGTATTTCCGCCGCTACCCCAGTTTTTGTTCGCCACAATGGCCGGGTCGCCGGACGCCTGCCCATTCTGCAGGCTGGTGGAACGAATCCAGACCTGGACTGAGAAGTTTACGAATTCCGGAGTCGGGTCATCCCAGTACACGTATGTCTCCGGCAGGACGGTGTCGTTGGCAAGGCGCACGAAGTCGCCAATGATGCCGCCGCTGACGAACGCGGGATCGCCCCCCAAACTGCCCGTTTTGCCGCCCTGCACGTCGTCCGGCGAGGATGAATTAAAGGGAGCGTAAAAAACCAACCCATCCGTCACTGCGCCGCGCCCTTGGAACGAAGCGACAGCCAGACAGCAAAGCAGTAGCACGTGTCGAAAATCTCGAAGGGTACGTTTTGCGGCAAAGGGGTTCTCTATCGTATTCATAACTGGCCTGACGTCAGCTTTTGCAAATCGCAGCAGGCGCGCCGTAAGCATTCCTGCGGCAATTGATGGACGCGTTGGAGTCTAAAGGTACGCGCAGCAATGTCAATTCTTGCGTGCAGCGATTCGGGCTTGCGACGGTTTGGTTGGTATTCGAAACGCGGAGCGTTCGCGCAAAAGACCGGTGTTCTGCCAACGCGCCTCCTGCCTTCCGCATTGCCAAGCCCGCGGCCAATCGAGTAGTTCTCTGGCCGGAATGTCAACGGTCGCCGAACAACTCCGCCATGCCCGCGAGCAGCAGAAGCTCAACATTTACCAGGTGGCCGAGATCACGAAAATCAAGACCGACCACATCCGTGCCCTCGAAGCCGGGCAGTACGACGCCTTTTCCGCGCCGGTTTACATACGCGGATTTGTCCGGACATATGCCAAGGCCCTAAAGCTCGACGTGGCGCAGGTCACTGCGATGCTCGACAGTGAGCTCTCGCGTACCGAACGTTTCAAGGAACCACCGGCGCTCACGAACGAACCTCGCAGCACCCTGGACTTTCTCATGCTCCAGCTCTCCCGGCTGAACTGGCGCATTGTCGGCACGGCTCTGGGCGCCTCTTTGGTTTTGTTGGTCCTGTTCTTCTCACTGCGCGGCTGCCGAGGAAAACAAACTGACCCGCTCAAAACGCTCGGACCGGGCATTTACCACCCCACAAACGCCACTGGAGAACTCTTGCCTTTGCCGGAGAGACGGAAGTAAGGAGGGAGGTGTAGGGGCCCGCTTGGAAGCGCCCGCCGTCACCCGGATTAGCCGATTTACGCCTTCACCTCGTCAGCCGTCCCGAAGCCTTCGAGTTGTTTCAGCCGGATGGGATGGCGAAGTTTCTTCAGCGCCTTGGCTTCGATTTGCCGGACGCGCTCGCGCGTGACATTTAATTTCTTGCCGACCTCTTCCAGCGTCCGCTCCGAGCCGTCCTTCAAGCCGAAGCGCAATTCGAGCACCATGCGTTCGCGTTCGTTCAGTTCGGCCAGCACTTCGATGAGTCTCTCCTGGAGGAAGTGGTAGTTCGCGGTCTGGAGAGGGTTTTCCGCCACGGTGTCTTCGATGAAATCGCCCACGCTGGCCTCGCCATTTTCTCCGGCCGGGCTTTCGAGTGAAACGGTCTGTTGCGCCGCTCGCAGCACTCCGCGCAGTCGCTCGATGGGCATCTTCAATTCGTCTGCCAGCTCTTCGTCGGTCGGTTCGCGCTCTAATTCCTGGGCGAGCTGCCGTTTTGCCTTCGTCACCTTATGCAGCGTCTCCACCATGTGCACCGGCAGCCGGATCGTGCGGCTGTGTTCCGAGACGGACCGACCGATCATCTGCCGAATCCACCAGCTCGCGTATGTCGAAAACTTAAACCCTTTGCGGTATTCAAAGCGCTCGACAGCTTTCATCAAGCCGATGTTCCCCTCCTGGATCAAATCAAGGAATGGAACACCCCGATGCACGTAGCGCTTTGCGATCGAAATGACCAGCCGCAGGTTGGCTTCGATCATCTCGGCCTTCGCGTGATTCAACTTCTGCAGGTGCCTGTTGAACTCGTCACAGGCAATGAGGTATCGCGTCGCCGGCATGCGCACCAGCCGTTCGAGCGCTGCCAGCTTTTCGCGTTCACTACGAAGCTGATCGCGTTTCGATGGCCCCTCACCCTTACTCTCTCCTGCCGCGCGCGCGAGGGGTGCAGGCGGGCTCAGTTTTTCGATTATCGCCAGGACATGTTGAAATTCCTGCTGAATATTTCGCGCTACCAGGCCCATCTCTTCGAAGACCTTTGGCTGAAACGAGAACTTGTCCAACAGCCGGTGCAGCTTTTTCTCTTTCGGCGTCGGCGCGTGGTTGGTGCGGCGCCGACGCTTTCCCTGGTTGGCGCAATATCTGGCATCCAGTTCTGCGTCGATGCGTTTCACACGCGCGATGAGCTTCTTCAGAGTCCTCAAATGCTGTTCGCGCCGTTCGATGTGGCTGTCTTCGACCACCCTGTCAAACCGCTCTTTCGGGGGAATGGCCAGCAGCTTCTCGGCAACCGCAATATGTTCCTTGGCGATAAAGCCAAAGCGATAAATCACCGTGCGAAATTCCGCTTCCGCGGCTTCAATCCGCTTGGCAATGCCAACCTCTTGCTCAGCCGTCAACAGCGGCGCGCGCGCCATTTCCCTCAAATAAACGTTGACCAGGTCCTCCAGCGCATCGTGCGGTTCAGCCTCGGGCGCAGGGTCGGGATGCGAGTTTTTCCTGTCCACACCCGGCTGGCGCACGACATCGATGTGAAACTCCTTGAGTTGCTCGCAAACCTCCTCGACAGCTCCATTCGCCTTATCCGGGCAAACCTCCCTCACATCCGCGTAGGTCACGAATCCCTGGTCGCGTCCGATCGCAACAAGGGCTTCAACATGGGGGGCTAAATCAGCACAGGCCCGGCGGGGCTGGGCCCCGAGGGCGTGACTATGGCCGTTTCCTGCGCCGTTCCGTCGTTGAGCAAGCGGCGTTTTGATAAAAGTATTGTCGGACGGGCCGGGTATTTACTTGAATACTCAAATGAAGGCCCGCCAGGCGCGCATCACGCGCATGACCAACGAGACGCAGATCGACCTTCGCCTTAACATTGACGGCAAAGGGCGGTCCTCGATCCGCACTGGCGTGGCGTTTTTTGACCATATGCTGACCCTCTTTGCCCGCCATGCCGTGGTGGACCTCAAGCTGGCCTGTAAAGGCGATCTTGAAGTGGATGCCCACCACACCGTCGAAGACTGCGGCCTTGCCCTGGGGCAGGCCTTTCTGAAGGCTTTAGGGGACAAGAAGGGCATCCGCCGCTATGGCTTTGACGCCCCTGATAGTGTCAAGGGCCAGTATGTCCCGATGGATGAATGCCTTGCCCGCTGCGTTGTCGATTTCAGCGGCCGTCCCTTTCTGGTCTGGCGAGGCCTCGACGGCATGATGTTTAAGCCGATCAAAGGCGATATGGCGATGGAATTCCGCTTTGGGCTGGCGAAAGAGTTTTTCCAGGCTTTTGCCAACGAGGCCCGGTGCAACCTCCACCTTGAGCTGCTTTACGGTGAAGAGCCGCATCACGTCACCGAGGCGCTGTTCAAGGCCTTCGCCAAGGCCGTGGACGCCGCTTGCCAGCGCGACCCGCGCATCGCCCGACGCCTTCCCAGCACGAAGGGGACATTGTAAACTTTGCGTGAATAGCCGAAGGTCACGCCCCGTCGAAAAAATGGCGACGCAGCAAGAATACTCCTCGACTAGCGATGAGAAGCTCGTCCGAGCCGCCCAAAAGGGCGACATGGCTGCCTTCGAAGAGCTGGTCGCGCGGCATCGAGACAGGATTTTCGCCCGCGCGTTCAGCATGATGCGCAGCGAGGAGGAAGCGGTTGATCTTTCTCAGGAAGCCTGGGTGAAAGGTTGGCAAAGGCTCAAGCAGTTCCAGGGCGAATCGAGTTTCGTCACCTGGATGACGCGGATAGTCATCAATCTTTGCCTGGACCAGTTGCGAAAGCAAAAGCGGCAACGGGCCGAGTCGATCGAACTGCTGGAGGAAGAATCCGGCGGTGTCGAGCGGCAAATGCCGATAGTAACGGTAAACCCGACTGAGGGGTTGGAACGGCAGGAGTTGCGGTTGCGTATTGACAAGGCGCTGGCGCAACTTTCGTATGAGCACCGCACCGTCTTGGTTTTGCATGAATTTGAAGAATTGGAATACAAAGAAATCGCCCGGCGCATGCAGTGTTCCATCGGAACGGTGATGTCCCGGCTGTTTTATGCGCGTCGCAAAATGGCGAATTTGATGGCAAGTTATAAACGAGAGGAAATGAGTTAAATGAATCGTGATGCGGCATTGAAATATCAGGCCTACCTCGACGGCGAATTGCCCGAGCGTCAGGCCCGTCAGGTTGCCGAGGCGCTGGCCCAGGACCCGGAAGCGCAAGCACTCGTCACCGAACTGCGCGCCACCAAACAGGCCCTAAAGGGCAACGAACCCGAAATCGCCCTGCCCGAGTCGCGCGAGTTTTACTGGACCAGGATACAGCGTGAGATCCAGCGGCTGGAAGCCCAACCGGTCGAGCGCGGGTCCGACGGCTGGCTCGCTGTGCTGGCCGGATGGCGTCGTTACCTTGCTCCGATGGCCGGGGTGGCCGTGATCGCGTTTTTGGCCGTTGCCATGCTGCGCACGACTCCTAATCCGATTGTTGACCAACACCTCGCCGAAATCGAGAATCTTTCGGAGCACACGACTTCGTTCTCGTTCCGCTCCGACAATATGTTCGTGGTGTGGGTGCAGGAAACCGGTTCAGAAGTGGCGGATAGCGAAGCGGATTTCATTAGCAACGACGATTCACTCCTCCAATGAACGGATTCCGCAAGTATCTGTGGCTGGCCGCAGGGGTTCTGGCCTTAACTCCGGCAAGTTATGCCGAGGATCTGAAGATCGAGACGAAACTCATTTGGGCCACCAATGGCGAGAAATCATCCGACCCGAAGCACAAGCTGATCGAAGGACAGCTCGCCGAGAAGCTGCGAAAGATTTTCACATGGACGAATTATTTCGAAATCAGCCGCCAGACCGGCGTCGTTCCGAACCGCGGCACCAAAGCCTTTAAAGTGAGTGAAGAGTGTGTCGTTGAAATCACTGAACTTGAGGGACCGAAGGTCGAAGTCAAATTGATCGGCAAAGGCAAAAGTGTTAACAAGACCGTCAAGGCATTGAGTCGTGGTGAATTCTTCACGTTAGGAGGCGACGGGAAGAACGGCACGGCTTGGTTTGTCATCATCTCCCAGCTTGACGAAAAAGCCGCCGATCCGAAGGCGCAACTGACCAATAACAGTTCCGGCAAAAGCGTGGAGCCAGCCAAAGCTGCCGAGGCGGCAAACGGTGGCAAGAAAGTCGAAGCGTCGAGCAGCGCCAAGGTGATTGTTACAAATAACGCATCGCCGAAATAAGCGACCGATTTTCACCACACGGACGTATAACAGGAGGGTTATGAAACACGCCGTTTTTGTCTGCCTGCTCGCCATGGCTTGCGCCGCCTGCGCCGCCGAAAGCAAAGCCCTAAAAAAAGCCAACCTTGAGTCCAGCGAAGGCCTGTTTTCGTCTCCGAAAGTACTCGAGGTTTCGATAGACGTGCCGCAGGCGCAACTGGACCGGTTAAAATCCGAGCCTCGGATTTACGTCAAAGCCGCGGTCAAGGAAGGCTCGAACCTGCTCGACAACACCGGCTTTCGCTTTAAGGGCCGCGACAACATCAACTCCGCCCGCCCGAGTTTTACGCTCAAGTTCAACGAATTCATCACCGACCAGCGCTTCCAGGGCCAGCGCAAACTGGGCTTCGAGAGTTCCGCCCAGGACCCGACCTATCTCAGCGAAGCCGTCGCGAACGAACTATTCCGCACCAGCGGCATTCCCGCGCCGCGGAACACGTTCGCGCGCGTGCGCCTCAATGGTAAGGACGTTGGACTTTACGTCGTGGCCGAAGGCGTGAACAAAGACTTCCTTGATAAACATTTCGACAAGTCCAAGGGCAACCTCTACGAGGGCGACGGCACCGACATCACCGACGCCATGGACAAGGATTCGGGCGACGATTCCAAGGATCAATCCGACTTGAAAACCCTCGCCGCCGCCGCCCGCGAACCGAATCTGCAGGAGCGCTGGAAGAAATTGCAGATGCTGGTGGACACGGAGCGCTTCATCACGTTCGCGGCGATGGAAGTTTTGCTTGGCCATACCAACGGCTACTCGCTGAGCAAGGGCCGGTTCCGCATTTACCACGATCCTGGCACGGACCTGCTCGTGTTTTTGCCCCACGGCATCGAGACCGCCTTCGGCAAGCCCGATGCGCCGATCATGCCCGAAATGAAAGGCCTCCTCGCCAAAGCCGTCCTTGAAACTCCCGAAGGCAAGAAGCGCTATCGCGAGGAAATGTCAAAACTCCTGACCAAAGTTTCTCGGCTTAGCTCTGCTCAGTCACGCATCAAAGAACTGGCCGGGCAAATCAAGCCTGCCTTGAAAGATAGCGTCGCTCACGATAAAGCCGTCAATGAACTCGTCCAGCGCGTCGCCACCCGTCACAAGTTCGTCGAAGCGCAACTCAAACAGCCCTGAGTCCGTGGAACGGCGAGACGGTAGAACGCCGAACCCTGGCGCGCACACAGTTTTCCCCCAGGACCCGTCTCTTCCCACTCGGGAAGAAATTGGGGCTACGGTCGGCCTTCCCTCTCCCCGCGGGAGAGGGATTGAGGGTGAGCCTGCGTGAAGCTCGACGCTCCGCTGAACTACCAAGACTGGTGCGAAGGCATCCGCCAGGGCCGCGCGTACGTGAGTGACGGGCGCAGCCACTTCCTGCAATTCACCCCCCGCGACGTGCCCGCGCCCAACGGCCAATGCGGGTGAACAGGCCGTTGGCGTTGTAGAGAATGGCCTCGCCCGCATCCACTGCGCCTTCGAGCGCGGTGAGCGTTTCGCCGAGTTCTGTCTTGCGAAGGGTCGTTCACGAGCGGCTGAACCGTCGTGAGGACGACGGCGTTCGGGTCGCCGAACACTTCCTTGTAGCGCTTGAACTTGTTGAGCTGCTCGGTGAGCGTTTCGATTTGCTGCACCTGGTTGTTGATCATCTCGACGAACTTCGCGATCTCCTGCGCCGTGTTAATGACCGACTGAACAGTGTTAGCCGGGTCGCAGACATCCATTGCGCGCGTGCCGGCACGCTGATGCCGAGCGTCACGACCGTGACAATTGGTTGAGAAGCGATTACTTCGTTGAATTGAACCGTTGAATCGTGATGCCGTTCGATTGCAGCACTTCACATCATTACAATTTAACGCTTCAACGCTTTGACGCTTTAACGATTCGTTCATGGTGTGCCTTTCGTTATGTTGTCGCTGGACGGCGGCAACACGCCGCCAATCACGAGAGAGGATTTACCACGAAGCAGAGAACTGCCCGACCGCTCCTCCAGGAGAATATGCTCCATCCAATCACGACTCTGATCAAGGCACGGAGTTCAATCAAACTCCTGGTGGTTAGTTTAGTTAGGGCTTCTTGAGGCGATAGAATCGGCTGCCTGATTGAACGGGAAGAATCACCTGTTTGTTACCGCCGACATCTGCCGCGGTTGCGCCAACTCCGCTCCAAGATGGATTAGCCAAAGCAACCGTTTCTTCAAGACCGTACCCGGTCGCCGACGCTGGCCACGAGATTACGACTTCGTTGTTCGCCGTAAGCCCCACGGACAACTCAGGAGGCACGGTTACTTTCCATGACTCAGCACCAAATGACCACACGCCAGGGCTCGGATCTGCCATGCGCGACGCAATGGGCGAAAATGGGGTCTGGAAGTTCGTTCCGCCATCCAGGCTAAACCCAGCACTAAAACTGTTGGCGGCATCATCGAAATTCAACCGCAGCAGAATGTTTCCGGTCACATTTACCTCGTTGATCAGCACACCTTGCCTCGATTCGAGCGATGCATCACTGCCGAAGAAGATTCCAACACCTGGCGGAATCCCAAGCAATTCGGCGACACCAGGTTCGAAATTGTAGAGATGAATCGCAATATCCTCCTCATCACCCGATTCATCAGCAAACTCGAAACCCAGATTCATTCCGTAGTGTTGATTCATCTCGGGCAGGGTTGGCCGCCACTCCGATGTGGCAGTAAAATCACCATTGCCGTCCGAGACTTCAAAAGGAACAGCGTCGCCGATATAGGTCCATTCTCCTGTGATTTCAAAGTTGCCCAGTATTTCGAGTGGCTGAACCTCACCAGGACTGCTAAACGTAACCACACTTCCTGCCTCGACGATCGT
>JAKEEH010000219.1 GCA_022616725.1 Limisphaerales bacterium | reverse complement strand
GAGCATACACGTAGTATGTGAGGATTCCGAGCACCGCCCGACCCTGCATCCGCCATGCGCAGTACACTTATGACGCTATGTATATTATGTGGCGATCTGCGTATCCAACAATAGGGCACTTCGAAAAATTCCGTGGCTCGAAAAATGGGCAGCATATCCCTAAGCTGCTGGGCACTTCGAATTAATTGAAGTGCCCAATAGATTCATTCACGCGCCTGGTTTTGCACGCAACTAAATAAGTGGCCGATGGCGGCGTCAAAATCATCGGCGATCCGTCCTCTTTTCTGATACGGAAAGCCCCGGTGGATCTGTTTCACCAGCTCGGCGTGGTCCTTGACCAGCCCCAACTGTCGCAACGTCTCGGTGCCGACGGCTCTACCCGGGGCACGGGACGACTGTTGAGGCTTGAAAACTTTGATCTGAGCAGTCATTCACGGGCTCCCAAAATGATTCATATGGAATAAATTAATAGAATAGCCGCAAGAGGCTAGGCGCATTGGTAGCGAATCGGCCTGCTCGCCCAGGTAATGTCTAAGCGAGCATTGACACCCTGCTCGGCGCGGCCACCGGTGCCGTCCTGGGCTTCTTCATCGGCAGCGCGGTCGACTGGTTCAACCGCCTGAAGGAGCAGACTCCGCGCACCATCACGATCACCGGCATGGCCGTCTGTACGGGGCGAAACCCGTTCGGCGTGCAGCCGTTTTCGGATGGCGACTGGACCTGCAATATTGGCGGGTTCACCTTGGCGGCGCCGACCGACCTGCCGATCACCGCGCCAGGCGCGACGAACCAGACGGAGGAGGTCCGCCTGCGCGCCGCGCCAGGTTCGGGCCTGGCGCAGGCCTTCCCGAGTTTCAATGAGGAAGCGCTCAAGACACCCATCCTGCATTGCGAGCTGAGTGCGCTTGCTGGCACGCTTTCGGTCGTCGGCGGGGCTGTCGGCTCCGTCGTCGGCCTCGGTCTCGGCATCGCCGCCGGGATCGCCGCTTGCGCGGTCCTCGGCATCTTCACCTTCGGCATCGGCGCCGCCGTCTGCGCCCTGATCATCGCGATCGCGGCGGCCGTTGGAGCGGCCGCCGGCGGGGTGGTCGGCGACGTGCTCGGCGCCTTCATCGGCTGGTTGATCGACGAAATCAGCGATTTCGATAAACTGGGCGAAACGATCGAAGCGAACACCCGCTGCACCTTGTTTGTCACCGGACGCTGGGTCACCGACATCAGCCACGAGCACAATGAAATCCACGATATCGAAGCCGTTCAGGTTGCCTGTCCGAGGATCGACGTGCCGAAACAGCCGCAGACCGCGAATGTCGCCGCGGTCGTGGCGATCGGCCGGCAGCCGGCGGGCGGCGGCGACGTCATCAAATAAGCCGCGGCCGCAGGGCCACCGCATGCTTTCGCTGGGGCCGTCTGGGCGAAGGTGATCTGCCGGGGCACGACTTCCCTTCTATACATAAGGGCGAACGGACTCTGAGACTTGTTCAGAGCTTCCTTAAGGAGCTAAACTTCGGATCCGACAAGGATGGTGAAACATTAACAGCTCAGATTCGACCTCAGGAAAATTAATACTTATCAAGTGCGCCGCTTGTGGGCACAAGATGAATTTGACAGAGCTCGTTGGCGTTTGCCCCGAGTGCCAGGGCGATTGGCTTGATCCGCTGTATGATTGCTCAAGCATAAAGAAAACTTTTTGCCATGATTTAAAAGGCCGCCCGCAAAACATCTGGCGTTATTGGGAGCTCCTACCTCTTTTGCACCGAGAAAATATCGTCTCGATGGGGGAAGGTGGCACCCCCTTGTTACCATTAGCTAATCTGGGCCTGATGCTGGGGCATCCGAATATTTACATGAAGGATGAGCGCCAAACCCCCACCGGCTCTTTTAAAGATCGGCAGGCCTCGCTGGCTGTCTCGGTTTTGAAGGAGGCCAATATCAAGGAGGTGGTTGTCGCCTCGACCGGAAATGTTGCCATCTCGTACTCAGCCTATTGCGCGCGGGCCGGCATCAAGCTGTGGACGTTCCTGTCCAGCACCGTGCCCGCCGAGAAAATGCGCGAAGTCGCCCTCTACGGTACCGAGGTTATCAAAGTCAGCAGCCATTACGACAAGACCAAAGAGATTGCGGCCCAGTTCGCCAAACAAAAGGACTTTTTCTACGATAAAGGCGTGCGCAACATCGCCTCCAGGGAAAGCATGAAAACGCTGGCCTTTGAAATGGCCGAACAACTTGGCGACATAAACGGGGGTGGCTTCCAAGCGCCAGATTGGTACATCCAGGCTGTGAGCGGCGGTCTGGGACCCGTAGGTGTCTGGAAAGGCTTTGAAGAGTTGATGGCTGTGGGTTTGATCGAAAAAATGCCCAAATTGGCCCTGATCCAGGCCGAAGGTTGCGCGCCGATGGTCAATAGCTTCAAGGCTGGCCTGGCCGAAGCCGAAATTATCACTGATCCGCAGACGCTGGTCGCCACGCTAGCCACCGGTTGCCCCGGCGCCGTCTACCCCTACTTGCGCAACATCCTGCTGGAACACGGCGGCGCAATGGAAACGGTCAGCGATCAAGATGCGTTCCGGGCGATGCACGTGATGGCTCAAATGGATGGCCTTTCCATGGAACCCGCTGCCGCGATTGCCTGCGCCGGCTTATTCAAACTGGTTAGCCAGCAAGTCATCAAACCCGACGAGACGGTCGTGGTCAACATCTCTGGGCACACCTTCCCGGTGGATAAATTAATCCTGGATGATCGGCGCGTGCGCAATTGTCAGCCGGTCGAGGAAGGATCCGCCCAGCGAAGGCCTGAGCGCCCTCAACCGCCCGGACGATAGAGTCAAAAGCGTCGCAATTTTGGAACACGAGCCCGATCCCTCTCGCATTTTGCAAGCCAAGGGAAAATAGAAAATCTGGAAGCCTCGAATGCTGTTATGCTCGCGGACGACGTCGTGATATCATCGACCGCTATGCTTCGCCCTGACATTGTCGACTGGCCAGGGTTCTGGGGACGTCCGATGTCTCGTCCGGACGTCATCCGGAGGCATCAGGATTGGCTGGTACGGCGGATCGTGCGCCATGCGTGGGAGCGGGTGCCGTACTACGCACGTCTGATGCGGGCGGTGGGGGTTCGGCCGCAAGACATCGGTGGCGCGGCGGATTCCCAGCATCATCGGGTTTCTCTTATGGATTCGCCCTGGGCGCTGTGACTGGGGCCCTGGTCGGGAGGATCGATAACAGATTGTGTTGCTGAAAATGCAATGACGCGTATGCAGTTGAGAGTATTGTTGGATCGACTCTGAAATGGCCAGAGTCACGACGGAGACCTTGGCTCGCAGTGCGATCTTCGCCTACCATCGCCTGCAGCGCAGAATGTCATGAAAGACAGGTTATTCGACGGGATCAGTGCCTCGGCGTACTGGGACGGCGTGATTCAAAGGGTCAGTGGGAAAGCCCATTATCTCGATGCATTTCTTGGTGAGCTGAAGCGGCAGGCGCACTGGGCGCTGATCCAGCGTTGGGGGGGGTTGCCGCGAACCGGCCGAATACTCAAGACCGATTTATTCGAGGAAGCGATGGGCCCGGATGCCTATCTCACCACCTTGTCCGATAACGGAGGATTAACGATCGGCGTGGATGTTTCCCCGGCGGTAGCGCAGCGAGCGCAAGGCCACGACCGCAGCCTTCGGGCCTGCTATGTGGCTGGTGACGCGCGGCGTTTGCCGTTTGGCAATGACGCCTTCGCCCTGATCGTGTCGCCTTCGACGCTCGATCATTTCCCTGACCCGAGTGACTTAGGCCGCAGCCTAAGGGAGCTCGCGCGCGTGCTGGAGCCGGGAGGGCGGCTCATCATCACCTTGGATAATCGCCAGAATATTTTCGACCCGTTGCTGCGCGCCGTGCACCGACTGGGGTGGGTGCCCTATTTCCTGGGTCGCTCCTACTCCATACGCGAGCTACGGCACGAGCTGGAATCAGCGGGCTTTGTGGTGCAGGAAACCACGGCTATTCTGCATAACCCGCGTCTGATAGCTGTGGCCGCCGTGAGGCTTGCTAAAAAGCTGCGCTGGCGGCCCCTCATGACCTTGGTGCAACGTACGCTCATCGCCGCGCAGCGACTCGAAGGAACACGCGTACGCTATTACACCGGCAGTTTTGTCGCCGCGAAAGCGGTCCGAAACATGGCGAAGTGAAACTTGTTTTACAGTCCTATGGCCAGCTGGTTGCACAAAGCATACTGGAATAGCTACACGCTGTGGCATGTTCGGCGTGAAGCAAGATTTCCCTTCCGCCCGCGTGAGGAGATCCTGGCCGTGCAGAATCGGCGGGTGCGAGCCATCGTGCTCCATGCTTACGAAACGGTTCCTTAACTACCGGGAAGTCATGGATAAGTCCGGTCTTACTCCCCGCGACTTTCATACCGCCGAAGATCTCGCGCGTCTGCCTGTCCTGACCGGGAAGCAACTGGCAAATGAACCTGCCCGATTGCTCTCGCACCGCTATACGAACGGGCACAGTCTCCAACTTCATTCCAGTGGCACCACGGGATTCGCCAAGCAGATTTTTTACGATCCGGCTGCGCTTTTTCTCTCCTTGGCGCACGGGCACAGACAGCGTC
>JAKEEH010000218.1 GCA_022616725.1 Limisphaerales bacterium | reverse complement strand
GGCCCGGCAAGGCGACCATACTTGAGCACCTTTGCAATCCACGCGGTAGCGGCTTCAAGCGCGTTTATGTCGGCCGCCAACTGTTGGCGCTGGAACGTAATTGCGGCGAGCAACTCGCGTTTGCGGCGCTCCAGTTCGTCGGCCTGGGCCATTGGTCAAAGGAACGCGGCGAGAAATCCGCCACGCTCCAAGGGCTAACGGTTGATCAAAACGCCGATCAATACACCGAGGCCAAAAGCAATGCCGATCGACTCGTAGGGATGCTGGCGAATGGCGCGGTCGGTGGCGCGGGCGCCCGCGACGGTTTTTTCCTGGATGTTTGTTTTGGCGCTCTGCATCGCGGCGCCGAAACGTCCGGCGGCTTCGCGACCCGCATCGGTCACCTGCTGTCCGGCCTCGCGCGCGGCATTTTTCAGGTCCTGTCCCGTTTCGATTCTAGTCTCCATAGAATTCCTTTGTTGGTGCTTTGTTTCAATGTGTCGGCCACAGCATAATAAATCTCATGCCAACCCCGTATGGGGTATTCGCCGTATATGGTAGGAGACGCTACTGGGGCTGTAAAGCCGGCATGCGCGCGGCTTCAATGATTCCCTTGGAAATCGCGTGCCGGGTCAGTCCTGCAACGTCATGAATGTTCAGTTTATTCATGACCTGCTGGCGATGCTTTTCAACGGTTTTGATGCTGATGTTCAGCTCGGCCGCAATCTGTTTATTGGCCTGACCTTCGGCAATGAGCTGGAGCACTTCCGCCTCGCGCGAGGTCAGGCGGGTGCCACGGCGACGGATCGGGCCTCCGCGCACGAATGCCTCGCGACACTGGTCGAGCAGGCGCCTGGAGATGGAAGGGCTGAAGAAGGCGTTGCCTTTCTGAGCTTCGCGGATGGCTTTGACAAGGTCATTGGCCGCGGTTTGCTTGACAAGGTATCCCGTGGCCCCTTCCTCGATCAGTTGTTGGACGTATTCATCATCGCTGTACGAGGAGAGGATGAGCACCTTGGTGGCGGGGACTTCACGCGTGATCTGGCGGGTGGCTTCAAGGCCGTTGAGCAGCGGCATGGCGACATCGATGACGGCGACGTCGGGTTGAAATTTGATGGCCATCTGCACGGCCTGGCGGCCGTTCTCCGCTTCGGCGACGACCTTGATGTCCTCCGCAGCCTCCAAGAGGACTTTGAGCCCCTGCCGCACGACCGTGTGGTCATCGGCCAGCAATACTTCAATCTTCTTCATACATCCTTCTCCATTCTCTCTCGCCTGAAAATCTTTCTGCCATCCATTGCATACTTAGCGTTCGAGCCATTTGCGCATTGTGACGGTCGTGCCTTTGCCAGGTTTGGACGTGATCTGGAATTCGTCCATCAGCCATTTGGCGCCCGGAAGGCCGACGCCGAGCCCGCGACGACTGGCGCAGCCATATTGCAAAGCTTCGGCGACATTCGGTATGCCTGGGCCTTCGTCGCATGCCACGATTAATATGCCATTTCGGCCAGGTTCATCAACGCGTTGCAAAGTCATTGCTCCATGTTGCGCGTAATCGACGATGTTGCGCGCGATCTCGGAGACAGCCGCCGCGATGACGGTCGCGTCGCTGCCACTGAATCCCATTTCCGTCGCGAACAGACGGGCTTGCTGTCGCACTGATTCAACATCTGCGGGACAGCGGATCAGGATTCGGCAAGGTTTTGTCGAATCGCCTGCTTGAACCGGCCCGGTTTCTGAAACGCGCGGGCGATTGGAGTCTGGACCGGCATTCCCGGCTGAAGCCGAAAATCCATGTGATTTAACGCATTCATGCAAATTCATCGTTTCCCGCCTGGCTCGCCCGCCGCATACGGAAATTGTTCCCTGAGCCGTGCGGGAATCTACATGGGGTTTTGTCCCACCTAGCTGGACGACACGGCAACTCGAATGCTCGGATCGTGACCATTCACCAATAGGAGTGACCGATTTCGAATATGTAATGCTCAATGAATTCCGAAAAACGAATCCCGAAGGCCGAAAGAAATCCGAAGCACGAACGCCGCTTTGTCCGAAGGATGCAGTCGCATTCGGGAATTTGGGGCATCATTACTTTGGCATTTTCATTTGACTGTTCGGTGCTAAAGGCTGATTGGCAGCGTGACTCTTTGCGCATGCCAAAACCGGGTTTTCACGAGCTGCGTATTCTGTCTCCGACTGTCCTGGAACTATCTCTCGTCACGACGACGCCTCCGGACCCGCCGCCGCAGCCGCGAGGCAAACAAAGCCGCAATTCTGGCCCGGGGGCCAAGCAAGCGCCGACTGCGCCACGCCCCGAGTGGGATTTCATTTCCACGAACGGCGCCGTGAACGTTCCCCGAGCCGAGCAGTTCCAGGTAATCGCTGCGGGAAAACCAATCCCGGTCTCACGCGTTGGATTCAGACGCCGGGCGCTTTATGCGCCATTGAAGGAACGCGACCTGCGGATCGGCAATTCGCTTTTCCTGGAGCTCGCCGGCTCCGTTCCCATTGGAGCGAAAGTCGAAGTGAAAGATGCCCCGAGCGCGAGTTGGTTGAAGGACCGTCAGTTCTCGACCGCGGCAGACGAGCGGCGCCTCAGTCCGGTGCTGCATGCAAATCAGACCGGTTTTCTGCCGGCAATGAGCAAGAAAGCATTTGCCGGTTACTATTTGGGTTCGCTCGGCGAACTTGAAATAAAAAATCCGAGCGGCGAGGTTGCGAAATTTTTCGTGATCGCGACGGCAACGGGCGCGACGAATTTCGAGGGTGTGTTGCGCGCGCGCCCCGAACGCGGATTCACCTTCAACTGCTACCAGCGGGTTTACGAAATGGATTTCACCGATCTGAAAACCCCGGGCGAGTATCAATTGTTCGTTCCCGGGCTGGGCTGTTCCTATCCGTTTCACGTCGGCGACAACGTCGCAGGGTGGTTCGCTCGCACTTACGCGCTGGGGTTGTATCATCAGCGGTGCGGGACGAACGACGTCCTGCCATACACGCGATTCACCCACGCGCCATGCCACACGGCGCCGGCCGAAGTGCCGACGCTGACTTTCACCAACACGCAATACTTCCTGGCCCAAAGTTCGGAAGACTTCAAAAACAGCCCGTGCCACACCGCGCCTCAACTGAAAGATACATCCGCCAGCCTTTACCCCTTTGTGAGGACGGGAACGGTTGATGTCTCGGGCGGACACCATGACGCCGGCGATTACAGCAAATACACTGTGAACAGTGCCGGGTTGATTCACAATTTGATCACCGCCGTGGACGCTTTCGCCGGCGTGGCGTCGCTGGACAATCTCGGGCTGCCCGAAAGCGGCGATGGGAAGAGCGATGTGTTGCAGGAAGCGATTTGGGAGGCCGATTTCATTGCCAAATTGCAGGATGATGATGGCGGGTTCTACTTCCTCGTGTACCCGCGCGACCGTCGATACGAGAATAACGTCGAGCCCGATGCGGGGGATTCGCAAATCGTCTGGCCCAAGACGACTGCCGTGACCGCTGCGGGTGTGGCGGCCCTGGCACAATGTTCATCCTCGCCAACGCTCAAGGGGCAATTTCCCGAGAAGTCGGCCCAATATCTTGCTAAAGCCCGGAAAGGCTGGGCGTTTTTGACCAATGCTCTGGAGAGACACGGTCACGACGGCGCCTACCAGAAGATTACGCATTATGGGCACGAATTCTTTCATGATGACGAACTGGCCTGGGCGGCATGCGAGCTTTACCTGGCAACCGGCGAAAACAGTTTCCACACGCACCTTTCCAAGTGGCTTAATCCGGCCGACCCGCGCACGCGCAAATGGAGTTGGTGGCGCATGTACGAGGGGTACGGGTGTGCAATTCGCAGCTACGCGCTGGCGAAGATTGCCGGAAAGGTGAAACCCGATCAGCTTGATATCGGTTTTCTGGCGCGTTGCGAACAGGAACTCATTGCCTGGGCTGATGAACTGCTGCAGTGGTCGCGGGACAGCGCCTACGGGACAAGCTTTCCCGCGCCAACGAAACGCGTTCGCAGTGCTGGTTGGTATTTTTCGTGCGACCCCGCCTTCGACCTGGCGACCGCCGCGCAACTTCAGTATCCAGCCATGAAGGACCCGCGCGCGAACTATCGCGAAGCGCTGTTGGCCAACCTGAACTACGAAGCCGGCTGTAACCCCGTGAACGTCAGCTATATCACGGGCCTCGGCTGGAAACGGCAGCGCGAAATCGTGCATCAATGGGCCCAGAACGACCGTCGCGTCCTGCCCATGTCCGGTATCCCGCTGGGCAACATCCAGGCGGGCTTCGGCTGGCTCGACCACTACAAGCAACAACTCGGCGCTTTGAGCTTTCCGCCTGACGGCGCCCAGGATGCGCCTTACCCGCTTTACGATCGTTGGGGAGACAGCTTCAACCTCAGCCAGGAATTCGTCGTCCTGAACCAGGGCCGTGGGCTGGCAGTATGGTCGTGGCTGATGGCGCAGACATCGTTGCGCACACAGCCGGCAAAACAGACGGCGCTGCAAATTGAGATTTCGCGATCCGGTGAGTTGATAAAAGCTCGACTCAAAGGCGCTGGGGCCGACGGGATGCGGGGCACGTGGACTGTTTGGGAGGCTTCCGGTCACGAACCAGCAGTAGCTCCCGAACTGACTGTGCCGAGTTTGCCGGCCGTCACCTGGATCGAAGCAGAAGCACAGCTAATGGATGGCCGACTGGCGTTCGCCGTGACGAATCTTGCCACAGCGAACCCCGCGCCGCAGGCAGCGCGAAAATAATTCTAGGGGCTTGCCCGCGCCCCGTTCAGGTCTAAACCCACTTACCCGTGCGTGACCTCGCGCCTACTTTGTGTCTCGGCAAACGTTAACGAAAAAATGACCTGGAATTTACTATCCGGCCCGGTGTCCCGACATGTATTCGCCGGCCGCAAAACTGTATGAAATTGCTTTTTGCCCATGACCGTTTCGGTTCGTTTGGCGGCGCGGAATCGAACATCGCAGCCACGGCCGAAGCGTTGCGCGCCCGAGGCCATACGTTGGCGATTCTGCACGGTCCCCGGACGCATCAGGGCGAAGCGCGCTGGCGCAGCACATTCCATCATTGCTTTGAAGTTCCCACCGGCAAGCCGTCGCGAGGAAAGCGGAGAGAAAGCGAAAGCGGCGACCGATCGCTGGACTCCAAACTCGAGACGGTGCAACGTGTTCTTTGGAGCTTCGAGCCCGATTCGATTTACGTCCACAAGCTTAGCGACCTGGAGACTCTGACGGCGCTGCTCGGGTCCGGCATCCCGACCGTCCGCATGGTCCATGACCACGATTTGTACTGCATGCGGTCATACAAGTACGATTGGCTAAGCCGGCGCATTTGCACGCGATCCGCGTCGATCTATTGCGTGCTCCGTTGTGGCGCCTGCTTGTGCCGCGACCGGACAAGGCTGTGGCCGTTCCGGTGGGTGAGTTATCGCGCCAAGCGTAAGGAGATCGCTCTGAACCGGCAATTCGACCGTCTCGTGGTGGCCTCCGAATACATGCGCCAGGAACTGCTGCGCAACGGCTTTGCCCCTGAGCAGATCGAAATCCATCCGCCGGTGCCGCGGCAAGCGCTTCAAGGCCCGATCGTTCAAAGCACTTCCACTCGCAATCTCATCATCTATAGCGGGCAGATTATTCGCGGCAAAGGGGTCGATGTCTTGCTTCGAGCGCTGGCTAAAGTGCGCGCGCGATTCGAATGCCTCATCTTCGGCGACGGCAATCATCGCGCTTCCTGCGAAAGCCTGGCCCAGCGCCTCGGCTTGTGCGACCGGGTTCGGTTCGCCGGGTTTGTGCCTCAGGAAGAATTGAACCGCCAGTTTTCGGAGGCCACCGTGGCGGTGATGGGTTCCGTGTGGCCGGAACCTTTTGGCGCTTCGGGTCTCGAGGCGCTGCGGCTGGGCGTGCCCGTGGTCGCGTTTGATGCCGGGGCGATCAAGGAATGGCTCATCGATGGCGTCAATGGGTATTTGGTTCCGTGGATGGACACCACGACCTTTGCCGCGCGACTGGACAAGCTCCTCGATGACAGGGCACTGGCGCGGCAACTGGGCGAAAACGGACGCACGCTTGTGAATGCACAGTACGAGTTCGACCGGTACGTCAGCGCGCTGGAAGATCTGTTTGGGCGCGTGTCACAGGCAAGGGAGGCCGCCGCATGACTGCGCCCCAAACCCTCGCTGCGTCACGGACCGGAAACGTCCGACGCTTCAACCGATCCGCGGTTCAGCATTTTGCCAGATCAGCGACTTTGGTGGCAATTGTTGGGGGCAGCGGCGCCGGCAAAACATGGCTCAGCGAGCAGTTGGCTGATCGGTTGACTGCCAGATCCATTGGACGCTTGAACTCTTGTGAAGACCCGTTGGTAAGTCGTGTCTCGCTGGATGATTTTTATCTGGATCGTTCTCACCTCCCGTCAGATCGCCGCCAGCGCATCAATTACGACCACCCGCGTTCGATCGATTGGCGGAGCTTTTATGACTTTTTGTCCGCCTGTCGAGAGGGCCAGCGGGCGCTGCAGCCTCAATACGACTTCACATCACACTGCCGGCGCACTGACCCGAAATGGTGCGATCCCAAAGCCGTGCTGATTGTCGATGGGCTTTGGGTCGTGTCGCGGCGAGCAATGCGGAGACTTTTCGATTTCATCATCTACGTCGAATGCCCCGAGCCGACCCGGCTGCAACGGCGTTTGGAGCGCGACATCGCCCAACGCAACCGCAGCGAGGATGAGATCCGGGCGCAATTCGAGCGGACAGTCAGCCCGATGCACGAGCGCCACGTGGCTCCGCAAAAGCGCTGGGCCAACATTATTGTCGGCGCCCCGATCAGCGATACCGATGTGGAAAAGATCGCCGATGAACTGGCACGCGCGGCCGGGCTCTGTAACTCCATCTGCAGCGTCGTATGAATGAGTCGCAGACATCCGGAGCGCTTTGCCAGCATGTTTTCGCCCTGAGCCCATCGGGACGGCGGGCGCTGTGTCTCTGCGCGTTTTGCGAATGCCTGGCTTGGCAACTCGTCCTGGCCAGCGACGCTGCGGTCAAACGAGCGCTCGATATCCTGCTGAGCAGCCTGGCGTTGCTGTTTCTCAGCCCGTGTTTGCTCCTCATTGGCGCGCTGATCCGACTCGAGGATGGGGGACCGGTCTTTTTCACGCAAACCCGTGTCGGCCGATTCGGGCGCGAATTTAAGATATACAAGTTCCGGTCCATGTGCCTGGACGCGGAACAGCGCTTGAAAGATCTGCTGGCCAGAAACCAGCATGCGCAGGGAGTCACGTTCAAAATCAAGGATGATCCGCGCATCACACGGGTGGGCCGCTGGCTGCGAAAACTCTCTCTCGACGAGCTCCCGCAGTTCTTCAATGTGCTGATTGGCGACATGTCGCTGGTGGGCCCGAGGCCACCCGTGCCGCGGGAAGTCGCGATGTATTCTCAAGCCGATCGCCGCCGCCTGGCGGTCAAACCCGGCATCACCTGTCTTTGGCAGATTGGGGGCCGCGCTGAAATCGATTTTTCCGGTCAAGTCCGGCTCGACGTTGAGTACATCGAGTCGCAGAACCTCGCCACGGACCTGGTTATCATGCTTAAGACGGTGCCGGCGGTCGTTGCAGGCAAAGGAGCGTGTTGATGAATGCACTCCTGATCTGCCCTCACCAACGGCCATCGGTCGCCTTGCTCGGGCACCGAGAACCGCTGGCTCTTCTGCCTGTCTGCGGTAAACGGCTGATTGAATACTGGATCGAGCGCCTTGCGGACCGCGGCGCCAGAGCCGTCAAGGTGCTGGCCTCGGACCGCCCCGAACAGATCCGCGCGGTCGTCGGCGACGGGCGGCGGTGGGGCCTGCGGGTTGAAGTGATTCCCGAATCGCACGAATTGTCCATTGACGAGGCGCGAGAGAAATATTGCAGTGATTCGCGACCGTGGCTTTCCGCGCCGGAGGACGTCCAGGCCATGGATTGTTTGCCGAACGGAAGCGCAGCCTTGTTTGCAGGTTTCCGGTCCTGCTTCGAGCAGATCCTGGAGTTTTCCGCTCGCGCGGCCACACCAACGCGCATCGGCCTTCGCGAAATCCAGCCCGGCGTTTGGTCTGGCTTGCGCGCCCGCATCGATTCCAAAGCGCGGCTTCGACCGCCCTGCTGGATCGGAGACAACGTTCGCATCGGCCCGCGCACGGTGATCGGCCCCAACGCCGTCATTGATAATCGCTGCTTTATCGAACGAGGCGTTGAGATCACCGACAGTGTCATTGGCCCGGAAACGTTCGTCGGCGCGTACACCGAGATTGACGACTCGCTCGCATTAGGAAATGCCCTGATCAATTGGAAAACCAATTCCCATGTGTTCGTGCCTGACCCTTTCCTGTTGAATTCGATTACCGGCGCGCGCTTGAGGATCGACGTGCCAGTTTTGCTTGGGCGGCTTGCTGCGGCGACGGCGATGATACTCACTTCCCCTCTGGCCCTCTACGTCTGCATCAAATGCGCGTTTCGGGGTCAGCAGCCCTTGCGGGAACTAGTCGCGGTCCGGCCGGTCATGCGCCTGGATGGCATCTCACTCGAAAAATTTCCCTACTACGAGTTCACGAACATGAACCGTTGGGTCCGCCGCTGGCCGCAGCTCTGGAGCATTGTCAACGGGGATTTTTGCTGGGTCGGCAACCGGCCCATGAGTCCCTCTCGGGCCGAACGGATGACGGATGATTTCGAGCGCTTGTGGCTTCACGCGCCCGTTGGGCTGGTGTCGCTGGCCGACGTGCGCGGCTGGATGGATTCCTTCAGCGATGAAGCCCGCGCTCACGCCAGTTTTTACGCCGTGCAGCGAGGTTGGGGGCTCGACGGCCAGATTCTCTGTCGCGCGCCGGTGGTGATGGCGTTGAGCGCGCAAAAGTTGTGGGAGAACAACCTGGTGCCTCTGCCGGTGCGGCAATGGTTGAGAACAGAATACCCGACATTTACAGGAAATGAAACTCATTGACAAAGGCGATGTCCTGACCGTCACAGAAGTAAAGGAACTCGGGGCCAACAACTCCGATGCGTTCCGGGATGAGGTCAAGGCCGTGCTGCCAAACGGCTTCAGGACCATAGAGATCGACCTGTCGCAAACGAGCTTTATCGACAGTTGCGGACTCGGCGCCCTGATTGCCATCTATAAGTATGCAACGGGACAGAACGGGTCCGTGGCCGTCCGTTTGCTAAACCCCCTCCCGCCGGTGCAGCAAATCTTTGAACTCACCCGCCTCCACCGGATGTTCGAGATCGTCCGCCGCGATCCCGCATGAGCAGAGCCCGCGCCCAATCCGCCCCCTGCGCGCAGTTCCGGTATTTGCTCGCGTGCGATTTGGAGCAAGTCCCGACGGCCCGCCGCGCGGTGCGCCGGTTTCTGACGGAACAGGGGCTGCACGAAGAAGAGATTTCGGCCTGCGAGCTGGCACTGGTCGAAGCGTGCAACAACGCGATCCAAAACGTTCGGGAAGAGGGCTCGAGCCGCCCCGTGGAAATCACGGTGTTGTGCACAAGCTCCAAGGTGGAAATGTCCGTCAACGATCACACCCCCGGCTTCGATTGGCCGGACGAAATTACGCTCCCGGAACTGGAGAGCGAGCGTGGCCGCGGCCTGTTTTTTATCCAGTCGTTTATGGACGTGGCGAATTATCTCCGGGGCAAAGATCAGAACAGCCTGATCATGCACAAAATGCGGTGCCACCAGGAGCATCGCCACACAGCCGGCGCGGCATCGCTCCACGAACTGCAGCAACGCCTTGAAGACACACAGCAGGTCGTCAGCGACATGGCGCGGGAACTGTGTTTTCGCACCGAAAGTCTCTGCGCAATTTTTCGTTGCAGCACCCAGTTGGCTCGCTCGAACGACCTCGGAGAGTTCGCCCGGCAATTGCTCGCCGATCTCCTTCATATCACGGCCGCCGACTGGTACGTGTTGCGGATCGTTCCGGAAAACGGACGTGACCTGGTGCGCTTTGCCATGAGTTCGGACGTGGAAGTTCCCGAGATCATGCCGCTCAGCCATGCGGGGCGAAACATACCCATTGAGGTGCAAGCTGCATTACGGCGTCGCGAGATGCTGTTCGGGCCTCGGCAACCGCTCTCCCCCAGTGATCCGCTGGCGGGGGTCGGTGCTTCGGTCATGGGGGTAACGCAGCCTCTGATCGCCAACGACGAAGTCCTTGGCACTTTGACCGCCGGCAAGAAGAATTGGACGACCCCATTCAGCCCTCCGCAAGCAAAGGTGATCCAGACCTTCGCGGATTTTCTCGCGATTCAGATCGTCAGTGCGCGTTTGTGCGAGGAACACGTGCGCAATCGTCTGCTGGCCCACGACTTGGAGTTGGCGCGGAATATCCAGCGGTCGCTGCTGCCTAAATCGCTGCCGCAGCTCCGGGATTTTGGCGTAGCCGGATTCTGCGAAAGCGCGCGCGAAGTCGGCGGAGATTTCTTCGATGTGCTCCAGCTTTCGGACAACTCCCTGCTTCTGGTCGTCGCCGACGTTATGGGCAAGGGTGTTCCCGCGGCTCTCTTTGCGGCGATTCTCCACAGCCTGATCCGGGCGTTGCCGGAATGGACCCAGAAGCCTTCCGAACTTCTGGCGCGCATCAACTGGCACATGTATCAGGACCTTTCCGCAGTCGATATGTTCGCGACCGCGCAGGTGGCGCTGGTCAATTCGAAAAAGAATCAAATGACAGTGGCCAGCGCGGGGCATTGTCCGGTGCTGGTCGTACAGAACGCCTCGACGCACGTCACCAGCATTTCGCCCGAAGGCATGCCGTTAGGGATTCTCCCCACCACCCGGTTTGTCGATGAAGTTTTTGAATTGCGTCCTCCGTGCCGGGTCCTGCTTTACACGGATGGCTTGACCGACGCCCCGGAAAGAGCCTCCACAACTGACCGCGCTGCATGGAGTGCGGCGAATCCCGTGTTGCCGTCGCAAGAGCGTCTCCAGGACTGGCTGCTGGGCAGCCTCTCGCGCGAGCGTTCTGCGGCCCAGCTCCGGGACGAACTGGCTTCCGAACTGGCCCGGGGCCGCGGGGAAGGCCAACTCCGCGATGATCAAACATTTTTGATCGTGTCGGAAAATGATTCTCTTGACGCCGAGAATGGGTAGGGGAATGGGCCAGAGCCGAGGGGGCGAGAGTCGAGGGTCGCAAGACTCTCGGCGCTCGACCCTCGGCTCGCAGCAGACGGTATGAAAGCAGTATTGCCTTTGTTTGTGTTTATTGACGCGTGCGGCTGGGAGATCATCCGCAACGATCCCTTCGCTCGCTCGTTTGCTCCATACCGGCGGCGGCTCGAAAGCGTCTTTGGATACAGCTCGGCTTGCGTGCCTTCGATTGTCTCCGGCGCGTGGCCGGATCAGCATCGCAACTGGTGCTACTTCGTCTATGACCCGAACCGTTCGCCATTTCGGATGTTGCGGTTTTTTCGCTGGCTGCCGCGCTCAGTGACGAGTCGCCGCCGATTCCGCCGGTGGCTGAGCAAATTTCTGCAAGGGCCACTGAAGTTTCGCGGTTATTTCGACCTGTACAATATTCCTTTCGAGCAAATATCACTCTTCGACTTCACCGAAAAGAAAAGTCCGTTGAAACCGGGGGGCATGAACCGCGGCGGAAATATCTTCGATCTCCTCGAGATCCGGAATATTCCCTATCACGTCAGCGACCCGGCATGCTCCGAATCCGAAAATCTCACGTCTCTTATCGCGGAAATTCGACTCGAACGGATTGATTTCGCGTTCGTGTACTGGCCGGACCTGGATGGATTGCTGCACAGGGTCGGCAACCAATCACTCGAAATTCCCGCGAAGCTGCGCCTTTACGAACAGCGCCTCGAACAGTTGCTCGTCCACGCGAGTGAGCACTATCAAACCGTTCGCCTCTACATTTTCAGTGACCATGGCATGGCCAATTGTAACGAATACCTCGACCTTCGTGCCCGAATCGAGTCGTTGCCGCTCAAGGTGGGGCGCGATTACGTCGCCGTTTATGATTCCACCATGGCGCGCTTCTGGTTTCTCCGGCAGGCCGCGCGAGAGCTGATCATTGAACGGCTGGGCCAGGTTCCACAGGGACGCATCGTTCCCGAGACCGAACTCGCCAGGCTCCACGCCTTGTTCCCGGATCGCTACTTTGGCGAATTGATCTTCCTCGTCCGCGAAGGCGTGCTCATTGTTCCCAGCCACATGGGTGAACGGCCGATTCGCGCGATGCATGGCTATCATCCGGAAGAGCCGCATAGCTACGCCGCCCTGCTCAGTAATCAGTGCGACGTTCCGACAAGCGTGACCGCGATACCTCACATTTATAATTTGATGGCGGCAGACGCGCAGTTTGCGCATGCATCCAACGTAACGCCGATCAGCGAAGGCGATCTGATGGGTTTTAAGGCGGCTCGCGCCGCCCAGCATGCAACGTTTTGAAGGCAGTTCACTGTTATCCTCACATCCGGATATCAGAATTTAAGAATTAGCCTGCCTAAAGATATTAGTTGCCTTCCGGCCCGCGCTTGCCTTATAAGTCTTGCCCAGGAAGAAAAATGTAGCCTGCGAATGAAAACAGAACTCCTGAACTGGCCGCTGATGCCGTCCGACCCGCGCCGCACATACGCGCTGCGCCAGGATTCTGTACTTGGCTCCGGTTTGTCGGTCTCGGTTAGTAACCAAAACATTAAGGCAACTGGAGGCATGGTGAGCAGGTAAACAAATAGCACATTCCGTTTTGAAACCCTGCTTACCGAAAGTAAGCAGGGTTTTTTGTTTCCCTCACCAGCCTCTCGCGGAACAACATATGAATGCAACAGAATGCGAATCACCTGTGCGCGTCGTCTCCACGCCGCAGAGCTGGATCGAGTCGGAGGCCGTCCGGCAGCTTTATTCGACGGCGGGGCTGCAAGGGATGAAACTCGCCGTGGGCCTGCCCGATCTGCACCCGGGACGGGGTTGGCCGGTCGGCGCGGCGTTCGTCACCCAGGGCGTGATCTACCCCCCGCTCATTGGCAGCGACATTGGCTGCGGCATGGGGCTGTGGCAAACGGACATCCCCAGACGCAAGGTAAGGCTGGATAATTGGGCCGCGCTGCCGTTCGACCTCGAACAGCCGTGGGAAGGCGATCTCGCCGATTGGCTCGCGAGTGAGCGCTTGCCATCGACCGGATTCGATGCGTCGCTCGGTTCGCTGGGGGGCGGCAATCACTTCGCCGAATTGCAACAGGTCGATGACGTGCTGGACGCGTCCGAGTTCAAGCGCCTCCAACTGAGCCAGGACCGAGTGTTGCTGCTCGTTCACAGCGGCTCGCGCGGGCTCGGCGCAGCGGTGCTGCGGGCCCATCTCGAAAGCGCGTCAAACGATCCGGTTGTGCCGGGATCGGTGACCGGATCGAAGTATTTGGGCGGTCACGATCTCGCGGTCCGCTGGGCGCGCTCGAACCGCCGCTTGCTGGCCAAACGCTTTCTCGAAATGTTGGGGGCTCACGGCCTCTGTCTCTGGGACGCGACACACAACGCTATCTCAAGCGAGGGCGCGGACCTGTGGGTCCATCGCAAAGGCGCTTCTCCGGCGAACGACAAATTCGTTGTGATCCCGGGCTCGCGCGGGTCGTTTAGCTACGTGGTCGTGCCGGACAGCAATCTCACTGCAACGGCATGGTCATTGCCGCACGGCGCCGGACGGAAATGGAGCCGCAGCCAGAGCCGCATGCGCGTGCGCGAGCACCAAAAGGCGGCGCAACTCACACGCACCGCCCTGGGCAGCCGGGTCATTTGCGAAAACCGCGACTTGCTCTACGAGGAAGCGCCGCTGGCGTATAAGAACGTCGAAACGGTAATCGAAGACCTGAAACAGGCCGGATTGATCCGGGTCGTCGCGCGCCTGCGGCCCTTGCTAACTTACAAAACGCGCAGCGCGAGGTGGGAGTAAATCAATGCAGCCACGGTTCATGGGGTCTGTGGCTGCATTTTCTTCATAGTTTTGCGTTCGGCTGCTCGCCGGCGTATGCGGCCTGCTGCACCCAAATCGAACAACCAGCCCTTGACAGCGGCTCGCCCAACGCGAAACGCCTATACCGCTTTGCACTTGCGCGCGCGTTCAACAAAGCCGATGATCTCTTAGCCGCTGGATTCAACTGGAATATTTATGGAAACGCCAAACGTTGCAGAGAATAAGCCGCTCAATGGCCTCGAAGAATGGGAAGATTTCGTCAAGTCACGCTACCCCGAAAGCGGAGCACAGCCGTTTAAGGCCACGGACCCCAACAAGAAAGAGGAACAGTTCCGCAATTATGAGGCCGACGCGCGGCCGACTGTCCGCGAGTTCTATCGTCTGAATCATCGCTCTCAGAGCTACAATTTCGTCCAATCCAAAAAGAAGGAGTTCCTGGCGCTCAACCGCCGGCAGATGGGGATCTGGGAGGCTATGGAGTACTTGAATACTCTTGTGGATGACAGCGACCCGGACACGGACCTGTCGCAGCTTGAGCATCTTCTCCAAACGTCGGAGCAAATTCGCAAGGATGGCCAGCCCCGGTGGTTTATCCTGACCGGCCTCATTCATGACCTCGGGAAGATTCTCTGCCTTTACGGCGAGCCACAATGGGCCGTTGTCGGCGACACGTTTCCGGTCGGCTGCGCCTGGTCGGACAAGATTGTATTTCACCAGTATTTCTCCGAGAACCCCGATACGCAGAATCCCAAACTTCAGTCGCGCCTCGGCGCCTATTCGGAGAATTGCGGCCTCGACAACGTCCACATGTCCTGGGGACACGACGAATATCTTTACCACGTGGTCAAAGATTATTTGCCGAAGGAAGCTCTCTACATGATCCGCTATCACTCATTCTATCCCGCCCATCGGGAAGGCGAATATGATTACCTGATGAATGACGAGGACCGGGCCATGTTCAAGTGGGTCCGCGCTTTCAATCCTTACGATCTCTACACCAAGAGCCACGAGAAGCCGGACGTCGCAACACTGCGCCCATTCTACGAAGAATTAATCGGCGAATACTTCCCGCCCACGCTGCGCTGGTAAAAGAAGCTCCCTCTTTTGGTGCTCGATAAGGCGTGCTCTCGGCACGGTTCGCATTGGCGCTGGCTTCAACCTGAGCCGCCCGCGATCCCTACTGCTGCGGGTTCTGCAGGTTTTGCGGCAACGGCGGGGTCACAATTGGAGGTCCCCGATATTTTTGCCCCTGCTGCTGCTGCTGTTGCTGCTGACGAATCCGCTCCGCCTCCATGAGGATCGCCTGCTGCGCCGGATCGACTTGCGGCACGTTTGGCGTTCGGATTGTGCGTGCGGGGATGTTTCTGAGACCGGTATCTGTGCCAAGTGGCGAAGGTACGGCTGGCACCGCGCCGCCCAAAGTCGTTACGCCTGCTCCTGACGTCGCGGGATTCTCGCCGCCGCCAACGAGCGTGACGCCGGACCCCGTGTTCCCGCCCGGTGAAATCACCGTGGGCTGATTCTGCTGCTGCTGTTGTTGGTACGCCGCGGCCGCCGCGTTCGCTCGCGGATTGACAACGGGCAGCGGATGCTGTGCTCCTGCCCCGCCTGGCGCGGGAGGGGCGCTTGGCTTGGGAACCTCAAACGTCAAATCTGATTCCTGATTTGCATAACGAATCTTGACCAGGTTCTTTTCAACATCAATCGCCAGCACATCCACGCCGTAAGCGCCTTCGGCCTCGGCCAGAATTACGTGCCTCTTCACCACCGGTTTGCCAATCTCCTGCTCGTCAATTTCCAAAAATGCCTTCTTCGTGAAGAGATTCGACAGCCCCGTCAATTTGATCTTGGAAGGTAGTTTCGGATCTTTCTCCTGCTGCTCAGGAGGAGTCGGTGGCGGTGGCGGTTTCAAACCGAACGCGTTCCGTTCGACAATCGGCTGGTATGGATTTGGACGAGCCTCCGCTGCTGCCCAATGGATTGTCGCCGCCAGGGCTACCGATCCCAAAGCCGCCTTTGTCGCTCGTCTCATAACTCAAAATCTACTCCATAAAACGCTTGATTCCACCGAAATCTTCGGATTTTAACCCCGTCAATCGACGCAAGTTGCGCCCGCTCGCTTGACCAGGCGATACCAGTTATCCCGCTGACGCGGCTCGTACCCCAAATCCCCGATCAGCCGTTGCATGTCCGCCACCCCCATCCGAAACGTCGTCCCTGCCTGGCTGACGACATTTTCCTCGATCATGATGCTCCCCAGATCGTTGGCGCCATATTTCAATGCAATCTGCCCGACGTCCTGCCCCTGCGTGACCCACGAGCTTTGGATATTCGCGATATTGTCAAGATAAATCCGCGACAGCGCCTGCATCCGCAAATACTCGTGCGCCCCGACCGTCGGCGCTTTGAGCCGCGTGTGCTCCGCCTGGAACGTCCACGCAATGAACGCCGTAAAGCCGCCGCTTTTATCCTGTTGCGCCCGCACCCGCTCCAGGTGCTCGATCCGATCTTCCACCGTCTCCACGTGCCCGAACATCATCGTCGCCGTCGAGCTCAGCCCTAGCCGATGCGCGACGTCCATCACGCTCAACCAGTCGTCGCTCATCGCTTTCAGCGGCGCGATCCGTTTCCGCACGCGGTCAGCCAGAATCTCTCCTCCGCCCCCCGGAATCGAGCCCAAACCCGCTTTCACGAACTGCGAAATGATCTCCTCCAGCGGCAAATTGAACACCTCGCGAAAATGAATGAACTCGCTCGGGCTGAAGCCATGAATATTGATCTGCGGAAACTTCGTTTTGATGTGCGACAGCAGGTCCAGATACCATTGCATTGACAACTTCGGATGATGCCCGCCTTGCATCAGGATTTGCGTGCCCCCCAACGCCAGCGTCTCCTCGATCTTCCGGTCCATCTCATCGAACGTAATCACATAAGCGTCGCTGTCGCCCTCCACCCGGTAAAATGCGCAAAACTTGCAATACACGTTGCAGACGTTCGTGTAATTGACGTTTCGATCCACAATGTAGGTGACGATCTCGTTTCCGCGCCCCTCATAAGCAGACGCTTTGGCCAGTTGCCGACGCCGGTCGGCCAGCGCGCCCAGCTCCTCCAAGGGCAAACTATAAAGCCGCAGCGCCTCAGCCGGAGAAACCCGGCCCCCGTCCCACGCCTTCTGCAGCAGTTCGTCCAATGACGAATCGTAAATCACGGCTCAAATCTAGCGCGACGCTGGGGTTTCACAAAGCTTTTCAAAACGCGGCTGCCAAGTTGTAACCACCGACCTGCGGGCGAAGCCTCGGTGCAAACAAAATTCAACTGAGGTGGCTGGGATCATTTCCCTCACTCTCCGAACTTCACTTGGCTGGGGCTTCCACTAACACGATTCCCCGACTCCGTAACCCCCGACCTGCGGGCGGAGCCTCGGTGCGAAACGGAGTCCAATTGGAAGGGGGCTGATCTCGCGTCCCCTATCCGCTGATCCAAGCCCATCCTCTGCGTACGCAATCCAGCGGATGCACGAGAGTTTCTTCCATCATCAGCGTCCCCCCGGGACGTTCTCGCTTCAACGCTTCAACCCTTCAACTCATGCGTAACCGGACAAAAACTGATGAAAACTGATGAAACTGATGACTTTTCCAGGGGGCTGGCTGTACACGAGGACTGGTGCTTGATGGGACCAGGCGTGATAAAGTGGTTCCCCGATACCTTGGTGAAAGAAACCTCTTTCGTTGGACGTATTACAGATGGGCCGCGTACCAGCCCGGAATGCCTTGCGCTGAACCGCACTGTCGGGTAACAAGGGAACCGGAGTTGGGCACCCTACTCCATGATGAAAGCGAATTCTCTAGCCGGTGGGGCGGCAGGAGTCCTTCTAGGGCTGACTTTGTGGGGCGCAAACGGCGTCCTCCTGGCGCAGACTGTCACGCCACATACCATCGCGGGCACCATTCAAATTGAAGCAATCGAAGGGATTGTGGAGGTGGCGGCGGCCGCTCCGGGCGCGCCGCAGTGGCGCGCTGCTTTCAAGGGCCGCGTGCTGCAGCCAGGCGACCGCGTGCGCACCCGAGAGTTGAGCCGTGTGACGATCCGCTGGTCGGATCGAAGCATCGTTCGTATTGGCGAGAAGGCCGATTTCCAGATCCAGGCCGGTCCGGCCCCGCAGCAGCCATCGAGTTTCTCGCTGCTGAGCGGAATACTCTATTTCTTCAATCGCGACCGGCTCTTGAATGCCCGGTACGGCACGCGCACCGCCTCCGCTGCCATTCGCGGCACTGAATTCGTGCTGCAGGCCGAGGAGAATGGGCGCACGACTTTGACCGTGGTGGAAGGGGATGTGGAGTTGAGCAACGATGCCGGCGAGCTGACATTGCGCACGGGTGAGCAAGGCGTCGCGGAGCCCGGCCAGCCGCCCCGCAAGACTCCAGCTATTATAATTAATAATATAATCCAGTGGGCATTGTATTATCCGGCCATATTGGATGCAGATGAAGTCGGGTTTACGCTGGAGGAACGGGAACGTCTGCGCGAGACGCTGGTCGCCTACAAATCAGGCGATCTGCTGCAAGCGCTCGATCTATTGCCGGGCAAGGACACTCCGCTTCCGGCAGGCGCTTCGACCGCGGAACGAATCTATCGGGCGGGGCTGCTGCTGGCGGTTGGCGCAGTCGATCAATCCGAAGCCCTTCTGAACACGATCGGTGCGCGGGCGGCCTCGCCTGCAGCGGTAACGATTGGCCGATTGGCCGATTCAACGATTCAACGATTCAACGATTCAACACCGCCCGAAGCGGAGGCTGGCGGAGCCGCAGCGGTACCTGACCAGTCGCAGCGACTGGCGGATGCGCTGCGGCAGTTGATCGCGGCGGTCAAGCTGCAGCAATGGCAGCCGGGCGCGACGCCGGAACTGGCCAGTGAATGGCTGGCCGAATCCTACTCACACCAGTCGCGAGCGGATCTCCCGAGCGCCCTTCGGTCTGCGAAACGATCGGTCGAAACCTCAGCGGATTTCGGCTTTGGGTGGGCACGGGTGGCCGAACTGGAATTCAGTTTTGGCCACACCCGCCAGGCCCTCGAGGCGCTTGATCGATCGCTGCAGTATTCACCGCGCAACGCGCAAGCCCTCGCGCTGAAAGGATTTGTGCTGGCGGCACAGAACAAAATCGATGCCGCGATCCCGTGGTTTCATCGGGCAATGGAGGTTGATCCTGCGCTGGCCAACGCATGGCTGGGCCGCGGCCTATGCCTGATTCGTAAAGGCAATTTAGCACGGGGCCGCGAGGATTTGCTGGTCGCCGCAGCGCTCGAGCCGCAGCGCGCTATTTTACGTAGTTATCTGGCAAAAGCTTACACGGACGCGGGCGATGAAACCCGAGCCACGCATGAACTCAAGATCGCCAAGGCGTTGGACGAGAACGACCCGACCGCGTGGCTGTATTCGGCCCTGTTGAACGAACAGGAAAACCGCATCAACGAAGCCGTCCGCGACCTCGAAAAATCGCAGGAACTGAACGACAACCGCCGCATTTATCGCTCGGGTCTGTTACTCGATCAGGACCGCGCCGTCCGCAGCGCCAACCTCGCCAGAATTTATCAGGACGCCGGCATGTTTGACGTGGCGGTCCGCGAAGCCGGACGCGCGGTAAGTTATGACTACGCGAATTACTCGGCGCATCTGTTTCTTGCGGATAGCTATAACGAACTTGTGGATGTGTCGGCAGCGACTGTCCGTTTCCAAACGCCAAAACGAATCGAATACTTGCTGGCGAACCTTCTTGCACCTGTCGGCGGTGGCATTCTATCGCCGGCGATCTCGGAGCAGGAATATTCGAAGCTATTCGAACGTGATCGCTTCGGAGTCAGCTCGCGGACCGAGTATTTGAGCCGGGGGGCGTGGTCGGAAGTCGGGTCACAATTTGGAGTTTTCGGCAACACGAGCTACGCGTTGGAAGCGTATTACCAGAGCGATCCTGGCCAACGAATTAACAATGACTTTGAAGAACGGGAATTCGTGCTTCACTTCAAGCAACAATTGACTCCCGCGGATACGGTTTATGCTCTCGCCAGCCTGGTGGATTCGGAAGGCGGCGATCTTCTCCAAAGATATGATCCATCTGCTTCCGATCCTGATTTCCGATTTGACGTGAAACAGGAACCGATCGCAGTTATGGGCTACCATCGTGAATGGCATCCCGGCTCACATACTTTGTTGATGGGAACAATCTACCGCGAGGACTTCGGCCTCCACGACCCGACACGGCCGGAGATTATTGTTTCCCGGATTTTTGGCATGCTGGAAGGGGTTCCCGTGATCAATATGGCTAACACCCTCGATGTCGAAAGAGAGGCCTATGCTGCCGAGGCTCAGCATATTTTCTCCGGGCGCAAGTACCATACGATTGTTGGCGCAAGATATGTTTGGGGGGATTCCGACGTGCGAAGTCGGCAGGATAACCCCTCCGATTTGCACCCCTTCTTTCCCGATCCACCAGAACCTGCAGCATCCCAGCGCGAGGTCCTGGACACAGAACGGTTTAGCGCCTACCTCTATCAGCAATGGGAGATTGTGAATTCGCTCCGTATTTTTGGCGGTTTGACTTACGATTACCTGCGCATTCCTGCGAATACGCTGGATGCGCCAATCTCGTCGGAGGAGGAGACCACTTCGCGGGTATCTCCGAAGGCCGGAGTAATATGGCAGCCGCTCTCCAACAGCGTAGTTCGCCTTGGTTACACTCGATCACTGATTGGAACGGCCACGGATCAAAACCTGTTGATTGAACCGTCACAAATCGCCGGGTTCACGCAGATCTACCGCAGCATCTTTCCCGAATCGATGGTGGGCAGCGTTCCGGGCGCCCGTGCCGAAACCTTTGGGGTTTCGCTGGAACAAAAAGTGGGCCGGAGCACGTTCCTTAGCATCGGCGGGGAAATTCTCACTTCGGAAGCCGAACGCACTCGAGGTGTTTTCGATTTGTTTCCCTTTGAGGCGCTGTTTGCCGTTCCTTCGAGTCTCCAGGAGCGGCTCGATTATCGCGAGCGGACATTGACGCTGAACGCAAATCAACTGGTGATGGACGAGTGGTCACTGGGTTTGCGGTATCGCCTCAGCGAAGCCGAACTTAATCAAAAATTCCCAGAGATTCCTCCCGAGTTTCTGCCACGTGTCGATGTGGAAAGCGTGTTGCACCAACTCAGCATGCACGTTGGATATAATCATCCCTCAGGCTTTTTCTCGCAGTTGGATGCGATCTGGAATGCCCAGAGCAACCACGGCTACGAGCCAGACCAGGCCGGAGACAGCTTCTGGCACTTCAACGCGTTCGCGGGATACCGGTTCTACCGCCGCAAGATTGAGCTGACGGTTGGGGTCCTGAACCTTCTCGATGAGGATTATCGCCTCAGTCCATTAAATCTGCACCCGAACTTGCCTCGGGAGCGGACAGCGGTTGCCCGATTGACTGTTTCCTTCTAAGACGCGGTTACGGCGAGAAGTTGGTCAATTCAAGTTGCTGCAGCCCACTGAGGCACGTTGGGAAACTGCTCGAGGGGCAGTACACCGTGAACCTGTAAACATTATTCGGATTCGAAAACAAGATGTTCACAGTTCCTCCACTCCCGCAGCCTGAACTTGTGGCTCCGACGAACCACTTGACGACTGTCCCTGTTGACTGGACGTGGCGCGCCGTTCCAGTGGTGGCACCGGAGGCTGGCAGCCAACCAAATGGCGAGACTGTTTTTCTGAAATTGAAGTAACACCGGTAGGCCGGAGGACAACTGCCGGAGCCGGCGCCTGAGCCCCCAGCGGGCGGGAGGTAGTCAACCGTGAATATATTGGTACTTTGAATAAAATAAAGGGGCGCACTGGCGCCACTCATGACGTGCATCAAACGCTCCGCCCCGAAGACTTCCGAATTGAGGCCTGAATTCAGGGCATGGATAAGGCCGAGCCCTGCCGTTTTTACGCCTTTTTGTTCGAGCTTAGGGATTTGAGGTTCGCACCCGGTTTGCAGAAAAGCATCAACGGTTACGCGCTTCGGTTCCACCTTATACGCCATAAGGGAGACTATGTCGGACAGTTTGGCGTCGGGTTGCTCATATTCCTTGTCATGTTGCGCCGAAACAAAGCACGTATAGTTGCCGAGATCACTCGTCGCAACCTTGTCGATCTTGAGCGTCGGCCCCGTTTTGCC
>JAKEEH010000217.1 GCA_022616725.1 Limisphaerales bacterium | reverse complement strand
CGTGATGGAAAAGAAGCAGAAGAAGATTCACGCGCTCATGCAGGGGCAGACGATTCCCTTCCACGCGATGTTCGCCATCCGTGTTTGGGACAAAACGCGCGACGGCCTCAACGCCAAGGCTGGTGCGATTAAGAACGCCATCAACTCGATGAACGCAGCGCAATACTTCGAGAGCAATCTCCCCAGCACCTCAAAGAATCTGTTCTTCCAGACCTGGCCGGGCTGGACGTGGGGACGCTACGAACATCGGAAGCTTTACGCGGAGCATCGCTTTCTCGCGGACATGCTCCCGGTCACGAGCACGTTTACCGGCCACCTGGCTACGGCCGAGGCGATTTACGACGGGCCTGCCAGCAACCTCGTCGGAATTCAAACCTTCTCCGGCGGCAAAGACTCCGCCTCACCACAACACGCGGTTTTGCTCGGAATGAGTGGAGCAGGGAAATCTGTGACTGTGTGCGACCTGCTCACACAGACCGAAGGCTACTTCGGTTATACCGTCATCATCGAGGAAGGGCTTTCCTACGGCATCTACACCGCGACGGTCGAAGAAGGCGCGCGGCCCATCATCATCCACCCGGATGGCGACCTGACGATCAATTACCTCGACACGAAAGGGCTGCCGCTGACGCCCGACCATCTTTCCGCCGCGACTGCGCTCGTGGCTCGTATGATCGGCACGAGCGCGCAGGAGGATAAACAGATGCTCCGGCAGGCTCAGATCGCCAAGTACTTGAACCCGCTCTACGAGGACGCCTTCCAGGACTGGCAGAAGAAACGTCACGACCAACTGCTCGGCATCGCCCGGCACGCTCTCGCGTTGCAGAAATTCCGGGGCGAGCGGATGCCGCCCGGCGCGACGAGCCTCGAAACCTTCGCGGACTTCCGAGACTGGAAAGCAGCGCACCCCGACGAAGCGGAGGAGTATCAGCGCCAATTCGATGAAGCCGAGGTGCTGAAGTTCCTCAAAGAGCCGAAGACTAGCAAGGAAGCCCGCAACCTCGCCTTTGCCTACTTCACACCGGACGAGTTCCCGACACACCGGATGCTCCAGGAGTTGATGATGCTCGACCCAATGGGCGCGGAGCGCGACCAGATCATGGAAATCGCCACACTCATTCTGCCTTGGTGTCGCGACGGCAACTACGGCTGCCTGTTCGACGGCACGAGCAACCTTTCGCTCACCGGCAAAATCGCGCACTTCGAGTTAGGCTACATCCCGGAGTCAGCGAAGGAGTTGAAAGCCGCAGCCGGTTTCCTCATCACCAATCACGCGCGCAAGCACATCATGACGCTGCCGCGTGCGATTCGGAAACGGAACATCTACGAGGAAGTTGCCTGCTTCCTCGACATTCCCGGCGGGCAGGAAATCGTTCAGGAATCCTACGCCCAGCTTCGCAAGTTCAACTGTTGGAACATTTCCATTGTGCAGCAGTATGCGCGGTTCAAACAGTCCCGCATCCGCTCCGCCGTCTTCGGCAACAGCCGGCAGTTTTTCATCATGCGGCAGAACGACCGTGCCGACCTGGACGACATGGGCAAGGACATCGCGCTGCCGGAGGTCACACAGCACGCGATCATGAATTACCCGCTGCCCGACCATCAGCCCGGCGAGAAGTATTCACCGTTCACCTACCTCCACACGGACTCGACGCGCAACATCTGCGGCACGGTCCACAACGTCGCCTCGCCGGAGTTGCTCTACTGCTCCAGTTCAAGCGGCGAGCACTTCGACCGCCGCGCCCGCGAACTCCGCCAGAGTCCAAGTGTGGTGGAAGGAATCATCCATCACGCAAACCCACGGAAATACAGCGAACCGAAAACGCATTAACCACCATGAAAACCAAACTCATCCGCAACGCATCGAAACTGCTCCTGCTCACCCTCGTCGGCGGCCTTTTTGCAGGTTGCGCCGCCACGCGCCCCATCAGCGACGTGGCGCTCGGCGCGGGCGGTGCATACCTCGGCCATGAACTCTCCGATGGCGATCCGCTCATCACCGCCGCTGGCGCGGCAGGCGGGGTGATTGTCAGCGAGACGCTCCATTACGCTGCGAAGAAACAGGCCGAGAAGGCTTACGCCACTGGCTACGACAAAGGAAAGAGCGACGCCGTGAAGCAGCAGTACTGGCTCTACGTCTCCATGCAACGCCAGCGCAACCAGGTCGCCAATGTTCGCCTTTACCCCGTGCAGTTACCGGAACAACGGATTGACGGGGTAACGTTCCAACCATCAACAAAACTCCTCCGTATCGAGGAATAGCAGGCCGTGCCTGCAACCGCAGAAAGAAAGGAAACACACCATGAAAAGACTCATCGCACTCACGCTCGTGACGCTCGGCATCACCGTGTCCGCACGGGCGCAGTGGGTCGTTTACGACCCGGCCAACACCATCCAATCGGTCATCAACACGGCGCAGGAAATCGCGAAATACGTCGAGATGATTCAGAACCAGGTTCAGCAAATCCAGGCACTCGAAGATCAACTCAACGAGTTCAAACATTACGAAAGTCTGTTTGGCGATCCCAAGGCGGTCCTGCTCACGACGGTCCAACCGCTCGTTACCGACCTGCGCAAAACGGAACTCGGTCAGACACTGACCGCACTCGAAGGCGCAGTGGACGCGGGGGAAGCCATGCTCTACGACGCGAATGGGCTTTTCACGAGCATCGGCACGACGTTCAACACGCCCAATGGCAAGGCGGTCACGCGGCTTGAAGCACCGTATCTGCCGGTCGCCGCTGTGCAGAAGACCACGGATAACTTCCTGTCCGTATCCACCGACGCAACGGCCCGGCGCATCGCGTTGAAGGAGGAAATCGCCCGGACCACCACGGCACTCAAGAGCGCCACAACAGACGCGGAGGTGCAGAAGTTGACCGGTGTTCTAATCGGCCTCTCGTCCGCACTCAACAACACGGACTACGAAATCAATCAGGCCACGGCCTCCGCCCTCGTACAGGACGTAGCCAACCGCAACGACGCTCAGCGCCAGGTCCAGGCGAAGAAGGAGCAGCAGCACGCCGAGTTCACCGAGGCGGTGCAGAAGTACGGGCAGACATTCCGGCTGATGAACGCGCCCACCGCGTTCCCGACTCCATAAACGCAACCTCAAATCGTCCCGACGTATGGCAACCTTCGAACAACTATTCCCGACGTTCCTGCAAAAGTGCGCCGAACTGCACGAATTGCTCCGCATCGTGGCGTTCATGTTGTTCATCGTCGGGACGATCCTTTTGGTCGTCCACGGCTTCAGCGCCAAAACCCTCATGCTGCACATGGTGCGGATGTTCGTGCTGACGGCGCTCCTGGTAATGCTCCCGCAGTGGGGAAACCAATCGCAGCAGCTTTTGCAGACCTCGATCCTCGACGGCCTCGGCGTTGACCCCTCCCAGGTTCACGAGCAATACAATCAACTGCTCGTCATCAAGCGCGACACAGGGAACGACCGGTCGTGGTGGGACATCATCGGCGACCTGAACGCATTCACTGTCGAGATCCTCATCACCGGAATTCTCTGGCTCGTCGGCCAGTTCGCGTCGCTGCTGCTCTTTTGGGCTTACATCATCCAGAAATTCATCCTGTTCACCGCCTACGCGCTCTCGCCGCTGCTCATCGGCTTCATGGCGATTCGCCCGCTCCGCTCCGTTGGCAGCCGTTACCTGATGCACATTATGGGCGTGCTGATCTGGCCGCTCGGCTGGGCCGTCGCGGCGCTCATCACCCAGGGCATTCTTGATTTCATGACCGACCCGTCGTCGCGCTTCTTTGACCCGACCGCCTCCTTTTATTCGCTGCAAGCGACCGTCGGCGTTGCCGTCGTCGCATTCTGGATTGTATTCAGCACGATCTCCGCGCCGGTCGTCATTCAAAAGGTTCTCAGCTACGGCTCGCTCGCGGGAGGCCAACTTATCTCTGGGGCGTTCGGAAGCTTCTTCCAGACAGCGGCCACCACGGCGGGCGCGGCGGCTGTGGCTTCCTCGACCGGTCTCCCGCTTGCCACCGTCGGTGCGGCCGGGATGGCTGCGGTTCTCAGCACACTTTCGACCGCCGCCGGCCACGGCAGCGCCGGAGCAATCATTATTGCTGGCTCTGGCCTGCCGCCCCGTGCCGCCCGCGGTCGTCCCGGCGACGACATCACCGGCGACCGTTCTGTTCGTGACCTCATCGCCAAAACCAAAGGCCACTACTACTGACACTATGGAAACCACCGAACTTCGCCCTCGTGAAACGCCCACCGGCAATGGCGCTCCCGCCCGCCTTGCCCGCAAGAAATTTGACCCAACGCAACTGTTCGCGCAGCGCGACCGCCTGCCGTGGTTCTGGTTCTTCGTTGCTGTCGCCGTGACCGGCGTCGCCGCGCTCGACCGTTACCACATCATCGAACAGTTCAAGCAGCGCGAGCGTGTTGTCATCATTGACCCGGCGCAGACCTACTACATCAGCCCCTTGCTCCAGTTTCAGGAGGCGAAGGATTTGCATGCGCAACAAGCCGAACTCGCAGCGGTCACACTCCTTCAGCGCAACCCGAAGGATTTCGACCACCCGGATTTGCTGCGGCAATTGTTCCTCAAGTCCGCATTGCAGAAAGCCCAGGACCATCGAACGCGCGAGGCGGTCGAGTTCCGCTCCAAGCAACTCCACCAGAAACCCGAGATCGCGAAGATTGATATTCTCTCCACTCGCGAGAATGAAGTCCTCGCCACCGTTTCCGGCCAGGTCATCCGCACCGGCATTTTCCAGGAGAAGGCGTTCACCGAGGCGTTCAATTTCAAACTCAGTCTCCGTCTGCTCCGCAACCCCAACATGGCTGCCAACGGTCGTTTCCCCACCGCTGTCGGCGACTTCAAATATGAAATCACCAATTAGCATCCTCCTACTGGCCGCAACCGTCGCGCTCGCTGAACTCCCCGAGGCCGTTCAAACCGTAAGGCTCGACGAGCGCACCGTCATCACCGTGCCCGTGGCGACCAATCGCGTCACCACCATCAGTCTGCCCGGCCCGATTGCAGCGATTGACGCCGTGGGCATCACTGCCGACGGAAAGACACCGGGTCAGTTCCAACTCGCGCACACGAAGGGCTCGTCGTTCCTGTCCGTCCGTGCGCTCGCGCGCAAGGCGGCGACGAATCTAAATATCCGATGGAACAAGCGCACCTACGTCTTCGAGTTGGTTGAAAGCGACACGCCCGTATTGGCGCTCAACCTCGAAGATCGGACGACGACAGCGGAAACAGTCCAATCCGCGCCGCAGGTTACGCCGACGCGCTTGCTTGCGTTGCTGGACAAGGCAAAGGCGTTTCCGCTGCTAAAGAAGCAACAGCCGGACGCCGTAGCCGGTGCTGAAGCCAGGGCGTTCGGTGACCAGCCGCAAATCACGGATTTCAATGACTACGAGATTCGCGTCGAGGAGGTGTTCCGTTTCAACCCGGAAGACACGCTCGTCTTGCATGTCACGTTACGAAACAAGTCCGAGCGGGACATTCGCTATCTGCCGGAGAGCTTCTGCGTGCGCGTTGGCAACCGGCTTTACTTCCAATCCATCAGCGACGCGCCCGGTCTGCTCCCCGCGAACTCCGCGAGCACGGTGTATTTCGCCGTTACTGGCACGCCGGATGGCGGACGTAACGAACTCTCCCTCAAGAACGAGTTCAGCGTGCTGGTGAGTCGGTTGTCCACAGCGCCGACGAGTGCGGCTGCTACGCAATCCACATCGCCATCTCAAGTGACCGGAATGACTCCAGAGCAGGAAGCCCGCGCCCGCGAGGCGCTCCGTCGCACGATTACTGAATTGGAGCAGTCAAATGCGCCCAGCGCTAAACCTACCAACCCATGAAACCCCGAGACTTTCTGAACTTCTTCAAAACCCGTAGCGGCAAGTTGGTTCTGTTCGCCGTGATATTCGGCGGCGGCTTGTTCCTGTTCAGCGTGTTCCGCGACCGATCTGGTTCGGGCGACATGGATGTTCGTGTCAGCAACCTGACAACGAACGCCACCGACCGCCCCCAGGTGGTGCAGAGCATTGAGCGGCCGATGCACCCGTTCCGCCCGCCACAGCCCAAACCAGAACCACCGCCGTTACCGGCGAAAACCAACGAGCCTCCGAAGGCAATTGTTGAGAAGCCTAAGCAAGAGCCACCTGTGCCTCAGCTCGCGCCCATCAGTTTGTTCGCTGATGCGAGCGCGGGTGTTCTCGAACCGAAATCGCTCGGCTCGATCTACGCGCCGTACGGGCGGCTGATTCCTTGTGAAACCGTCATCACGGTGGACTCGGCTTCGATACAGACGCCCATCGTCGGTCTCGTGACCGAGAGCATTTACCACGCGGGCAAGCTGGTGATTCCCGCCGGCACGGAGGTTCACGGCACGGCGCAAACCGACCGGCATCGCGAACGCATCGCCAGCGGCAATAGCTGGACGTTCGTCTGGCAGGGAGGCGAAGAACTGCGGCTCAAGGGCGTCGCCCTCGACCGGGAATTTTCCGGCGACCAGGAAGGCTGGGGCATCACCGACGGCAGCGCCGGTTTGCGTGGACGCATAATCAAGTCCGACAACCTGGCGGAGATCAAACTTTTCGCTGCCACGTTTCTTTCCGGCGCTGCGAGTTCGTTGACGGAAAAGGAGCAGACCATCTTCGGCTCAGTGGACAGTCGTTCCCTGAACAACGCGCCGTTCAAGGGCGCGGAAAAAGTTCTCTCCGTTTATGCGCAGCGAATCTACGACGCGATTCAACGGGACGGATTTTATGTCCGCGTTCCGAGCGGAAAACAGTTTTACCTCTACGTCGTTCAGACGATTGACCGCAGCGAAGCCGCTATCGGCGGTTCGCTGAAGCCGTTTGCCGAGGAAACGAAAGCCAATTCTCCTGCCTTTGTCCCAACCGCTGCGTTTGGTGTGGCTGCTACACCGACACCGGACGTGGCCAGACCAAACTCAACCCCATTGTTTCAGCCATGAAATATCTCGCCCTCATCCCACTCGTGCTGGTCGCCTCGTGCGCGTCGCGTCCGCAGCTCGTCCTTCGCCCCACGCCGCCGCCAGCAGCCGAACCCATCGAGGCTGTTCGCTACGGCGAGGTCGTGCGCGCCTACCACGTCGGCCGCTTCGTTGACCCGAATCACCCGGAGACGATGCACGAACAGCATCCGGTCTATCGCATCGAAGTTTCAGCCCGCTGGAATCTGCATCCTGGCCCGCTCAATACGGCCAACTTGCTGAACCCACCGCCGGATGCCGCGTTCGCACCGCCGCCTACTAACGATGTCGTGGTCGCCGAGATGAACCGCCAGCGGGAGGCAACTGCGCGTGTGATGCTCGAAGCAGCAAAGCTCGCACAGTCCTACGGAGAACTGCAGGGCGTGATCGGCGAGATGAAGAACGTGGCGCGCAACAACGCGCTTCTGAATGTCCGTCTTGCGACCAACGAACAGCGCGTCGTGGAGTTCAGCAGGGAACTTCAGAAACTTTCAGCCCCGCCGCTTCCCGCGACGAACGACG
>JAKEEH010000216.1 GCA_022616725.1 Limisphaerales bacterium | reverse complement strand
TCGTCCGCTTCGTCACGTGGTGGCACCGCCGCCCCAAGGACCAGCGCCGCGACCTCCATCGCCGCCCGCCGACCATGCCCATCCCCTGGGGCCAGCGGCCGATAAGATAAAACCCAGCGTCTGGCAACCGCTGCTACGGCTGTTTTCCCGTCTGTGGTTTAGTGTTCCCGCGCCGAAAGGGAGGCCCAAACAGGTTCTCAAACTCTGCGTATTGCTTTGGCGTGAGAACTTTCATACGAATTATTTCGTCGCGTTCCTTGCGAATCTCCGCGGCCATCGCTTGTATCTTCTTCTCCGCATCTGTGAATGCGTCCTTGATGGCCCGCTCCTGTTCCTGCTCGATTTTAAGTTGCTGCGCGACGGTTTGAAGCAAGAGCGCCTTGCTTGGCTCACTTCCAAATGAGAGCTGCAACACGATCTGCTTCCACCGCTTGAGTTGATGCGGAAGTAGGACCTCCTCAACCGCTGTGAAGGCTTGGCGGTTTGCTTCGGACTGCAACTCGGCATACTTCAGCGGGCGGCTTGGTTCCGCAGTTCCGGGGTCGGGTCCCATGGGCCGTGCAAACCGCGCGAGCAGCTTCTCTTTTCGCTGCTCGCTGATACTCCGCAGCGCATCCACCTGTTCGGTCACCAAATCCAGCTCTTTGTTTAGGACCCCAGAAACAAGGAGCTCGATTGCCTGGGAGTCTGTAAATTGGGCGTTGAAATCCTCGCCGAAGGCCGGCGCAAGCAAGCAGAGCCAGCAGAAAAGAATCAGGGGTGGACGACCTGCCATGACACATTCTCCTTAACGACGAATCCGCTTGCAACGTCCTAAGAACGCTCGATTCCCGCGACTGCAAAGCCTCGAATGTGGCGCAGAAAGGCTCGCTTTGGCGGGCATCCGACTGCAGTCCGGTGGGAATGCGTGAAGGGAGTCCAAAGATCGTTCCAGCAGCCACAACTCAAATCCGTCACCTCCCGCCGTCACACTACGAATCGCAGATGAAGCGTCGAGGACGACGATTTGGGGTAGGATCGCGACCTCAAGTTCCTTCATCGCCGGGGAATTCACGTCAAGGAACGCGATCCCGCCGGTCGCATTGGTTGGATCGCGCCTGGCTAACCGCGTCCACCGGTTTTCCAATTCCACACGCTTTTCGTCGCTTCCGGGTCCGTCGTTGCGGTAGGGAACGACGATGACAAGCTGAGTGCCAGAGCGAAGCTGAACGAGAGTACGCACCCGCTCGAGGACGCCTGCGGCCTTGGGAGTAATGGGGGACCAAATCAGAACGACCAATGGCTTTGACTCATTGAGCGTCGATCCTTGGACAATCAGGCTTTCCAGTGACGACCTGGACAGTCTTTTTCCAATCAGGCCTAAATGCCGTTCTCGGAGGTCCAGAGAATGGCGCGACTCTTCGAACGCACGCCGAATGGCGACGATCTCGGTGGGGCTCGTAAATCTAAGTGTCGCTGACTCAATTGCGCCGTGCAGTTTCATTAGGCGCTTCACGTCTGTTCGGCTGTCCAAAAGGTCAGCCAATCGCCCCACCTTCAACAGAAATGCGAGGACCTCCTGCTTTTCCGCCGGCGACAAGCTCGTCTTTCGATTGAGTATGGTCAGCACGCTTTGAGCCCACAGCGGACAGATGCCTTCGATGTTTGCGGGGGATCCCCGAGCGGCTAGCGCGGCGGCGACGAAATAGACTGCGTTTACGTGGGAAAACGTAACAGTCTTTTGCGATTCAGAGTCGGCGGGATCAGAAGTCACACGACCAAGGAGCGGTGCTAGCCGGTCGCGAAGACTCTTGATTAACGCATCGTTTGTATGTGTCTTATCGCCCTCGAATCGTGACAAAAGCGAAGGAACGGCGTCGGCCAGTGTCGGAGCTCGCTCCAACGAATCGATCACGTAACATAAGAATTCCCCCAAATGTTCTGACGTCTTACTCCGGTTTCCTTGCTTCTCATACGAGTTCGCAAAAGCGATGTGCGCGGCGCCAATTTCTCGATTCAGGGGATCGAGTCGTTGGATTTCAGTGAGTCGCCGCTCTGCGGCATCAAGTTCGCCCAGTTGGATGTGCGCGTGCAGCGCCAGCCGCGAGAGGAGTGGATCTACGTTTCCAGCGGCCTCGGCGCACCGATGAATTTCAATGACCAGTCGCCATTCGGCTACTTCGGTGGCAATCTTGCCAAGCGTTAGGAGGTCGTCAGCGTCAATGGACGCCAGCCCGCGTTCACCCGCGTCGCTGAGGATTTGGTTCAAGCGGGCGCGATGCTCATCCCGCAATGCAAGTATCTTCGGACCATCCCTTCCTGCGGCTTCGATGGCCGCGCGATACTTGGCCGCTTCTGCATCGTATTGCTTCTGGACAGACAGCTTTTGTTCCTGAGCGCGAAGCAAACCTGCTCCGGACAGGACGACAAGTGCCACTGCCAATCCGCACAAAACCGGGCAGTAACCCAGTCGCGCAATCATAAATGCCCCACTGGAGACACGAGGGCAACACGTCGCGCGACGGAACGGCGTCATCGTCGCGCGACGGAAAAGGCAAGCCTACGGTCGCAACCAACAGCGCCTGTTAGTTGTGGGCGCTATACCAGGCCGATGCCTTGAGATCGCCGTGCCAATCGAAATTGCCGTAGCCAGACCCTCCCGCAGGCGAGGTGATTTGCAGAATCAAGTCGCCCTCCTCATCAACGATTCGAAATTGGTCCAAAATAAACGCTGTGACAGGCTGTTGGCTCGGAACGGCAATTGTCTCGAGTGAGTCGTAAAACTGATCGAAGCTGTCCAAGGGCCACCACTCGGGACCTCCATTTCCATCCCCGATTTGCGTGTCTGGCTCCTGATTCGCCGATCGGCGAATGACGCCAAGCAGAAACCACCCACCGTCTGGGCCACCATACGTAGCGGTCAGATTCGACCCTCCAACTTCTGCAAAAAGAGTGGTTCCGGGATTCAGAGGCGTTCCGCCGTTTTGCGGGTATAGATCGCCGTTTTGATGCGCGAACATCCAAATGAACCCTTCTAGCACTCCCTGATCCACGGGCGGATGGCTGGGATGGTTTTGTACCTCAAATCGAGTGACGACGAGCGCCGCATTGCTCCAGTAGGCGCCGTCCGCCGCGTCAGATGGGTTATTCTCGATCGCCATGAGTGCCGTGATCAGAGTGTCCACGCCAGGAGCAAAATCAGTCGCATTGATCGCCGTGTTGCAAGTGGCTGTGCCTGTGGTCTGCGAGCTGCCAATTCCGCCGTCGATTTGCAAGTTCGAACCGCTTGCACGATACGCGATCATCTCATCGACATCATTCGGCTGGTTATCAAACGAGGCATATCCACCCGTCTCTTCGTCGTACAGCGTTACTCCAGTCCTAGGTCCGACCACGGTAGGATTGGTAAGTGGCAGGCCACCCGGTGCGGTACCCAACCGTTGGGACGGAAGACTCCACTGCTGGGCTTGACCCAACTCCACCAGTATCGAAAGCGTTAAAACAAACGCCGCTCCCAAAGTGATTCGTTGCATCGAGCTGTCCTCCAACTGACGAGTAGGGAGTGAACACGTACAATCCGAAGATTCTATCGGTCTGCGGAGCGTTGTCAACAATTTTAATAGATAAATGTGGTTCTATGTGTTACTCATCGAAAGTAAAAGATAGATCATATGAACTAGGGGTTAGGCCACAACTCAAGGTGTAGCAATGAGTTCCGCATGCCATCGCGCGATTGATTGGACGTGCTCGTCTAGACTGGGGAGTTGGCTGCTACTAACCAAAAGGAGCCCAATCTTGTTTCAAAACCGCTTTCAAAGGCGTGTGCTTTTCCTGGTGGTCGCGCTGGTTCTCGTCGGACATGTGGTAAGTGGCCGTGCCGTCGCGAAGCAAACGCGTCCCAACATTGTCGTGATTCTGGCCGATGACCTCGGTTATGGCGATTTGGGCTGTTACGGCCACCCGAAGTTCAAGACTCCGCACCTCGACCAGATGGCCGCGCAGGGGGCACGGCTGACTAATTTCTATGCACCTTGCCCGTTCTGCGCGCCAACGCGCACCGCCCTGCTTACCGGCCGCTATCCGTTCCGCAGCGGGAT
>JAKEEH010000215.1 GCA_022616725.1 Limisphaerales bacterium | reverse complement strand
TAGAATACTTGATGATCAACATGTCTGCGCCTGTTGTCCCGTCGTCGGTGAATCCCACAACGAAGGCATTTCCATCGGTATCGGCCACAACCTTGAGGGCGTAATCCAGCGCAGCGCCCTCCGCGGAACTGTAGCGTCGCACCCACGCTTCTGTTGCGGTCTGGGCCTGCGTCACCAGACATGAAAAGAGGAGTGATCCCAGCACACAGAGGCCGACCCAGCGCGCGACACGAGCAGCCATGGCGCAACCCTGAGGTTCGGGTTTTTTCGCGAGAGTTCGCTTCATGAGTAGCTGCTCCCGAGGGATTTGGCTCCAGTCGAGAATACAGGAGCATGTGGGGATTTGTCACGTCAAAAATATGTCGAATCGTTGAATTGAATCGTGGAATTCTTGGAATCGCGGCCCGATAAGCATTCAACCACTCTTTTAACCGCCCTGCCCTTCAACCCTTAGTTCCTTCGTTGCCTCTTGTAAGGTTTCCAAACCTCGTCAAGAACTATTTCAAAGTTTTTTGGCGCATACTGGCGCATACTGGCGCATACTGGCACCTATAGGCACGAATAGGCACATCAAAACGCCTCGCCTCACCCGACCCGCCAAAAATCCATGGTATAATAGGCGCAGTATGAAAACGGACCAATTTGGCTGTTTTAGCTGCTTTAACGCGGCTCGCGCCGGCACCCTTGCCCATGAACCTGCCGTCGAAACCTTGCCCATGGATTGTTCCCAGGCCGTTCGACAGTTCCTCCCTCTCCTCGGGGCTGCGGAGACGAAGTCTCTCGCGGCCAAACAAATCCCACTCGGCCAGGGTGAGGGCGACTGGAGTGGTGAGGGACAAACCAGTGCCTCCCTTCAACTCGTCAACCGGCCAGGAAATATATATTCTATATTAGGTGCCTCAGCGCAAAACTGGACATTTCTGGACATTTCTGGACGGAAAAGGGGGAGGGGGTGTCCAGAAAAACCGGACCAAAGTGATGAAAAGTGATGGCTTTTCCAGGGCGGTGCCAACGCGGCGGCTGCTTTACCGTTTCAACGCGGCGGCTTGTGGCGTGTCCCGCCACAGACCGGCTAAAAGGGTAGTGGGCTACTTTGAAAATCTCCCAAATAAATCAGGGTATTTTTATGAGTTCCTTGATCAAACAATTTGCATTTCACAATTTCCCACTAACGAAAATTCCTAAGACATTGGTATCTGTAAAATTCCATGAACGGAAATCTGAAGGCAATATGCCGTTGGATTTAAAGCAAGATTGGATGACTAAGGCGTGGGCTGGCGGGTTAGAGGGGTCTGTGACGCACAGAAGCACACCGGAGGCACTTGTGGAGGCGATAGTAAATGATTCTTGCGCCGCTGGTAAAAATCCCACTGCGCCTAAAACGTCACCAATGTCCTGTGCGTACTGTTTTGCTTCGGCAATTCCGGCACCTACGCTCAAGTGCAATTGTAACCGGGCCGTTCACACCTTGGCGCAAGCAGTTGAATAAATTTGTGTGCTGGTCTGGTGTGATTCTCCTGTCTTGCAGTTTGAGCCTCAAATCTAGCACTTGTTTATCAAGTTCCACTCGCGCCAGCTTTGCTTCTTCTGCCTCTTTCCTTAGCTTTTCTTGCTCTGTTTTAGATTCTTCTGCACGTGCGACCGCATTTGCGATTGCAGTGTCTGCCTTTTTATCCTCCGCCAGTTGTAGTTTGGATGCCCTCCTATCGATGAAAAATCCGATGACAGCAAGGGCGACCAATAGCCCTGCAATCCATTCTTTTAGATTATTCAGTCCGTCCAGTGAATCCCAAAGGGCTATGATAGCATAGATTTCTTCACAATCGCGTTAATAATCGTGGCTTACTTTTTGGGCACACAAAGATTCTTCGGACCACGGCGCAATGGCAACCCTGAAAACAAATCACAGCGCATCAAGTAACTTTACAATTTCTTCCAAACCCCAAACGTGATCTGTAATTCCCGCTTCCATTGCCGGTGTCACGCGCAAAGTCTGATGAACTACCATGCGTCGAAGTGTGAAACCGACGATCTGTTAGGCCGCCTGCGCCCATGCTACAGGAGACGACACGACCACTGAGCGAAGCAGAGCGACGATTGCTGCGGAGGCGTTCAGCAGTGCCGAAGCTTGGCAGTGTTTACTGGGTGCGTGACGAGCGGCGCGCTGCTCTCATCACGGTTTCCCATCATCTTACGGAGTCTTGAGACAGCGACGGCGCCCTAAGCGAGGTGCTCTAGTTTCGCTTTCTATCCCCGTTACCACCCGCTGCCAAGGGATAAATGGCGCCTAACTCGATGATTGAACTGCTTGTGCGGTTATGGCGGTTGTGCCACCGTGCCGGTGTTGCCTTTGGACAGTCATAGGATTCCGGCGTTGAGATCGAAGCACCGTCCCATCGTCGCCATTCGTGGCCAGGAATCGACTTTGCGACAGGACGAACTGGCTGTCGAAGAGCCCCTGGAGATCCGGGTCGAGACGCGGCCGGTAAGCATCACGATGCGAACCCCGGGAAATGATGCGGAATTGGCGGCAGGTTTCCTGGCAACCGAGGGTGTGTTGCGCCGATCGGACGAGATCCTCGAGATCAGGGTTTACGGACGCAACCCGCAGGGGAATGCAGTGGACGTTTTCCTGGCCGAGGGTTTGCGAGTGGATTTCGCCCGGCTCTCCCGGCACGTTTTCGCCTCGTCAAGCTGTGGCCTGTGTGGCAAGGCCAGCATCGAAGCGGTGCATCAGCAATTCAAGCCCATCAAGCGACGCGTCGCGACCACAGTGGCAATTCTGCGATCGATTGCTGCCCAGCTTGGTGTAACGCAGGAGACGTTTGCGAAAACCGGAGGCTTGCATGCGGCGGCGATCTTCACCGTAAGGGGAAGTCTCGTGGTGGCGCGTGAGGACGTGGGCCGGCACAACGCCGTTGATAAGGTGATCGGGTTTGGTTTGCTGAACAAGCTGCTGCCATTCGACCGCCACATTTTGCTGGTGAGCGGACGGGCTTCATTCGAGATCGTACAAAAGGCTTTAGCGGCGAGAATCCCCATCGTAGCTGCCGTCTCGGCGCCGTCCAGTCTGGCAGTCGAGTTCGCGCAGGCCAGCGGCCAGGTCCTGGTCGGGTTCCTTCGGGAAGAGCGGATGAACATTTACGCCGGCGCTGATCGCATCAAAGTCGCGAGCACCCGCCGGAAGAGAAGGGCATGATCAAGGATATTCACGGCTTGCTCGAGCTTTACGAACGGGAACTGCGCCTGGACTGCGAACCGCTGGGAATGCGGCGTGAAGCGTTCCCGACCCTGATCCGGCTCGTCGATTTGGCCGGAGAGCGCGGGTGCGTGATTTACTCCAAGCTCGACGAAAGGGGCGCTGACGCTGCCATTTGCAAACAGATCGATTACTTTGGCTCCATTCATCAGGCTTTCGAATGGAAACTGTTTGGTTACGACGGACCGCCGGACCTGGGGCAACGCTTGCTGCGAGTTGGTTTTGAAGCCGAGCCGGTGGAAGCTGTGATGGTCCTGGAGCTCGACCAAGCGCCTCCGGCGCTGGACAATCCGCGAAGCCACGATGTGCGCCGAATCACCAGCCTGGACGAACTCGTCGATTTGGAGCGCGTCCAATGCGCCATTTGGAAGGAGACCCGTTGGATTCTGTCCCGCGTCCAGCGCGATATGACCGAGGCTCCCGAGACACTGAGTGTTTACGTGGCGTACAGTGACGGGAAGCCGGTGTGCGCCGGCTGGATCGATTTCCCGCCCCACAGCCAATTTGCCGGGGTCTGGGGCGGCTCGACTATTCCGGAATTTCGCCGCCGCGGTTTTTATTGCGCGTTGCTCGCTGCCCGGGTCCGCGAAGCGCGAGAACGGGGGCGTCGTTTCCTGACCATCGACGCCGGACCAATGAGCCGCCCCATCGTCGAACGCAGTGGCTTCCAGTTTCTCACGTCGGCGCAGGAATTCGTGTGGAAACCGGATATGCCGGATATACAATCAAGTCAATCAAGTCAATGCAATCCTTGACGGCAATGCGGGTCAGCGAGTAGGTTGGAACATGCCCAAGTCGAGCGGCAAAGCGAGAAAGAGAAAAGCGATGATGCTGGGCGTCGGATTCGACTCCGATGGCCATAAGCGTATTACCACGGGGCCGAATTTCGCCCTCTTTGGCGGCTCGAAGGAAACACATGCGGTGATGACCGAGAAGGCCATCAAAATCAATGAAAAGCTGGCCGCCAGCGGCAAACCGCTTGAGGATGTCACCCACGAGGAATTCGATGAGATCGCGGCTTCAGTGGGGCTGCATCGTCCGCCGGCGAACTAAACCGTTTTTTGCGCGTTTTGATCTGCATTCCCCTCCTGCTCCTTGGCATCGCCACGCGATCGCAGCCAACCAATACTGCAGGCATCAGGCAGGTTGGCCCCGGAATATTTGAGATTGGACGTGTGCGCCTCGACAAGAACGCCCGCACGGTAGCCTTTCCGGCGGTCGTCAACATGACCGAAGCCATCATTGAGTATGTCATCGTCACCAAAGACGGCAAAACCCACGAGAGCTTGTTGCGAACCGAAGCCCAACCGAAGGACATCCACGTCGCCATGCTATTGTTGGGCGTCAAGGGCGCGGGAACCAATGCCGTTCCTGAAGACCCGGCGAAACCAATTCCCGGGGACGCGATTGCCATAGAAATCACGTGGAAGGCCAGGAATAGGGAAAAGCGGGCCCGGGCTGAAGATTTGATTTATAATACGGTAACGAAAACAAATCTCACACGCGGCGTTTGGATCTATAACGGGTCGGTAATCGAAGAAGGAAAATTCATGGCGGAGACGGAAGGCTCGATCATTTCGCTGATCACCGATCCTTTCGCCCTCGTCAATAACCCGCGGCCGGGCCGCGACAACGATGATCTCTGCGAAGTCAATCGCGGCGCCGTGCCGCCGCTGGATACGCCCGTGGAAGTGCGAATGATTCTTTCCACGCAGCCGTCGAATAGAAAATGAGACATTGGAGCCTGCTTACGGCACTGATGCTGGCGCCGGTCGTGGTGGAATCGGCCGAAACTGCCGGCCGGGCCAATGTCTCATTCAAACACGAGGTGCAGCGAGCCATCGACCGCGGTTTGGCATGGCTAAAGGCGGAGCAGAATACGAACGGCTTTTGGTCCACTCCGGACCATCCGGCGCTGACGGCGCTTGCGCTCATGGCGTTCAAAGGCGATCCTTCGAGGCGCTTTCCGGACGAGGCTTACCTCAGAAAGGGCTACGCGCACATTCTTGCCTGTGCGAAGCCAAATGGAGGCATTTATACGACCAACCTGCCGACCTACAACACCGCGCTTGCCATGCTGGCGCTGGTGGCGGCGAACAACCCCGCGTATGAACCAACGCTGCGCAAGGCACGGCAGTTCCTGGCCGGGCTGCAAGCCGATTTCGGTGAAAAGGGAAAGTTCGACAATGTCTTCGATGGGGGAATCGGCTACGGAACGAAGTACGAGCACTCGGACATGGGCAACACTGTTCAGGCGCTCGAGGCGCTGCATTACACAAAACACTTGCTGGAGGACCAGAGGTCCGCCGATGCCAAAGACCTGAATTGGGCGGCGGCGATCCATTTCCTGCAAAATTGCCAGAATCTGCGTTCGCACAATGACCAGCCCTGGGTGTCCGATGATGCCGCAGACCGGGGGGGATTCGTTTATTATCCGGGGCACAGCATGGCCGGAGGGCACACGAACAAGACGACCGGGCGCGTTGCACTGCGGTCATATGGCAGTATCAGTTATGCCGGGTTGCTGAGCTATATTTACGCTGATCTCAAGCGGGATGATCCACGGGTGCGCGCCGTGCTGGAATGGCTGCGCGGCAATTACACGCTGGAGGAAAATCCAGGGATGGGGCAGCAGGGTCTCTACTATTATTTCCACACCATGGCCAAGGCTTTGACCGCCTACGGCATTAACGAACTCGAATTGGCCGATGGCCGCAAAGTGGACTGGCGCAAGGAACTGGCGACGCGCTTGATCGACGCGCAGCAACGCGATGGCTCATGGGCCAACGATAATGGCCGCTGGTGGGAGAAGGACCCCGCGCTAGTGACAGCGTATGCAGTGCTCACATTGGAAATGACGCACCGCGGGTTGTGATTTCACGGCGGAGTGACTGAGTAGGTGGGTGAGGGAGTAAGTGAGTAAAAGCGCCAATACCCACTTACCCACCCCCACCCACCTACTCACCCACTTTCCCACCTTCATCCTTGCGTTGCTTCCTGTACGTTTTGCTCGCACAATCCAGGCATGAATTCCCGAAACCTTCTCTGTTTGCTGGTTGGACTGGCGTTTGGTTGCGCCGTAACGCATGCTGACGCGGCGGCTATGAAGCGAGTGGAAGAGCGGGAGTTTGGGAAGATGCCGGATGGGACGCCAGTGCAGGAGTTCACGCTGCGCAACGGCAAAGGGATGGTGGCGAAGGTGATCTCGTATGGCGCGAACATCACCGAGTTGCAGGCACCGGATCGGACTGGAGCGCTGACGAATGTGATCCTGCGCGCGAACTCGCTCGAAGAGTACCTCAAAGGGTATCCGGCGGCAGCGGCAGTGATCGGGCGTTTCGCGAATCGAATCGCAAAGGCGGGATTCACGCTGGATGGCGTTGAATACAAGCTCGCCGCGAACAATGGCCCGAACCATTTGCACGGCGGGCCGAAGGGATTCGCGAAGCAGGTTTGGCAAGGGAAAGTTCTGCCGGCCAGGGAAGGAGAAGCCAGCGTGCAGTTCAGCTATTTCAGCAGGAACGGGGAAGAGAATTATCCGGGAAATTTGAGAGTGTCGGTGACTTACACGTTAACGGACAACAACGAACTGCGGCTCGATTATGAGGCGACCACCGACAAAGCCACCCCGGTCAATTTCACGAATCACGCCTATTTCAACCTTGCCGGAGGGGGCGATATGCTCGATCACTTGCTGTGGATTGACGCCGATCGTTACACGCCTGTGGACGACGGGTTGATCCCGACGGGCGAAGTCGCGAGCGTGCACGGAACGCCGCTGAATTTCACAACACCGACACGGATCGGGGAACGTAACGACCGGTTCAAGCCGAAGCTCGCGGGTTATGACCATAATTTCGTGCTCAACAGCGGCGGCAAGTCGCTGGCCAAGATCGCGCGCCTTAGCGATCCGAAGAGTGGCCGGGTGATGGAAGTGCATACAACTGAACCGGGGGTGCAGCTTTATGCAGGCAACCACGTGAAACACGCGGGGGTGTGCCTGGAAACGCAGCATTTTCCCGATTCGCCAAATCGGCCGAATTTTCCGTCGTCGATTCTGCGCCCGGGCGAGACATTCAGGAGCAGGACAGCTTTCGCTTTCTCGGCGCAGTAAGAGTCTCGCGCCGAAACACCTAAAAGTGACCCATCCCTTTGCACGCACTTTTGCCGCCCGAGGCTGGACAGCGCTGCTGGTTAGCGTATGCGCGACGCGCCTCTGGAGCGCCGATTCAAGCTCGACGCCCGCGGCCATTCATATCGATGCCCAGCGCGTCGAAAACCGCATCAGCTCGCTGCTCTACGGACAGTTCATCGAATTCATGTTCGAAGGTATTAAAGGCGGCTTGCATGCCGAGCTTTTGCGAGATCGCGGGTTTGATTTGCCGCCGAACTCTATCGGGTTGCCACGTTATTGGGAACGCTACCCGGACGATCGGAACGACGATTATGGTTTGAAGTTTGTTTCTGACGCCGAGGAGGCCTATCCCGCCGCAGCCAGGACGAAGGATGGTATGCTCGCGAACCGATCGCTCAGGGTCGATATCGGCGACGGCGTGATTGTCCGCCGCGGCGTCTTCCAGCCCCGCGTCCCGATTCGCGCGGGCGTAGAATACCGCGCCGCGATCTGGCTTAAATCACGCGATTACCGGGGGAAGGTCCGGCTTGCGCTGGAATCCGATATCGAAGAAGGGACAGTTTATGCCGAAGAAGTCGCCGCGGCGGACGTCACCACTGGTTGGCAACAGTACACCTTTGCCTTGCGCCCGGCTAAAGCCGATCCGCTGGCGCGCTTCTGCATTTTGTTCGAAGGCCGTGGACGAGTGTGGCTCGATCAAGTCTCGCTCATGCCAGGGGATGCGGTGGGCGAAGTCCGCCGCGATGTGTTCGATCTGACCAAGGGATTGCGGCCCGCGTTCATCCGCTATCCCGGCGGCAACGTGGCGCAGGATTACCACTGGATGTGGGGAGTCGGACCACGTGACGAGCGGCCTGCCTGGGTAAACCTTTCCTGGAAAAACGAACCTGAACCGTCGGACTTCGGCACGGATGAATTC
>JAKEEH010000214.1 GCA_022616725.1 Limisphaerales bacterium | reverse complement strand
TGGTGCTGGAGCACGGCAAATTCAAGGCGGACCGCACAGGCACCGGCACTTACGCCGTGTTTGGAGCACAAGCGCGCTTTCCACTATCAGAGGGTTTCCCGCTGCTGACGTCGAAAAAGCTGCACGTCAAATCAATCATTTACGAATTGCTCTGGTTTTTGCGCGGCGACACGAACGTAAAATACCTTAACGAACGTGGCGTGACGATTTGGGACGAATGGGCCGACGCCGAAGGCAATCTGGGGCGGGTTTACGGCGCGCAATGGTGCGACTGGCGCACACCCGACGGGCGCTCGATCAACCAGATCGATCAGGTGATCGCCGGCATCCGCCGCAATCCGGATAGCCGCCGCCATATTGTGAGCGCATGGAATGTGGGTGAACTCGACCAAATGGCTCTGCCGCCTTGTCACGCGCTGTTTCAATTCTTTGTTCAGGATGGCGAGTTGAGCTGCCAGCTTTACCAACGCAGTGCGGATTTGTTTCTTGGCGTGCCCTTCAATATCGCCTCTTACGCCCTCCTCACGCTGATGGTTGCGCAAGTGTGTGAACTGACACCGGGAACGTTTGTGCACACATTTGGCGACCTTCACCTGTACCGTAACCACGTCGAACAGGCGAAGCTGCAGCTCACGCGCGAGCCGCGTCCGCTCCCGCAAATGCGCCTCAATCCCGCGGTGAAAGACATCCACGCTTTTGAGTACGAAGATTTCGAATTGGTCGGCTACGACCCGCACCCGCCGATCAAAGCCCCCATCGCGGTATAAAAGCGGCACTTCGTGAAGTCAGAAGTCAGAATTCTGAATTCAGAATTCTGCATTCTGCATTTATGAGGATGAAGCACCTTAAAGCCATCGCGGCGATGTCACTGAACCGAGTGATCGGGCAAGGCAACAAGATCCCGTGGCATCTGCCCGAAGATTTCAAATGGTTCAAACAGATGACGGGTGGGCATATCATCGTGATGGGGCGGAAGACATTTGAATCCATTGCGCGGCCGTTGCCGAATCGAACGACAATCGTTCTCAGCCGGAGCGGATTTTCCTATCCCGGGATTCAAACGATTACCTCACTGAACCAAATCGATCCCAATCTGGAGCCCCGCGATATCTTCATCTGCGGCGGTGCCGATGTGTATCGGCAAGCCCTCCCTCTTTGTTCTGATCTTTACCTGACGCTGGTCAAAAGGGAGGTGGAAGGCGACGCGTGGTTTCCGCCCTTTGAAGAATTGTTCGAACCGGTCGTCACGATGTTGGAGACGCCTGATTTCGCGGTCACTCATTATCGGAGCGTCCGTCTCTCATGACGCGAAGGCGCCTGGTCGTTTTCATTTCCGTGCTGGCGGCGCTTGTTTGCGTGCTGTTCTGGTTCCGCGGATGCGACCGTGATTACGCGAATTTCCCGCCCAGGGCGACCGGTCCATGGGTTGCCTTCGGCGACAGCCTGACCGCGGGTTACGGCGCGTCACCCGGCAACACCTATCCCGAACTGTTGAGCCAGACGCTGAGCATTGCGATCCAGAATCACGGCCGAACGGGCGATACGACGAGCGACGGCTTGAGTCGCGTCGAGGAGGTGGCCCGCCTTCAACCGCGCGTCGTGCTGCTCTGCCTCGGCGGGAACGACTCGCTGCGGGGCGAATCACCATCCAGAATGTTCAATAATCTCTCGCAGATCATCGACCGTTTTCATGCTGAAGGTAGTTTTGTCGTGCTGATCGGCATTCGCAGCGCGTCATTGCGCGACCGCCACGAGGCGCGCTTCAGCGAGCTGGCTCACGCAAAACGCGTCTTTTACGTGCCCGACATGTTAAAGGGCATCGCATTTAGACCAGTTTATATGTCCGATGCCATTCATCCCAATGATGCCGGCTATGGCCAGATTGCCGAGCGATTGGCCAAAATGTTGAAGCCTCTGCTCCCCGAGTTGGCTGTGCCAAAGTAGATCGGCTAAAAATCCGGTCACCCGCGCAAAGCTTCGTCGCGCGCCCAGGCGTCCGCTACCAGAATTTCCTTCAGCGTCGGATGCTGGCTGACGGTGTGGCGATCCATCGTGCGGGCGACCACTTCCGTAATTTGCGGGAAGTTGATTTTGCCGCCGCAGAACGCCTCAACAGCGATTTCGTTGGCGGCGTTCAGGACGGCCGGCAACGTGCCGCCGACCTCCCCGGCACGGCGGGCGAGCTTCAATGCGGGAAACCGGTCGTGGTCCGGCTGCTCGAAGGTCAACGTGCCAAGTTTGGCCAAATCGGTTTCGACGCGATCGCTGCGAGCGCGGTGCGGGTAGGTGAGCGCATACTGGATGGGCAGGCACATGTCGGGGGTGGAGAGCTGGGCAAGGATAGAGCCGTCAACAAACTCGACCATGGAATGAATGACGCTTTGCGGATGGACAATGACGCTGACGCGGGCCATTTCGATGCCAAACAGCCAGCGGGCTTCGATCATTTCGAGGCCCTTGTTAAAAAGCGTCGCCGAGTCAATAGTAATTTTTCGCCCCATCACCCAGGACGGGTGCTTCAACGCGCGCTCGACGGTGATGGCCGGAAACTCGGCCTTCGGCGTGTTCCGAAACGGCCCGCCGGAAGCCGTTAGCCAGAGCCGGCGAACCGAGGAGGCCGGCTTGCCGTCAAGGCACTGGAAGATCGCCGAATGCTCGCTGTCCACGGCGAGAACGCGCACGCCGTTCTTCTCGGCCTCCTGCATGACGATTTCGCCCGCCATGACGAGAATCTCCTTCGACGCCACGGCGATGTCTTTTCCCGCGCGAATCGCGGCCAGGGCAGGCTGCAATCCGGCCGTGCCGACAATCGCGATCAGGACGAGATCGGCCGAGGCCAGGGTAGCGAGCTTGATCAGTCCCTCGTTGCCGGAATAAACGCGCGTGGACGAGCCGAGGGCGTCCTGCAACGCCTGGGCCTTGGCCGGATCGCTGACTGAGATGGCTTCGGGCCGATACTTGCGGGTTTGTTCAAACAGCAACTCGGCGTTGTTGCCCGCCGCGAGCCCAAGGAGGCGGATCTGCTCGGGCAGATCGTCGGCGACCTTGATCGTGCTCGTGCCGATCGAGCCGGTGCTTCCCAGCAGGACGACATTTTTCATGAAGGAGGATACGGCGCCAGAATATGCCGGATATAAAGATACATCAGCGGGGCATTAAACAGAAGGCTGTCCATCAAGTCCAGCATGCCGCCAATGCCGGGGAAGAACCGCCCCGAGTCCTTGACACCGGCTTCCCGCTTGAAGAGCGACTCGATGAGATCGCCGACGACCGCCGCAGCGCTGAGCAATACCCCCAAAACGATCGCGTGAAAATAAGTCATCCCCTGAAAATATTCGCTTCCAAACCGGACGAACAACACGCTCAGGAGAGTTGAGGTAAAAATTGCCCCGCCGAATCCTTCCCACGTCTTGCCCGGGCTGATGCGGGGAATCATTTTATGTTTGCCGATAAGAGATCCGACCACGTAGGCGCCCAGGTCGCTGAATTTTGTGATCGCGATGAAATACAGCAGATAGAAGTGCCCGGACTTCTGGTGCTCGAATGGGTAGTAGTTGATTTTCTGAAAAAAATTCAGCAGCCACGGCACATACATCAGGCCGAAAAGGGTCGTTGAAATCGCGACAATACCCATCGTATTGCTGCGCGAAATAAACTGCCGCAGACAGAGGCCGAGGACGAAGACGATCAGGATGCTCGTTTCAAAACTGTTAGCCTGAGTGGGAGACTTCGTCGCGACCAGGTAACCGGACAGGTAGAGCCAGGTGCTCAACATCATGCCCAGGCCGGCGAACATTCCCCAAACCTTGAACGTCACCAGGCTGCGCTTCTGACAAAGCGCGTAAAACTCGTCCAGCCCAAATCCCGCGATCAGGAGCATGACGATAATAAACACAACATCGGAAAAAAGCTTTTCGGTGAAGAGCGCGCCGATGACTAGCGACCAAAGGACCGTCGAACTGATGAGCCGCCGCCAGAACGTCTGCATCTTCGAGGAAGTCTTCGCAGGGGCGACCTCTGGTTCCATAGCTCAAACGCTCCCGAAGCGGCGGTGCCGGCGGGCATACTCTTCCAGTGCCTCGAAAAACTGGGCTTTGCGAAAATCCGGCCAGAGGGTGGAGGTCACAACCAGCTCCGCATACGAGATCTGCCAAAGCAGGAAATTGCTCACCCGCATCTCGCCACTCGTTCGGATCAGCAAATCAGGATCCGGGATATTTTTCGTGTAGAGGTGCTGGGCGAAGACTTGCTCGTTGATTTCTTCCGGGTCGAGTTTTCCCTGCTTCACTTTGGCCGCAATGCTCCGCGTCGCCTCGACGATTTCAGTGCGGCCGCCGTAGCTGAGCGCGAGCACAGCGGTCAACCCATTATTATTTTTAAGCGCGTTGATTGTCTTCCTGAGCTGTTCCTGCACGACTTCGGGCAGACGGTAAATCTGGCCGATTACCTCGAGCCTTACGTTGTTCTTTTGCAGCTCGGCCAACTCGTTGCGCAGGTAGCGGTCCAGGTACTTCATCAACGTGTCCACCTCTTCCTTGGGCCGGGACCAGTTCTCCATCGAGAACGCGTAGAGGGTCAAGTACTTGATCCCGACTTCGCCCGCAGCGCGGACGACCGCCCGGACCGATTCGGCGCCGTTGCGATGGCCTTCAATGCGCGGAAGGTTGCGTTGCTTCGCCCATCGCCCATTGCCGTCCATGATGATCGCCACATGCGTTGGCAACATGCTCTTCGCCTGGGCGCTGAGTTGAGGCGAATGAGCACTCATGGAATTTCCTAATGGCAAATAACTAAGGACTAAGGAAGGCCGACGTTGGAATGAGCGAATGCGACCTGCTTTTGCTCATTGGGAATTCCGTAGGCATGAGTCATTCGTCACTAGGAATTCACCACGATCGTCTGCTCCCGCGACGGCCCAACTGACACGATCGACAACTTCGCTCCTGTCAATTCCGACAGCGCCTGCAAATAAGTGCGCGCCCGCGGCGGCAGCTCCTTCCATTTCGTCACTTTACTGGTGGACGTTTTCCATCCCTGGAAATCGACGTAGAGCGGCTCGCATCGGGCAAGCAGGTCGATGTCGTTCGGCACGTAGTCAAACCGTTCTTTGCCCGCCCGATACGCCACACACACCCTGATCACATCCAAAGTGTCGAGGCCATCGACGTTTGTTACCGCCAGTGCGTCAATGCCGTTCACCATCGTGGCATAGCGGGTCGCGACCGCGTCGAACCACCCGCAACGCCTCGCTCGCCCGGTGGTCGCGCCAAACTCGCGTCCCATGCTGTGCAGCAAATCTGCGATTTCCGAATTCTCGGTGGGCAGAGGTCCTTCGCCGACGCGGGTCGTGTAAGCCTTCATCACGCCCACCACTCGGTCCATGCGATGCGGTGGAATCCCCGAGCCGGTACAGGCGCCGCCCGCCGTAGTGTTCGACGACGTGACGAAAGGATACGTCCCATGATCAATGTCAAGAAATGTCCCTTGCGCGCCCTCAAACAAAATGTTCTTTCCACGCCGGTTGGCCTGGTGCAGATAGATTACGGTATTCGTAACATATTTCGCCAATCTCTCGCCAGCTCGCCGATACGCTTCAAACACCTTCGTGAAAGACAATGGCCGGGCGCCGAAGGCCTTGAGGATCTCGTTGTTTTCTTTGATTTTAGCTTTTAGCCGCTCTTCAAAGCGTTTCGGTTTTATCAGGTCAATCATCCGCAGGCCGGTGCGGGCCGCCTTGTCGCCGTAGGCCGGACCGATCCCGCGCTTCGTGGTGCCGATTTTGTTTTTGCCTTTCAGAATCTCCCGGTGTTCATCGAGTTCGCGATGGTACGGCAGAACAAGGTGCGCGGTGTCGGAAATGAACAGGTTGTCATTCACGGTGACCCCCAGTTTCTCTAAATGGTCGATCTCATCGACCAGCCCGATTGGATCAACCACCACCCCGTTGCCGATGACGCACACCTTTCCTTTGCGCAGAATGCCCGAAGGAATCAGGTGCAGGACATACTTCTGTTTGCCAATGAAAACAGTGTGGCCGGCGTTGTTGCCGCCCTGCGTGCGCACCACCACGTCCGCCTCGCCGGTCAAAACGTCGATAATTTTGCCTTTGCCTTCGTCGCCCCACTGGGCGCCCACTA
>JAKEEH010000213.1 GCA_022616725.1 Limisphaerales bacterium | reverse complement strand
GCAGCTTCAACTTTGATCCTACGGGCGGATTCTTTTATTGCTGCAACCAGCGAGCCGACAACGTCACGGTGTTTCGCGTGAATCGCCGCACAGGCAAACTCGCCTTCACCGGCCATTACACACCGGTCGGCAATCCTTCGCACATTGTGTTTCTGGATCTCGCAAAGGTGGGATAGTAAAAGAGCTGAGCGGCCAGAAAGTCCGTGGTAGTACACGAAATCTTGAATTCACGTCAAGGCTTGTCCGTCATTGCAACGATATATATGTCAAAAGAGCGCAATCCAGTGACCAGTCGTCGTGATTTCATCAAAACCACCGGGACCATCGCCGCCACGTCCGCCCTGGCCGGAGTTATCCTGCCGCATGTGCATGCTGCGGAGAGCGGCACGCTGCAGATCGCACTAATAGGCGCCGGTGGCCGTGGCACGGGCGCCGCCGGGAACGCGCTTTCCACGATCAAGAAGGGCCCGGTGACGCTAAGCGCGATGGTCGATGTCTTTGAGGACCGTCTCGAGCTGAGCTATCAAACCATTAAAAAGGAGTTCGGCGATCTCGTGGACGTGCCGAAGGACAAACGATTCATTGGCTTCGATGGTTACAAGCACGCGATGGATTCGCTGAAGCGTGGGGATATCGTGATTTTAACGACGCCACTGGCGTTTCGCTGGGTCCACTTCAAATATGCCATCGAGAAAGGCCTGAACGTCTTTATGGAAAAACCGGTAACGGCGGATGGCCCCACCAGCCGGCGCATGCTGGAACTAGCGAAGGACGCAAGCGCCAAGGGACTGAAGGTTGGGGTTGGCCTGATGTCTCGCCACGCGCGGCATCTGCAGGATCTCCACAAGCGTGTGCAGGACGGCGCAATTGGGGATGTGCTGCTGATGCGCGGCTATCGAATGCACGGGCCCGTCGCGTCGGCGTTCTCCACGCGCTGGCCAGGAAAGCCAAGTGAATTGCTGTGGCAGATCTCGCGGTTCCACAGCTTCATCTGGGCCAGCGGCGGCTGCTACAGCGACTTTTACATCCATCACATCGATCATCTCTGCTGGATGAAAAACGCCTGGCCGGTCAAGGCTCACGGTCTCGGCGGACGCCATTATCGAACCAGCCCGGATGGCGAGCCGTGGGTGGATCAGAATTTCGATTCCTATGCGGTCGAGTACACGTTTGAAGACGGCGCCAAGTTTTATATGGATGGCCGGTGTAACAGCGGCGCGCTGCCGATGTATTTCACCCACGTTCATGGCACCAAGGGAATGGCGATCGCGGCCAGACACGGCGACTACAGCGGGCCGTCGAGCATCCATAACGGCCAAGTGCCGACCCGCAGCAATATGAGCTGGCAGTCGAAAGTGGAGCGCGGCGAGAACGACCCGTATGTGAACGAATGGAATGACCTGATGGACGCGATCCGCAATGACAAGCCCTACAATGAAGTGCCGTTCGGTGTTCAGGCCAGCGTCGTCTGTTCAATGGGCCGCATGGCGGCGCATACCGGCCAGGAAGTCACGTACGATGAGATGTTGAATCATCCGATTGAATATGCCCTTGGAATTGACAAGTGGACAATGGATTCGCCCCCGCCCGTGACTCACGATAAGGATGGCAAGTATCCGGTCCCGATGCCGGGGTTCAAAAACGATCGCGAGTTCTAGTGCAACCGCGGTGCCGGCAAACATCCGTAAATATTGAGTCCTGAGAGGAACTGCTCTCGATCGGCTGAGTCGGCGTTCGCCACCTTGTCATGAACGCGGCCTCGTCAGCCCTGGATGATCCGCTCGCCCGGCGCATGGCCGCTCTCGGCGTGCGCGACTCGGATATCGAAGAAACATTCGTCCGTTCCGGTGGACATGGCGGGCAAAACGTGAACAAAACGTCCACGTGCGTTCAATTGCTTCATCGTCCGACAGGCATCCAGGTGAAATGCCAGGCCTCGCGCCAGCAAGGGCAAAATCGTTTTATTGCTCGCAAGCTCTTGCTCGACAAGATCGAAGCCGTCCAAAGAAGCCGCCGCGCCGCGGAGCGAGCGCGCGTTGAAAAACTTCGCCGACAAAAACGGGGCCGCAGCCGCGCGGCCAAAGAACGAATGCTAGCGGACAAATCACATCGCGCGGCAAAGAAGGAATCGCGCCGCCGCCTCGATGACTGAGTGCTTCCCCGCGCTCAAGCTCAGTTCGAGTGGCTTGCCAGCATCCGGTTCGCCCACTCGATGAAGTATTTCATGTTGGAGCGATCCTCATGTCCGCCGTCGTGTTGACGCCACGCCAGTTCGCCATCGAGCAAGCCAGTGTTCACCGGCGGCATTTTGGCTGTGCGATAGTCTTCGTTTTCGCCGAGGTCCTTCGCGCCGAGCAACCGAAACACGGGACCGGCGGCGACGGCCGCCATGTAGCTGCCTTGCTGGTCGAGCCAATGGGCATCGCCACGCTCCGGTATGCCGTAGCTGATAAAGGTCAGACGCGGCGCGCATAGAGCGATGAGCTGATGGGCGTCCACCGGCAGGTCGCCGGCGTTCCTGCTGCCAAAGGAGGATTCGGCCGCGCCGTATTTGAGGAAATTCCCCGCCACCCAATGGTAACCGCCGGAACCTGTCAGGTTCTCGACAGCCTCGCCGAAATTCCGCCGGTGCAGTTTTGCGCCCCCTTCCCCAGACGACCCGACGAGCACCATTGCGAAGCGCTGATCGAAGGCCATTGTGACCAGCGCGGCTTTTCCGTAGCGAGATACGCCTTCGATGCCGACTTTCTTCGCATCCACGGCGGGATCGGTTTCGAGATAGTCCAGCCCGCGCGACGCGCCCCACGCCCACGCGCGAAGCGCTCCCCAATCATCGGGGTTGCGCGGCTCTGCCTTGTTGCACAGGCCAATGATTCCCTTTCTCAGTCCCGCTCCATTGTCGGCCTGGATGCTGGATGGGCTGATCGTCGCATATCCCCAGCCAGCGGCGAGCAGTTGCTCCGTCGATGGCGGGTCTTTGAAGGGACCGCCGAACTCGCGGTTTGTTGGCGCGGGGGAATCAGGCAGCCTGGGCATTCCACTGCCACCAAACCCGCCAAACATCATCAGGACCGGCACTCTGTCTTTGGTGGCAACGGGCGTCACTAACGTCATTCGGATATCCACGACGATGTCCGGGTGGGTTGAATTGTCCACGTGGCCGATCAGTTGTTTGCCATTGGCGCGCAGTTTCCCGACGAGCCCATCGGTCACGTTCGAAACTACGCTCCAACTTACCTTCGGGACGTTTTTCGGCACACGGCCAAACACCTCGCGCTCGAAATCCTCCACGATCTCGGGCCGCCGCTCCTTCCACCACATCTCTGGTGTCGTCACTTTCCGGCCATCCTTCAACGTGAGCGGATCGGGTAAATCAGGGAATGGATTGGCCTTGGCGGCATCGTAATTGGCGGAGTTCGTCGCTCCGGGCCGACCCCTGGGACCCGGCCGGAGGCGCTTGATTCCGAGCTGGTCCATCATGTTTTTGTGATCCAACGCGGTGGTCCAGTTCGTGGAATCGGCGGCAAACAGCGCGAACACGCCAACAAAAAGGCACGATAGAGTCAACGAGCCTTTGGCGGAAAGCGATGGAATGCACCTCAAGCCTATAAGACGCGTCGGGAATCTTTGCGCTTTTTGCATGCGCCCTAATTACACGAAAAGTTCGTCTTACTGTCCAAAATATTCCTTGATCAATTTTCCAGCCGCTTCATCGCAGCCCGCAAACGCTTCGTCCACGCCGATGTTGGCGGCGACAATCACCGCGCAATTCTTTGCCGGCGCCATCCAGACAACCACGTAAAACATCGTGTTCGAGCCATTGTGCATGAGGGCGCGGCCACCGGCCCATTTTCGTTCGAGGACCACCCAGCCAAGCACATAATCATCGCCCACGGGCGCGTGCAGCTTCCGGAACGTTTCGGCCTTGAGCAGTTTGCTGAGGCCCCGCTCGCCCGCCATGTGAAAGGCGGCGTACTTCGCCAGATCACCGAGCGAGCAATGCACCGCGCCCGCTGGGCTGATTGCCAGGGGATTGTCGGCTCCTGGACCGGGCGGCACGGGCTTAATGCCTGAAAGCATCCCTTTTGTGTGACCCCACGGCTGGTCCACCTGACCCACCGAAGCAGGCGCGCCAAAACCGGCCGAAGTCATGCCGAGCGGATCAAACAGCATCGAACGCATCAACTCTTCCCATGTTCTCCCCGAAGCTTTCTCCAGCATGACGCCCGCGATCGCATAGCCCTGATTGGAGTAACTGGTTTTTGTGCCCGGCTTCGCTTCGGGTTCGCGCTCCAGAATTCCCTTGATAAACGCCAATCGCTGTTCCGCGGGCGTGCCGGCCGCCTGCCACGCTTTCGCCCACAACTCCGGCGGCGGCTTGCCCGGCACACCGCCGCGGTTGGCCAGAAGCTGCTCCAGCGTGACACCGCGATAGTCGGGATGGACCTGATTTGCCCATTCGGGGAACGACTCTCCAATCGTGGTTGTCCACGAAATCTCTTTGTGCTCAACGAGCATGGCGGCCAGAGTGGCCGTCATTGATTTCGTCACCGACCCGATGTGGAATTTGTCGCCCGGCGCAACTTTTGTTGGATCGCCGTGCCGTCGAACACCGACGGCATTCGTCGCGACGACTTTCCCATCCACAACCACTACAGCGGCCATCGCCGGTAATTTGTGTTTGGCACGAATGGTCTCAAGCATTTCCGTGACGCGCATCTCGTCCTTTTTCGTCTGCGTGATGGGCGGACCCGTTATGCGCGGCGGCCCAACGCTTTTCTCGCCAGTGTGTCCAGCGAATGCAAAAAGCGTAGCGGCGACAGGAATGATGAGCAGACTCGACATATCCCGGCTATTTGGCCTGTGCGTAACCACCCGAAACTGATCGTCTTTGGGCTTCACGTCAATCCATGACAGAATTCTCGCGCAGTGCAATGCTATAAAAGCGCGGCGGACTCCGGCCTCGACGACCACCTTGCGTCCCGAGAACTGCACTCGAAATCACGCTGGTCCGAAAGTCATGTCCAGAGAGACGGCGAGGATGACAGCGGGTGGCGCGTCACCTTGCGCCAGGTTCATTGGCCGCATTGGGGACACAGCCGAAATACTGCTTGATCGGCTATACGTTATGCTGGCTCGCCATTGTGAACAGCGGCGCCGCGATTTGATTCGAATTTCGCCAAAATCGCAGACGTGTCGATCCTTGCCCGCAGCAGGTGCAAAAGGTTGTAAAGTCCCATCTCAGCTCGGGCGTAGAAAGCGAATTCTGGGTTGACAGTCTTGTTCCGCAAATTCTCGTTCAAGATTCGGAACATCGTTTTGAGTATTTTCGTGTCTCCAAAATCAACGACGGCGCGGCTGCCGGTGAGGCCGGGAAAAAGCATCTCGTAAAACGCGATCGCATGCTTCAGGTGTTCCCGGGCCAGCCGCGGCTTGACCAGGATTCCAGGTCCCCAAATTAAACGTGCCATGCGCTGGCACTGCTGTTCGCCCCGCAACCAAACACGCTCTTCGAAAGCCTGCATTATTTCGATGAACCCCGCCGAGAACTTCTTGACGCACCCGAAATCCACAAGGCCTATGGTGCCGTTCGCTTCAATCAGATAATTGCCGGGATGCGGATCGGCGTGAAGCGTGTGCAGGCGATGTATTTGCAAATGGAACAATTCCACGAGCTGAACGCCGATCCGATTGCGCATTTCCTGTGATGGCTCTCTGTTGGTCAGAAAATCCGGCAGAGGTTCGCCGGAGATAAACGACATCGTAAGTATCCTGTCGGTGGACAGATTCCAATGAACGGTGGGGACGCGAACGTAATCCAGCGGCTGTAGTTGCTTTCGAAAAAGCTCTATATTTCGCCCCTCGTTCACGTAATCTGTTTCTTCCAGCATCCCCCGCTCGATCTCTGCGATCATCGATTCTGTAGCGTGCCCGGCGAGCCGAGCGGGCAAAGCGGCGGAGCGAAGCAGCTTGAAATCATCCTCAATCGCTTTGCGGATCGCCGGGTATTGAATCTTTACCGCCACTTCCTGGCCCTCCCTTGTCACCGCCCGGTGTACTTGCCCCAGGGATGCCGCCGCAAAAGGTTCCGCGTCCAGGGCGCGAAAAACCTGCTCCGGAAACCTCCCGAAAGATGCTTTGAACTGCGCCCGCGCCAGACTCGGGTGCATCCCAGGCGCGCGCATTTGCAGTTTTGCCAGTTCACTCAACGTCTCTTCCGGCATGAGATGAAACTGCGTGCTCAGAATTTGCCCGACCTTCATTGCAGGCCCCTTCAGGGATTCGAGTTCAACTCGAATCTGGCGCGCCGCTTTCCTGTTAAAGGATTTCCGCCTCTCCGGCCGCTCCTGCTCGCCTAAGAAAAGATTCTGAAGCTGGTAGCCGAGATAACTTCCTGTGAGCGCCAGACCCAGCTTTCCTATCCGGAGGCCCCGGCCGATTCGCCCTCGCGGTTTCTCCTTGTTTACCATTCCCAGGTTCCTCTCTTCAGAATCGACTGGGCGATCTTCAGGCTGCGGTCCAGCAGCGCCAGAGTGTTCTCCTTGCCAGGCGAAATGTCCTGGAGCCAGTAGGTAATAATCGCCAAATGAAACAGACCGAACGCATAAGCGCCAAAATCGCCCACCTTCGGAATCTCTCCTGCTTCCTCCGCTTCCCGCAGAACTTCCTGGATGAAACGCAAGTAGCGCACGTTCAACTCATGAGCTTCCAGGCTTAGCAGATTCAGTTTGGAGACTGGCTGCAAAGCGCGAAGGTAAACGGCCCCGATGAATTCCTCATAGGGAGTAATGCGTTCGAGATGACGGTGAATGATTGCGAAGAGCTTTTCAGCCAGGGGCGCCCTGTCCAGTTTCGTTTGACTTTGATACCAGTCGGTCAGGCCCGCCAGTTCCTGTTCGAAAAAATAGAGCGCCAGATCCTCTTTCGTTTCGAAGTAATTGAAAAGCGTCCCCTCAGCAATCCTCGCTCGATTGGAGATTTGCCTGGTGGTTGTTCGAAAGAAACCCTTCTTCGAAAACAACTCGAGTGCAGCCTTAAGGATTTCCTTCCTGGTTCGCTCCTTGTTCTGTGCGCGCCTGCCGGGTTTTGCTGCCCTGGGCGAGGCGCGCCGGGCCTTCTTCTTTCGGGTGATGGTCATTTACAATTATGAGTTTACTCAACTTTACGACTCATGCGCGTCGCGGTCAACCCATGAAAATGAGTGCACTCATGAATATGGCCTAGCGGCCATGCAGGGTCCACAAGCGAACCGCGGGGTTTTCCGTGCGTCTGCGCAACCGCGCGGCGACGGATGCGTAGAACCGCTTCTGTTTCGGATTCCAAGAATGACAATTCGTGTCATAGGTAGATATTTTGCAGCAAATGAAGAGTGAATTCACTGGCAAGATTTGTGGACAAAACTTGCCAGTAAGGTTGGAACGGAGCGTGCTTGAGCCTTGAAAATAGAAGGGGTTTTCAGGGATCAGGAATCTCAGCAATCAGTGCGCGATCTCACCTGCCAGGGTGTTCCACTTGTTTGATCAGCTTCTCCAAAGCGTCGTCGATCGCTTTCGCGCCAGGGTATCCCAACCACTTGTATCGGATCACACCCTTGTGATCCATGACATAGTACGTCGGCGTGCCACGCGAGGCCCACTTCGGCGTGATAACCCTGTGGTCCGCAAACGAGCGCCAGTTCAATTTCTCCTTCTTCATCACCGCCTTGAGTTTCTGCGGCTGGTAGTCGTTGCCGTGGACGCCGATCAACGCGAAAGGCTTCTCCCCCAGGTTTTTCACGAGCGACCGCTCGTGAGGCCAATTGGCCCTTCAGGTCGGTCAGAACTCCGACCAGAAATAGAGCAGCACCACCCTACCACGGTAGTCGCTCAGCTTGAATTGCTTGCCGTCCTGGTCCTCGCCTTCGATGTCCGGCGCCTCCTTGCCAAGTGCCAGATAACGGATCTCGAATAGCTCTATCTCGGCCTGGTTGCCTGCTGTGTTGTTATATTGCGGCACCTGCACGTCACTGTATTTTTCGATGGTCCGCTCATACAGAGCCTCCACTTCCCTGATGACTCTGGCGCGGTCCTGGCGCTTCAACGCATCCATGTAATCTTTGCCGAACAACGCGTCATAGCGCTTGGCTAGCTCGGGTTGGTCCGCAAGCAGGTTGAGCCTCTCCAAACGGTTGGCAAGGAACTGCGCCAATCGCAGGCAGGCGACTCCCTGGATTTCCCGGTGCGGATTCTTTTCCAAAACCGTGCGCAGAAACGTCTCGCACTCCTGGCGGAAACCAAAATGCACCCGCTTGCACGTCTCGGCGAGCTTGTCGCTCTCAAGATGATCGCGCAGCAAGAGGGCGATGGCTCGCGCTTGGCGGCTTTCCTTGCCCCAGCCCGGATGCGACGTGTGCGTGTTTAACCAGTACTCCTCGGTGACCACCTGCGTCAGTGCCTCCAGCGCGATTGGGTCCCGGAGATTTTTCTCGACCAACTCCAGGCATTTCGTGGTGGCGTTATCGACCCGCGCGACGATCGCCTGTCGCTGCGCGTCGTTCGTTGATTGGAAATAAGAGTAAGACGCTCCGTGAAATTCCTTGAGCAGCGCCCGGTACTGCTCAGCGACCGTCGGCGGTTTTTCCTCCTCCGCCGCTGAGGTCCGCACTCCAGCGGCGACAATGAAAAGACTGAAAGCTATGTATCGAAGCAGTCGCATCACTTTCGCGTCACGGTCTTTCTATCCTTCAGTGGCGCCCGCAACAAGCGAAAGCCAAAAGGAGCGAGCTACCGGAAATTGACCGCGTGGGTACCCGAGTGTCGAGCTGATCGATTTTTGACTTGGGTGCGGGGCGCTTCTTCACGATTCTGCCATCGAAACTCATTCTCTTATGAAAGACGTGATCACGTGTCTGGCGATGGTTTGGTTGGCGGCCATCGAAGTTTCTCACTCCGCTGATCCGCAGACTGGCGCCGCGCCGGCGGCAGCAGCCACGAACTCCACGCCAGCGCGGGGACGGCGCGGCACACCAAACTCTAATGATGTCTTTTATACGCTCGGACCTGACTCCCAGCCGCGACCCGGTGTGCCGAAGGGAAGGTTTACCGAAGCGAAGATCATTCCGAGCAATGTTTTTCCTGGCACGCAGCACACTTACTGGGTGTATGTGCCGGCGCAATATGATCCCTCACAGCCGGCTGCGCTGATGATCTTCAACGATGGACAGGCGATGATGGCCGAGCCAGGCGATGTGCAGGCGCATCACGTTTTGGATAACCTGATCTCCCGACGCGAGATACCGGTGATGCTGGGCGTGTTTATCAATCCCGGCCGCCGTCCCGACCAGCCCGAACCCAATCCGCGCGATTGGGGCGACCGGACTACGAATCGCCCGGAGGAATACAATCCGCCCAACGACAAGTACGCGCGCGTCATCGTCGAGGAATTGATGCCGGCGCTGAAGAAGGAGTTCAACATCTCGCCCGATCCGGAATTGCATGGCATTATGGGCTCGAGTTCGGGCGGCTGCGCCGCCTTCGCCGTTGCCTGGTTCCGCCCAAACGATTTCCGCAAAGTCATCACGTTCATCGGCACCTTCGTGGACCTGCGCGGGCAGCACATCTATCCGGAACTCGTCGAAGAGAGCGAGAAGAAGCCGATCCGCATTTTCATGCAGGATGGCCGCAACGACAATCGCCGCCCGGACAACCTCAAGCGCGACTGGTTCCATCAGAATGTGCGGCTGATGAACGCCCTCACGAAAAAAGGCTACGATCTCAATTACACCTGGGGCATCGGCAACCACGGGCAGAAACAGGGTGGCGCGATCTTCCCGGAAATGATGCGCTGGCTCTGGCGCGATCAGCCAGTCTCCACCGATCCGAATGATATGGTGGAGCGTTCGTTCCGCTATCCCGCTAAATCGGCCGCTCAGGAAACCGGTAACGCATCTGCCAACGACGTGAAAAACTAATTATCGCAGGACTCTCCGGGCGTTCGTGGGGCAGCGGCGGTTCAGCTTGACTGCCTGAGCGGCACTCGGTCAGGCAGCACAAAAGCTAATTTAGTCTTGGCTTCCGGGCGGTGCGCGTGTAGGCAATGGCGCCGATCCTATGGCAAATGCCGATACTTCCATCCCCGCGCCGACGGCTGCGATAGCGCAAACGCCGTGGTGGCGGCTTATGAACCGCTATCACTGGTTTGTGCTCATCGTCGCAGCACTGGGATGGCTGTTTGATTGCCTGGATCAGCAATTGTTTACGCTCTCCCGCGGGCGCGCCATGCAGGCGCTGTTGCCGCCGGGCGCGAATATTGTCGAATGGGGCAGCTATGCCACTTCTGTGTTCCTGATCGGATGGGCCACTGGTGGATTACTTTTCGGCATGCTGGGGGACCGGATTGGCCGAGCGAAAACGATGATGATCACGATCCTGGTGTATTCGTTGTGCACCGGATTAAGCGCCCTGTCACAGACATTTTGGGATTTTGCGTTCTACCGGTTCCTTACCGGGCTGGGCGTCGGGGGTGAATTTGCGGTCGGCGTTGCGTTGATTGCAGAAGTGATGCCGGATCGGGCGAGGCCTGGCGCGCTAGGGTTGCTCCAGGCGCTCTCGACGGTCGGGAATGTCTCCGCCGCGCTGATCGGCTTGGGGATGGCCAATCTGGAGGCCAGCGGGGTGATCGGCAAGGGCAACTCCTGGCGCGTGATGTTTGTGATTGGCGCTTTGCCAGCCTTGCTGGCGCTGATTATCCGCGCACGCCTGAAAGAGCCCGAGCGGTGGGCCAAATTGAAAGCCAGCGGGGCGCTGGCCCACCGGAGTGCGTTTACGTATGTGGACTTGTTCGGCGATGCTCGCTGGCGCCGACACGCGATTATCGGATTGTTACTGGCGTGCACAGGAGTGATTGGTTTATGGGGAATCGGTTTTTTCACGCCAGAACTGATTCGGAGTGTCATCAGCAAGTCATTCGCGGCCCAAGGTGTGCCGGCAGGCGAAATTCACGCCAAGGTGGACGGGTGGGCAAGTGTCGGCCTGTTGTTGCTTCAGTTGGGCGCGTTCCTCGGGATGCTGAGCTTCACGTGGGTCGCTCAGCGATTTGGGCGGCGCCCTGCGTTGGGGCTGGCGTTCATCACTGCGCTGTTGAGCACGGCGATGACATTTATGTTTCTGCGGTCGTTGGCGGATTTCTGGATGATTCCGGTGATGGGATTTTTCCAACTGTCGCCATTTGCCATTTACGCGATTTACCTGCCGGAGTTGTTTCCGACGTCTTTGCGCAGCACGGGAACTTCGTTTTGCTACAACGTGGGACGATACGCCGCGGCACTGGGGGTGCCCGTTTTGGGCTTGCTCACAAGCAAGGTGTATCACGAGCAAGCTGAGCCGATGCGCTATGCGGGCGTGACCATGTGCGCCATCTTTCTCCTCGGTTTATTCGTGCTTCCGTTCGCTCCCGAAACGCGCGATCAACCCCTGCCCGAAGACGATCGCGGACTGACTCACTAATGTTTGCCGGCGGGCGCAGGTGCGGGCTCGCGGTCTGGAGCAGTTTCCTGGGTGGAGATTGCCCGAGGGATGGGCGGCTCTTCTTTGCCAAGGAGGCGATAGAACGTGGCCCGGTCGAGAGTTTCGCCGCGGAGCAGTTCTGACGTAACGCGTTCGAGTTGATCGCGATGAACGCTAAGGACTTCTTTGGCTTCGGTGTAGGAGCGATCAAGGATTTTCTTGACTTCGGTATCAATTTCGCGCGCCGTGACCTCGCTGCAATCCCGCTGGAGCGCGTCCTGTTGCAACCCGAACGGATTAAGCTTCTGCCCGTAGTGAGCCAGCCCGACGGTGTCGCTCATTCCAAACATGCAGACCATCTGGCGAGCCATACTTGTCGCGCGGTCGAGATCGTTTTCAGCTCCGGTGGAGACGTCCTGGAAAACAATCTCCTCAGCCGCGCGGCCACCGAGGATGCCGCGGATGCGATCCAGAATCTCAGCGCGCGTCATGAGAAATTGATCTTCGGTGGGGAGTTGCAGGGTGTAGCCGAGGGCGGCGTGCCCACGCGGGACGACGCTGATCTTGTGGACCGGATCGGCATATCGGCTGTAGGCGGCGACGAGCGCGTGGCCGACTTCGTGGTAGGCGACGCGGCGTTTCTTCTCTTCAAGGAGCTTGCGGCTCTTGCGTTCCGGGCCGGCAATGACTTTTTCGACGGCTTCCTCGATGTCGCCCTGTTGAACGCGCTTGGAATTGCGGCGGGCCGCCAGCAAGGCAGCTTCGTTCAGCGCATTGGCAAGGTCTGCCCCGGAAAAGCCAGGTGTGGCCTGCGCGATGCGGCGTAGATCGACATTATCGTCCAGAGGCTTGTTGCGCGCGTGGACTTTGAGGATGGCTTCGCGCCCATCGACATCCGGCGCGTCCACGACGACCTGGCGATCGAATCGCCCCGGGCGCAACAAGGCGCGGTCGAGCACTTCGGGGCGGTTGGTCGCGGCGAGGACAATCACACCGACGTTGGCGGTGAAGCCGTCGAGCTCGACCAGAAGCTGATTCAAAGTTTGTTCACGCTCGTCATTGACCGCGCCGACGTGAACACCACGCTGCCGGCCAATGGCGTCCAGCTCGTCAATGAAAATGATGCATGGAGCCTGGGCCTTGGCCTGCTGGAACATATCGCGGACGCGAGCGGCGCCCACGCCGACAAACATCTCGACGAAATCGCTGCCGCTGATGGAGAAGAACGGCACGCGGGCTTCGCCGGCAACGGCGCGGGCGAGTAACGTCTTGCCGGTGCCGGGAGGGCCGACGAGCAGGACGCCTTTGGGTATTTTCGCGCCGAGAGATTTGTATTTATCGGGGTTTTTGAGGAAATCGACGACCTCCTGCAATTCAAATTTGGCTTCGTCACAGCCGGCGACGTCTTTAAAGGTCACGCCCGATTCGCGTTCGGCAATGAGGCGCGCCTTGCTCTTGCCAAACCCGAAGACAGACTGACTCGCGCCCGCGAGGCGGCGGCTAATAAACGACCAGATCAGCAGAATAATCGCGATGGGAAGGATCCACGCCAGCAGAACCTGCGAGATAACATTTGGACGGGTGCCGGTGATCTTGACTTTTGCAGCCTGGAGTTCTTCGACCAGCTTTGGGTCTTCAACGCGCACGGCGCGGAACATGAAACTTTTGTCCTTAAGCTTCGCCGGAGGCGCGTTGGTGGCTGTGGCGGCGTTGTAGCGGATTTTCCCCTGGATGAAATCCGGGCTGACATTGACTTCGAGCACTTCGCCGCGGGCGAGGTGTTCCTTGAATTCGCTGTAGGCCATGGTGCGGACGGAGACCCGGGTGATGGCCTCCTGCCAGAACCACAACATGAACATCACAAGGATGACGTAAACGAAAACGTATCGCCACTGGTTGCCCGGCGGGTTGGGGCCTTTGGATTGAGAATCGCGCCCGTTCACAATTTAAGTTAACTTAGGTGCGCCGATTCGTAAAAGTAAACGTCAAATCGGAATCACCGCCGCTCAGGCCATAATCACTCCGCTATTTCTTGCCACCTAGTAGGTGAAAACCTATACGGCGGCTGTTTTGCGCCTCCGCGAGTCGTGACACTTCGCCGATTTCATGTAAGTTGCGAAGCGTGACTGCGGGTTCTCAAAGAACCGGACAAGCACGATGGGGCGCGAACGAGATCGCGAAATCGCCCGGCGCAGCATTTTGGCGGATTTGGGCGATTCTGCTGGCGGCGCTCCTGAGTTTCGATTTGGTCGCAGCCGATGGCGCTGCGCCCGGACATGAGCTCTTCTCGGAAACGGCCATTCGGCATTTCAGAATTGTCCTTGCGGACAGCGAATTGGAGAAGTTGCGGCGCGACCATAATACTTACGTGCGCAGCACTGTGACGGTGGGGGATCAGGAGTTCAGAGACGCCGGCGTGCGCCTGAAGGGGCGTGGCAGCTTCCGTCCGCTGGAGGACAAACCGAGTTTCGCCCTAAAGTTCAATGAGTTCACCGCGGGCCAGCGGTTTTGCGGGCTTACCAAAATACTGCTTAACAACTCCAGCCAGGATCGCAGTTATCTTTCCGAGTATCTCTGCACGAGTCTTTACCGTGACGCGGGCGTTCCCGCCGCGCGGGTGACGTTCGCGCGCGTTGATCTGAACGGCCGCGAACTTGGCATTTACGTGTTGATCGAGGCGATGAACAAAGTCTTCCTCAGGCAGCACTTCCGTAACCCGAACGGGCCACTTTACGAGGCTTACGCGCAGGACATCAATTCGAGCCGGAAGCTGGAGCAGGACAGCGGCCCGCCGAGCGACCAATCGGACCTTCGCGCGCTGGTGGCGGCAGCCAGCGCGCCGGTTGGCGAAAGGATGGCCGCCTTGCGGGAGACTCTGGATGTTGATCGATTCGCTTCCTTTTTGACTGTCGGCATGTTGATTGCCCAGCACGACAGTTACGCGCTGAACCGAAATAATTACCGGTTGTACAGGGAGCCGGACTCGTCACAATTCGTGATGATCGCGCACGGGATTGACGGCTCATTCACTCAAAACATCATGCCGATCGTCCCGCCGCCCAAATACCTTCTCGCCAAAGCGCTGTTGGAAATTCCCGAGGGCCAGCAACTTTACCGTGAGCGCATGGCGAATCTGTTCACAAACGTCTTCAAACTGGAAGTGATGACCAACCGGCTTCGCTTTGCCTCTGAGCGCTTATATACCGCAGCGGAGAATGATGAGGAACGGGCGAACATCACCCGCCGGACGACGAACTTCATTCATCGCGTGGTCGAACGATACACGAATGTAGTGCAGCAACTGAACTCCATTGGAGTGCAGTAAGCCGGGGGTGGCTTTTCGTGAAGGGAAGGCGGTCACTTCGCTGTGTTAGTTCCGAAATGTCCAGTGGGAGAGGTTGCGCCGGTCCTTTGAAAGCGGCAGAGGACAGCCGCACTCCACAACGCTGTCGCGCAGGTCGGAGCGCTTAGCGCGATTCTTCGCGAAAACGAAGCTAACGAACCGCCCGCAGATTTTTTTGTCCAGGAATGGCATTGAACGCGACTAAATTACCAGAACGTATGCTCGGCGATTCCGAACGACTCTGCGAAGGTGCTCAGGCCGGTGACATGGCTGCGGCATCGCAGCTAATCGCGCTCCATTACGAGAAGATTTTTTGTTACTTTCGGCGACTGAGCGGGAGCGACGAGGATGGCGAGGACCTCACGCAGAAGACATTCCTGAAGGTTTGGTCGTCGATCAATTCCTTCCAGGGGCGCTCGTCCTTTTCGACATGGATTCATGGAATTGCGCACAACGTTTATGTCGATTGGCGGCGAAAAAGGAGCGTGACGGAATTTCAGAGCGCCGATTGGTGGGAGGGGTGCATCGCGGAGGGGCCGAGCCCATTTGAAGACACCACGGAGCGGGAAATGGCGCGGCAACTCTATGCGTGTGTCGAGCAATTGGACGAGGAGTCGAAGCAGGCCGTGCACCTACATTATTACCAGGGACTGTCGCTGAAGGAGACGGCCGAAGTGCTGAACATAGCGACGAGCACGTTGAAGTATCGCCTTCGGGAGGCTTTGGAATTTCTGCGCTCGCAAACTGCTGAATCAAAATTTCGAACCAAATAGAGGCGTGCTATGAACGACATGAAGAACGTCGAAGATCTGTTGCGCAAGGCGCCGCGCCCGAAGGTCCCGTCGGGTCTGCGGGAGCGACTCGAGGCCGACGTTACGCTGCCGCGCACGGCCACCAACGCGTTCAACAACAATGATTGGCGCCCGGCGCTGAAACGCTGGCTTCCCGCGTTTGCGTTCTCGGTATTCTTTTTGGGGTGCGTCGTGGCGATTGCTGTGCAGGCGAACCTGCTTGTGGAATTGCGGCGGGAAAACTGGCAGCTTCAGATTTCTGCTAATGAGCTGGAACAGTCCCATCAGCAGCAGGCCGAGTCGCAGAAGCTCGCCGACCAGACCCTGGAACAATTGCGCAAGGACAATGCGGAACTGAAACGACTTCAAGATGAGATCACTCAGCTTCAACAGGAAGTGCGGGAACTCGCAGATCTTCGTGCACAGAACCAGCAGTTGACGGCGTCATTGAAATCGGCTCAGGCGCAAGCCGCCGCGGGCGGGCCGCCGGAGGAAGATCCGTTTAAGGCGCAAAAGGATGAGGCACAGTCGATACAGTGCGTGAGCAACCTAAAACAAGTCGGCCTCGCAGCGAGAATGTGGGCCAATGACCACGGTGACGTTCTGCCACAAGACTTCGTCACCATGAAAAATGAATTGAACACGCCGAAGATTCTCGTGTGCCCCGCGGACGGTTCGCGGACCCGCGCCCGAATTTGGGAGGAGTTTTCCCCAGCCAACGTCAGTTATGAATTGCTTGCGCCGGGAGTATCCGAGACTGAGCCTCCACAAACGGTGCTAACGCGGTGCCCGAACCATGGTCACGTCGGGCTGATCGACGGCAGTGTGCAGCGTGGGATGTGGAAACGAGCCGTACAACGGAACGGCCGGTGGGTTCTGGAATGATGGAGGGCAAATGGTGCGGAAGATTCTTGGCGCGTGTATTCTGGCCGGTGCTGTGGCGACGCTGACAATGCAGCGGAATGCGATCTCGACGTTGCGCGCAGCGAATCAGGAGCTTGCGCAAAAGAAAGAGGAAGCGGAAAAACGGAGCCGTCCAGCTCTGCAGACCGCCGCGGCGGACCTTTCAAGTCAGGAGGTCACCGCATTGCGCGAGGCTAACAAGGAGCTTCCCAAAATGCGGAACGAAGTGCGGCAGCTTCGGGAACAAAAGCGCGAATTGGATCGCTTGCGGGCGGAAAACACACGGCTCACGGTGGCGATCCAGGCTGTCCCAACCAGACCCATGCGCCTCGCCGATATGGAGGGCTATGTGTCGAAGGACAAGTGGACGCACGTGGGCTTCGCCACGCCTGAAGGAACCCTGCAGAGCTTCTTTTCCGCGATCCGGCGGGGAGATGTTCGGGCGATGGCGGAGTGCATGTCGCCTCGAGCGCGAGCGAATTTTGAACGGGAATTTGAGGGAAAGTCGGAACAGGAGCGCCAAAAGGCTCTGGAAGCGGGTATGGGCCAGATTGCGAAAGTTGGGGGATACCAGATTGCCGAAACCAACCAGATTTCTGCCGACAGGATCGTGTTGGGCGTGCGCGTCGCCGCTGGCGGCGAGCTTCTGAAGCTGCCGCTCGCACGATTTGGAAATGAGTGGAAGCTCGATGAGGAGGAAAAGTAAGCAGGCAGGACCTGGACTTTGCTTATTTCGGCTTGAGTTGGGGAAAAAGAATAACGTCGCGAATGCTTTCCTGGCCTAGCAGCGTCATGCACAGGCGGTCGATGCCCAGGCCCATTCCGCCCGCCGGAGGCATGCCGTGCTCGAGTGCGACGAGGAAATCCTCGTCGAGTTTTTGCTGCTCGCCGCCGGCCTGGTGCTCAAGGCGATCGCGCTGGGCAATGGGATCATTCTGCTCGCTGTAAGCCGGGGCGATTTCCTGACCGTTGATGCAGCACTCGAACACTTCGACTGTGCTCGGGTCGTCCGGCGAAAGTTTCGCCAGGGGCACGATTTCCTTGAGTAGATGCGTCACGAAGGTCGGTTGGATGAGCGTCGGTTCGATGAGTTTCTCGAAGACCGCGCCCGTGACTTCGAAGTCCTCGTACTCCTTGCCGATCTCCGCGCCGAGCTTAACGGCGCGTTCGCGGCGTTCGGCTGGCGAAATGTCAAACCAATCTGCTCCAGCTTTTTCGCGCACGATGTCCTTGTATTTGACGCGTTTCCAGGGCGGCGTCAGGTCAATCACCCGCGTGACGTTGCCGCCAGCATCCTTGTGTTCGATCTTGAGCGAGCCAATGATGTTTTGCGCCACGCGGCAGACCAGCGATTGCACGAGCTCCATCATCGTCTCGTAGTCGCCGTAAGCCTCATAGGCTTCGAGCATCGTGAACTCGGGATTGTGCTTTCGCGACAGTCCTTCGTTGCGAAAGTTCCGCCCAATCTCAAACACACGGTCGATGCCCCCAACGAGCAGGCGCTTCAGATAGAGCTCCAGCGCAATGCGCAGATAAAAGTTACAGCCGAGAGCGTTGTGATACGTCACGAAGGGCTGCGCCGCGGCACCGCCGGGGATGGCCTGCATCATGGGCGTTTCGACCTCGACGTAACCGCGTTCGTCGAAAAAGTTGCGGATCTCGCGAACGATTCGGCTGCGCGCAAGGAAAACCTGCCTGACGTCATCGTTCGCCATCAAATCGAGGTAACGCTGGCGGTAGCGAAGTTCGGTGTCGGCCAGTCCGTGCCATTTCTCCGGCGGCGGGCGCAACGCCTTGGCGACAATCGTGAAGCTTGTCAGCTTCACGCTGATCTCGCCCGTCTTCGTGGTGAACATCGTCCCGCGCACGCCGATGAAATCGCCCAGGTCAAGGTGTTTGAAGATGTCGTACTGTTGGTCGCCGAGGGTTTGTTTCTGCGCGTACACCTGGATGCGGCCGGACTGGTCCTTGAGGTCGATGAACTGGCTTTTGCCCATGTCGCGGTGGGCCGTGATGCGGCCGGCCAGGGCCACTTCCCGTCCTTCCTCATAATGCGCACGGGCGGCGGCACACTTTTCGGTGGGCCTGAAATTGTTGGCGAAAGGATCGATGCCTTTGGCGCGTAACGCCGCCAATTTTGCCTTCCGCTGTTCAATCAATGAATTTGTCTCTTCCATACGCGCAGGCGCGAACGGTTATGAAACACAGCGGAGCGGCGATTGTCCAACCGCGAATGGCGGTAACCCAAAGCTCAAACAGCAAACGCCAGGGAAAACCCAAGTTCCAAGGCGAAGCGCAAGAGCTGTGCCACAGTTAGCGACGATTCGAACTTGGGTTATGGGGATTTTGGTGGCATTTTAGGGATGGGAAACTGATGAAGATAGTTGGTTTACTCGGCGGCATTTTCGGAGCCGTGATTTTGCTGAGCGGCTGTGCCTCCACAAACGGAGACCGCGATGCCCCTCGGTGGGTTGTTGTTTCCACAAATGAGCCTGTCTCGAGCGACTCGCTGGAGCGGACCGGGGAACCCGGAGAAACTCTGCGGACTTCGGCGGGCGCCAGTTCGGTGCTTCTGGCGCCAGAGGCCCAGGATGCGCGGCAGGAGATCGAGAACGCGGGCCTGCCTCCTGTCCTGAAAAAGAAGATGCTCGACGGCGAAGTGTTAAGCCTCGCCGATATCGAGGATCTTGGGCGCTACAAGGTGAGTGAAGCAACCATGTTGAAGTATCTGCGCGCGACCGCGGCGATCTACATTCTACGAACAGACGACATCAATCGCTTGCAGCAGGCCGGCGTCAGCAAAAGCGTCATCGATTATCTGCTGGCAACGGTCAATGAACGTCCACCCAAGGTGGTGCGCCGTTATTACCATCGTTACTATTACGACCCGTGGTATTACCCCTATTACCATTACCCCTTTTATCACCATTACCATTACTACCACTACGGCCATCATCACCACGGCGGACTTCGTGTCTATCGGCCGAGGTGAGCGCGCCGCAAGCCGCACAAAAACTGCTTTAATCCCGGACCGGATTGATGTGCAATAGCCGGGGCATTGTATGAATTTTTACGATCATTTGAAATTCAACGCCGAGGGTTTGATTCCGGCGATTGTGCAGGAACAGGGGACCGGCCGGGTCCTGATGATGGCCTGGATGAACCGCGCTTCCCTGGAAAAAACAGTCGAGACCGGACGCACTTGTTTCTGGAGCCGCTCGCGGCAAAAGTTCTGGATTAAAGGGGAGACCAGCGGCCATACCCAGGCGGTCAAAGACATCGCCTTCGATTGTGACGGCGACACTCTGCTCATTCAAGTTGAACAAACCGGGGCCGCTTGCCATGAGGGCTATAAGTCGTGTTTCTTTCGTTCCGTTGCAAATAGCGGCACGGGCTTCAGGATCACCGAGCCTCAAATCAAACCGGCGGGAGAACACAGCGGCCGCTCACAGTGATGGCAATGCATTCCCCCACGGCTGAAGAGTTCACGAAGCTCGCAACGCAAGGCAACCTGATCCCAGTCAGCCGAAGGTTGCTGGCGGATTTTGAGACGCCGCTCTCGGCCTATCGCAAGATCCGCGGCCACGGCGAATCGTTTCTCTTTGAGTCAGTCGAAGGAGGCGAGCACCTCGGGCGCTACTCGTTCGTCGGTTGCAACCCGCGGTTGGTGCTTCGGCAGACCGGCGCGACGGTCGAAGTGCTCGAAGACGGCAAACGCGCTGAGCAATTCACTGTGCGCGGTCCGTTGGCGCCGGAAAGCCCCGGCACCGTCCGGGATGGCCTCGAAGTGATTGAGCTCATCCTCAAACGTTACCGTGCCGTGCCGTTGCCCTCGCTGCCTCGCTTTACGGGTGGGGCGGTCGGGTTCATCGGCTACGAATTCATCCACGACGTGGAGCCGATTGTGCCGCGCCCGCCTGATGACAGTTTGCAGACGCCGACGATGTATTTTTTCATTGCGGATGAATTACTCATTTTCGATCGGGTCTCGCAAACCATCACCGTGCTCGTCAATGCTTTTGTCGAGGAAGCGAGCACTCCTGCGGAAGCGTACGAGAATGCCGTCAGCGAGATCGAACGGCTGGTCTCGCTGCTTGAACAGCCGGTCGAGCACCGCCCCGTGACCGTGCCGCGTGAAGTGCCGGCGATCCCCTTCGAATCCAACGTGCCGAAGGAAAAGTTTTTCGCCAACGTGCTCAAAGCCAAGGACTACATCACCGGCGGCGACATCATCCAGATCGTCGGGTCGCAACGGTTTTCGACCCCTGTCAAAGCCAGTCCGCTTGACATTTATCGCGCGGCGCGTTCGATCAACCCCTCCCCGTACATGTTCCTTTTGGAACTGGAAGGCTTTGCGCTCGTGGGCGCGTCGCCGGAAATTCATGTCCGCTGCGAAAATCGAAAAGTCCAAATCCGGCCCATTGCGGGGACGCGGCCACGAGGCAAGACCCCGGAGCAGGACCTGGCCAACGAAAAGGAATTGCTGGCCGACCCAAAAGAACGCGCCGAACACGTCATGCTCGTGGACCTGGCGCGCAACGATCTCGGGCGCGTCTGCGACTTTGGCACGGTTAAAGTCAAGGATCTGATGATCATCGAGCGCTACAGCCACGTTATGCACATCGTGTCCCAGGTCGAGGGCCGCCTGTCTGAGAACCGTACTCCTTACGACCTCATGCGCGCCACATTCCCGGCCGGCACGCTGAGCGGCGCACCCAAGGTCCGCGCCATGCAAATTATTTCCGAGCTCGAACAGACCACGCGCGGCCCTTACGGCGGTTGCGTCGGCTACTTCTCCTTCAACGGCAACCTGGATTGTTGCATCACGATCCGGACAGCGCTGCTGAAGGATGGCAAAGCCTACATCCAGGCCGGCGGCGGCTGGGTGAACGATTCGACGCCGGATGCCGAATATCAGGAAACGGTCAACAAATCCAAAGCCATGCTCAAGGCGGTAGCGTTGGCAGAAAGTTTTGGCGCCTCATGACGGCTCCCGCCTGCCGAGGCACGTCCTTACCCCTTCAACACATTAATAAACTGCTTGATCGCGGGTGACAGGACTTTGTTTTTCTTATAAATTGCGGCGAGCGGTCGGAAGAACTGCGCGTCCTCAATCGCGATCGCCGCTAGCGTGTTCTTGCTGACTTCCTGCGTGACAGTGCCCTGGGGCACAATCGCAACGCCGGCGTCGATCTCCACGGCGCGTTTCACCGTTTCCACGTTGTCAAATTCCATGACGACGTTCACCTGCACGCCCTGATCCCGGAGGATCTTGTCAATGGCGCGGCGGGTCGGGATGTCGGGCTCGAAGCCAATGAACTTTTGCCCGCTGAGCTCCCGCAGTTTGATGGCTTTGCCTTTGGCCAGCGGGTGTTGCGGATGGCAAATGAGAACCAGCATGTCCTTGCGCAACGGGACAATTTCGAGCTTCGCGTCCTTGCTGGGATACGCAACCAGCCCGAGATCAACCACATTGCTGAGCACGTCTTCATAAACCTGGTTCGAGCGGCGATACTCGACATGCACGTTCACTGTCGGATAGGCCTTCAGGAATTTCTTCAGGTAGGGCGGGAGGTCGTGGAGGCCGATGCTATAAATCGTGGCCACGCGAATGGTGCCGGAGACGATGTCTTTGATCTCCTGCAGTTTGTTCGACATCGAATCGTAGGTGTTGAGAATCTGCTTGCTGTACTCGTAGAGGACCTGGCCTTCGCGCGTGAGGCGAAATCGCTTCTTACTGCGCTCAATAAGGAGAGATTTGAATTGCCGTTCCAGCGAACTGATTTGCTGGCTGACCGCGGACTGGGTGATTTCATTAATCTGCGCGGCTTTGGTGAAACTCTCGGTCTCGGCAAGATCACAAAATACTTTCAGGCTCTCAATCTGCATACGTCGCGGCAGAACCTAAACCAGCGCGGGAAATGAAGTCAAACTCCTGCCGCATTTTTTCGCGCCTCTTCTCGATTGTGTTCAATTTGTTGCCGCCAGGGCGCTTTTAACCAGCCGCAAGAGTTCATGCGCGGTAAACGGTTTGGAGAGGAAATTGTAATTCTTCACCGTGCCAGCCGTCCGCACGCACGCGGTCGAACAGATAATTCGTGTCGCCGGCCAACGGGCCTTGACGCGTTCGATGAGTTCGCGCCCGTTCATCCTCGGCATGACCATGTCGCTGATCAGCAAATCGATTGGCTCCCGAGCCCGGCCAAAGACTTCCAGCGCCTGCTCGGCGCTGTTGGCCGTCAGCACTTTGTAGCCCGCGCTGGCCAGCAGCATCTGCCCGAGCGAGACCAGCATTTCCTCGTCATCAACAAACAGGATCGTTCCCTCCCCGGACAGGTCTTCATCCGGCACTGGACGTTCCTCGACGATCTTTTTGACCGCAGGCAGGTAAATCCGGACGGACGTTCCGTGTCCCGGCTGGCTACTGACGGCCACCCCGCCGCCATGATTGCTGACGATACCATACACCCACGCCAGACCGAGCCCGCGATGGCCGGTCTTTGTCGTGAAGAACGGCTCAAAGATCCGCGGGAGAGCCTCCGCCTCGATGCCGCAGCCATCATCGGAAATCTCCACGCAGACGTAAGCTCCGCGGGCGAGCTGGACGGCGCCGTCCTGGGTTCGGTCTGCCACATCGACATTGCGCGTCTGGACGCTGATTTGGCCGTTCACCTGTGCGCTGTTTTCAATTGCCTCCGTCGCATTCTCCAAGACTTTCACGAACGCCTGCTGCAATTTCGCCTCATCGAAATGGACTGTGAACATCTGCTGTTCGAACTTCTGCGACCAGACAATGTTCTTGCGCTCGGCCGTCTGCAAAATCTGAACGGCGCGGCGCACGAGGACGTTCAGATTGCCTTCGATTTGGAGGCATTTGTCCTTCTCTTCAAGGCTGAAAACGCCAAGATCATGCGCGATCTCGGAAGCTCTCTCCGACGCCTTTTCGATCTCGCCGAGTGAAAACCGCCAAGGATTGGAAGTCTCCATTCTGCCAAGGACGTATGAGGCGTGGCCGAGGATCGTGGTAAGGGCGTTGTTGAAGTCAAGCGCCACTGTGCGGGTTAGTTGCATCGCGCAATCGAGCTTCTGCTTCTGAACGGCATTGATTTCAACCGATCCGCCTTTTACTTCCGCTTTGCCGTGGCCGTTTGTGCGCAGAGCTGGCGCAGGCGGCGGAAACAACTGAAAGAGATAGCATTTTCCCTCGCTGCCGGGGACTGCCGAAATGGAGGTGAGGAACGTCGCCACGTTCCCGTCCCGGTCACGAAACCTAAGCGGGATCAACGGCGTGCTGAGCTGCGCGCACAGCGGGATGAAGTTCGACGAGCTCGTCTCGCCCTCCCCCAGTTCACCGAACTCGCGCGCTTGCAGCCGTTCGCCGAACAAAGTCTGTGCCGCCAGGTTGACCGCTTCGATCGACCCGCCTAGCGTTACTGAAAAGGCCGGCCACGGCGCGGTCTCCAACGGGAAAGCGGCATCCGTCATCATAAAACCTAATACTCACTCTGCTTGCGTAGCTTGCTAACCTCGAGCGGACGCAACGTAAACGCCTCCGGCAACAAGCTCTTGATCTCGAACTTGCGTGGAACACTCGGCTTGCGGCTGTCAGCGGTCAGGAACACCGCTTCGGGTGCATACTCCGCCAGCAACTGGCGGCAGGCGCCGCACGGCATGGGACCGCCAGCGACCGGCGCGACCACCGCAATGGCTCCGAAGCGTCTTTCGCCGTCGGTGAGCGCCTTGAACAGCGCGATACGTTCCGCGCAACAGCTTAAGCCATAACTGGCGCTTTCCACGTTCGCGCCAAGATAGACCTTCCCGGAGTTGGCCACCAGGGCGGCGCCGACGCGAAAACGCGAATACGGCGCGACGGCGCGCAACCTTGCTTTCATCGCTGCGGCTACGAGCCGCTGACCGCTAACCTTTCGCATACAGCCGAACGAAGGTTTTAAGCAGCTTCTCAGCCGCCTTTTGTGCCATTTCGCCAGTAATTAGTACGTCGGCGTGCGAGAGCAAATCTTTACTCCTGCCGGCAGCAAAATTTGTGATGCAGGAAATTGCTGCCACTCGCAGGCCGCAATGGCGCGCAACGATCACTTCTGGCACGGTGCTCATGCCCACCGCGTCCGCCCCAAGGCGCGCGAACGCGCGAATCTCGGCAGGCGTTTCGTAACTCGGGCCGGCCACGGCCAAGTACACGCCCCGGCGCAAGCGAATTTTCGCGGCACGGGCCGCTCGCACGAGCAGATCACGCAGACCCGGGTCATAGGCAATGGTCATGTCCAGAAATTTGTCAGTCCCGACCATCCCGCGAAGCGGGTTCTCCGGCAGCAGATTGATGTGATCGGTCACGAGCATGAAATCGCTGGGTCGCAAGCCGCGACGAATGCCCCCGACCGCATTTGTAAGAAGAATATCTTTCACGCCCAGTGCCGCCAAAACTCGAATCGGGAACGTGATCTCGGCCGCTGTATAGCCTTCATAAAAATGACTCCGTCCGCACAGACAGATTATTGGAACATCATTCAGCTTGCCGCAAATCAGACGGCCTGAGTGGCCGGCAGTGCCCGGTTCGGGAAAGCCGGGCAACCCCGAGCAAGGAATCTCCGCATCGATCTCGACCGCGCCGGCAATGCCGGCAAAACCGCTCCCCAAAATCACCGCCAACGACGGAATGTTTGGACAGATTCTTCGGATTTGAGCCGCCGTTCGGTCGGGCGAAAGAGCTCGCTGCATGAATCGAGCGATTTATAGGAGGAACCGAACGCCGCAAAGGAATAAAACCTCCCTATGAACTGCGAATATAGGGCCGCTCCCACTTGCTTGCGGCTTCGCTGCCAGTCCATCTTGAGGGGCGGTGAGTATTTAACATGGCGCGCAAGCGAAAACGCATCGTCATCGCAGCAGGAGCGTTCGTTAGCTTTCTGCTCGTGATCATTGCCGCCACGCCGCTGTGGCTGCCATGGGTGTTGCCGGCGATCGCCAACCGTTATGGCGCTTCATACAAAAGCTTCCAACGGATCAGCTATTCCAGATGCCGACTCGAGGGAATCACCTGGACTAATCGCAACATCACCGTCCGTGCCGCGCATGCTGAAGTTGCCACCCCGACCGCGTGGTTGATCCGGCTCGCCAGGGGCGATGCCCGCCATTACGTCACCGTCAGTGACTGGCAGCTCACCGCGCACGCCGGACGATCGGCACGGCCCCGCCGCTCCCCCTCCGTTTTCGGGAGCGTAGAGGAGATGGATGCGGCGATTGCAAGCCTGGAAAAATGGCTGCCTTCATTCCGGCTGACCAGCGGCCTAATTCGGACTCCGGGATTCAGCGCTGCGGTGCCCGAGTTGGCTTGGAACAAGGGCGTGGCTACGGCGGGTTTACAGCACACACAACTTCCTGGACCTGTCGCCGTCCAGGCAAGAATAACCCATGGTGGGCCATGGCGGGTTTCCGCGGAGTATCCGAGTTTGCACCTGAAGGCTGATTTCGGAATCGCGGCTGGTCCTTCGAACGTCGTGATCACGGGGTTGGCCGCCATGGACACCAATCGAGTCTCGTTGCACGCGGAGTTTGGCCGCGAAGGCATGCTGCCCCGCACTGCAAGTCTCGACGCTCCGGTTTTCAATTTGTCCCGCGCTGTCTTGCGAGTTGGTGACGTTTCGGGATCCGCTCAAGCTCGCTGGGCCGAATCGAGCTTCGAAATCAACGCGCAGGGTACCGGATCGTTCATGACGAATCTACCGCCGCTGCAATTCACGTTGCGCGCGCATGGAACAACTAACTTCGCAGAACTCTCCCAACTGGAGCTCAACGGTCCCGGAGTAAATGCGACCTTGTCGAAACCCGTTCACATCCCATTTCCCCCGGGGGAACCCCCAGCGGTGCTCGACGTTGCCGCGGACCTCAGCCGCCTGCCATGGACCAACCTGACCGGCGCTGTGCGCGGGCAAGTAACTTTCACGGCCGGAACGAATCGGTTTCCGGCGAGTGGGTTTTCGATCACGGCAACAAATCTGGGGCGCGACGCATTGCGCATTCGCACCTTAGCGACTTCGGGAAGATTGCTCTGGCCGCGGCTTGAGGTTGTTGAATCCAGCGCCGAACTCGAGAACGGGTCGAAGGGATCATTTTTCGGCCATGCCAATCTCGAGCAGAAGACGTTGGGTCACTTCGAATTGCGAACGGACGATTTCACATGGCCGGGTCGGGAGGAGGCGCCTCTCCCGCTGCATTCAATCACCGCGCGCATCACAGCGCAGGGCCCGTTTACGAATCTGATTTATTCCGCCGGTTTGTCTGCGGAGATGCGAAGCAATCGCTGGGTCCGTGCCGCGCACATTGATGTGCAAGCGCGCGGCGCCGGACGAGCTTTGCGGGAGGCAACCGTTCTGGCCAAGGCCGGCACCTCGACGATTTCCATGGCGTGTTCGGGGACATTCGGCGCCACAAATACCCTGCTTACTGTCAGCCAACTCGAGATCTCAAAGGCCGCAATCAGTCTGCTCAATTTGCGGGTCCCCGCCGAAATCCGAATTGAAAACAAACCCATGCTGCGCCGGGTTCGGGTCAGCCCCTTTGAAATCGGCGGCGCCGCCAATTCATCCGTGAGAATCAGCATCGATTCGGCCTGGCCGGAGCGCGGCGTTGTCGCGATGGAAATCCAGGAGCTCGACACGCGGCATTTCGATGACCTTTTTGCGCCCGATCTCCTCTTGTTCGATATCAAAGAGGCGCTCTTTCAGGCGCGGTGGAATGACGGACCGGTAACTGGATTCGCGCGAGTGGACGGCAGTTACACGGGCGCCGAGCCGTTTCATGCCAGTTGCGACCTGGCGGCTTCCGCAGACGGGCTGATCATCACCAATCTTCTCGTGTGGAGCGAGTCGTCTCCCGTGCTTCACGCCCGCGGGAGGCTCCCAGTGCGCATGGAGCCGTCAAAACCCGAGCAACTCGTGGCGATCCCAGGCCGCGATATCGATCTGACACTGGGCACCCACCCCGATCCTGCCTTTTGGGATCGCATCGCACGGCTCACCGGGATTCGCGTGGAGGAACCGCAAGTCCAGGCGCGCATCGTCGGGCCGTGGGGCGCTCCACAGGGCGAATTAAAGGCGACGATAGCACAAGTCGAGGTGCGGCGCGGCGATAGACCCCTACCGCCTGTGACTAAGGTGCAGCTCGCCGCCGCTTTTGACCGCGAGAATATTCGTGTTTCGGAGGCGGTGTGCGAAATCGAGGGCCAGCCCATACATGTTGAAGGCGAAGTGCCCCTTCGGCAAACGGCGCGGCTCAGGGAAACGGTCGATTGGACCAATGCTCAGGCCCGTGTTTCCGTGGCATCGGCTTCCCTTGCGCCGTTCGCGAAGCTTTATCCAAAGCTGCTCGTGCCTGCCGGAACTCTCGACCTCGAAATCGCATATAATCGCGGCGCGCTCAGCGGTTACATCGGTCTCACGAACGTCAGCACTCAGCCGCTGGGAGAATTAGGCGCGCTGCGCGAAATTGGCGCGCGATTTGACCTCGTCGGCACGATGGTTCTTCTGCAGGAAGCCACGGCGCGGCTCTCCGGCGAACCGGTGAGCGCCTCCGGCTTCATGGATGTGCAGCGCCTCGGTTCAAGAATGCTCCCTCCGTTTCACCTCAACGTCTGGGGAACAAACATTGCGCTGGTACGCCAGCCGCAGACGCTTATTCGTAGTGACTTTGATGTGGCGATTGTCCGTTCGGACACAAATGCCCCGATTGTCTCCGGGACCGCCGTGCTCCGCGACAGTTTCTACCTCACCGATTTGGAAGCGCTGATCCCGGGTTCGGTCGCGCAACCGGAGCGCCGCCCGCCTTATTTCAGCATTGAAACAAAGCCATTTGCAGACTGGCGCCTCAATCTCAATGTCGCGGGGAATCAATTCCTGAAGCTGCAAACGCCCTTTCTCCGCGGGACGGCCTCGTCGGATTTTCGCCTGCGCGGCACGCTGCGCGAACCGGTGGCCACGGGGGAATTGCGCGTAAACTCCGGCTACGTGGAGTTCCCATTTGGCACGCTGGAGGTGAAACAAGGCGTAGTATCGCTCAGCGCGGAGCAGCCGTTCATGCCCCAATTGTATTTGACGGCGCAATCGCGCCGATTCGGCTATGACGTGACGTTGGAGGTGACCGGCCCGGCAACGGATCCGCGCTTGCAGTTCACGTCACTGCCGCCTCTGACTTCAGAAAAGATTTTCCTGATGTTGACTGCGGGCGAGCTGCCACGGGATGAAATCACGTTTACGCCAACGCAGAGGGCGCAGCGCTTCGCCGTGTTCGTCGGCGGGAGAGTGCTGAGGTCCCTGGGGTTTGGCGGCGCATCCGAGCGGCTGACCATCCGGACGGGAGAGGAAATCTCCGAATCGGGTTCTCAAACCTATGATGTCGAATACAAACTCAGCGACGACTGGTCGCTGGTGGGCGAATACGACCGGTTCAATGCCTTCAACATCAGTTTGAAACGGCGGATCTATTCCAAATGACTGTTAATCTTCGCCGGTTGGGTCGAGCGTCTAGGGTCGAGCGTCGTAGTGAAGGCCGAGTTTCGGCATTCGGAGTTCGGATTTCGGGTTTGTTTATCCTGTGCTTGCTGCCGCTTCAACTCCTGGGCGGTGAAACGAATTACGCGAGTTTCTCCATCTCCGGTTATGGGTTCCTGGGCAACCGCGAGCTCAAGCGCGTGGTCGGCTTGCTGCAGAAGACACCCGTCGAGTTCTATGAGCCCAGCTTCATCGAAGATGCCGCCGTGCTGATCATGGGCGCCTTGCGGCGAGAGGGATTTCTCAAGCCGCGGATTACGGCGCACGTGACGTTGCAAGACAGCAGCCAGGCGGAATTTGAATGGACGGAACAGACCCGAGCCCCGCTGCCTCGGCCGTTGTCCGCGCGAAAGGTGCGTTTCAAGGTTCGCGAAGGGAAGCTATTCCATTATGAAACGCTCCGCTTCCAGGGGCTTCAAAGCCTGCCATCGAAGGAGGCACGGAAATTTTTTATCGAAACAGGCCTTCTCATTCCGCTGAAGAACTCGCGCGTGTACACGCCGGAAAAGCTGAGGCGCAGTGCCAGCGCCCTGCAGGAGACCCTGCAGCGGCGCGGGTATCGCGATGCCCGCGTCGAAATTGGCGAGCTCTCCGAAGACGAGGCCAAAGGGGAAGTCCACGTCACCATCCGTGTGGTGGAGGGCAACAAGTTCATGGTACGGTCGGTGACAAAAGAGGTCAGAACCCCCGACACAAATGTGCACACGGTTACAACCGAGACGAATGCAGTCTATTCCTCAGCCTGGGCGCAGGACTTAAAACAAGCGCTCCAGACGTACTACTATGAACGCGGATTTCCCGACGCTTCAGCGGAAGTCACGGCAACGAATGTTGATAGCTTCGCCCGAGAGACTTCGTCTCCGCGGCTGGCAAGCCGCACGAATATCACAGAAGTGGACGTGGTGGCGCGGGTCTCGACCGGTCCTGCG
>JAKEEH010000024.1 GCA_022616725.1 Limisphaerales bacterium | reverse complement strand
TTGCGCGCGCCTCTGAGCGCCACCAATTACACCGCCGATACGGATGGCTATGACCTCAGGACGCCGCTCAACCGCATCGGCAATATGAACCTGTTCGATCGCGAAGAACCCGACGGCTACCCCGAGACAGGCCGGCTTTGGCTGAACACGGCCAACCTTTGCGAGCGGATGCGGTTCGCCCAGCATTTGTGCATGGCGCCAAACAGCTCCCTGAAGGACGACGATTACGGCAGCGCGGGCGACGATAACGTGGCGAATCCCGTGCAGTTGCTGAAGCTCAAACTGGATCCCAGCCAATGGAAAGATGCCGGCGCAGTAGTGGATTTGTTCCTTGGACTGCTGTATCCGGGGGAGGGGCGCGCGAACGTGGACCTGGATCGGCAAGCGGGCATTGCTTTCCTCAATTCTGACAACACGGGCGTTCCAAACTCGTCTCCTTTCGATCAATTGTCTGACGCGGCATACGATGGTCGGGTCCGCGGCATGGTCGCGTTCTTGATGGCGCTCCCGCGGTTCCAGGAACAGTGACTTTGTGAGGCGTTAAATTGTTGAATTGAATGGTTGAATTGAACCGTTGAACCGTTGAACCGTTGAACCGTTGAACCGTGAATCGTTGAATCGGAAATTGAGTTATGGCTAACGTGATTACGCGGCGGTGTTTCATGAGCACAGGCTTCCGCGCCACGCTCGCGGCGGCCCTCGCCTCTCTGGGGAATGTTCCGCTGTTCGTGCGCCGCGCTCTGGCCGAAGGAAGCATCGGACTGCAGGGCAAAAAGGTGCTCTTCATTTTTCTGCGCGGCGGTAATGACGGCATTAACAATGTCATCCCGATCGAAGACCCGGCGTATTACTCTGCCCGGCCGGATTTGGGAATCCCAAAGGACCCCGATCCGCTCGTCATGCCGCGCTACTCCATTGCCGCAGGTATGTGCGACGTCGTTGGAGCAAACTATCCCTACGCGATTCCGTTGGGCAACGGCTTCGCGGCCCTGCACCCCGCGCTTTACAAGCTGGCGCCGCTCTATAACGCGGGCGATTTGGCGATCATCCATCGCGTGGCGTATCCGCGGCAGTCCCGATCTCACTTTGACTCGGAGCGCTACTGGGAAAACGGCGTGCCGACGAACAAAGGATTGAAAGAGGGCGTCTTCTATCGCGCCATGATGGAGTCGGGCCTCTCTGGCGGGCGCGCCTTAATGGCCGTCTCCGTGCAAGCGAACATGCCCCTGATCATTCGCGGCGAACATCCGATGACCAACCTCGGAGATCCGCTGCGTTACAATCTGCTCGGCGTTAACTATTCCAGCGCGAGTAACAACGATCGCGTGAAGCACCTGGACGCGCTCGATGCCTCGTACCTTCGGCCTTTTCCCGAAAAGGACAATCGGACCCTTGTTTATGGGATGGGCAAACAGTTCCAGGAGACGCTCGATATTTTTCAGCAGATCAACTTCGCGAACAACGATTTCTTCGAGCCGGACAACCCCGCCGTCCGGCTCTTCAACGTGAGCGATAATTACTTCAAGAATCTCAAGGCGGCGGCGCAGATCCTCGCGAATACCGATGCGATTGTCGCGGGCACTCAACTCGGCGGCTTCGATACGCATACCTCGCAGGGCGGCGCGACAGGCGGGCACGCGAACCTGCTTGGCAGGATTGGACAGACGTTTCACGCCTTGAAGCACTTCTTCAGCAATCCGGCTTACAACAACCAGGGGCGCGATCTCTGGAACGATATCGTCGTCGTGACCCTGTCTGAGTTTGGGCGCACCTCTAAGGAAAACGCCTCCAATGGCACCGACCACGCCGAAGCCAGCGTGATGTATGTCGGCGGCGGGGCCGTTAACGGCGGCATTTACGCTTGCGACCCGAGCATCAATGGCACGACCGGCGCGCCGAATTGGACGCCAGCCGATCCGGGCTGGGTGCCGGGAAATCCGCCTGCCAATGGCGGATCGATGTTTGGCGTCAGCAGCGCCTACCTAAAACGCGCCGTCGATTATCGTTCGGTCCTCGGCGAAATCATTCGCGACCATCTCGGCGCGACTCAGGACCAGCTCAATCGGATCATCCCGGCATACGCCAACGAGTCCGTCGAACATCTGCGTTTCGGTGTCTCGTCGGCGAGCACGACATCGCCCATTATTGGCGAACTCGGAATTGTATAAGTCAGGGACTCTTCGACGCCGCGGGTTGATGCATCGGAGATGAACGCGCTCACGCGGGCCATCGCAAAGTGTCACACTTCTGAGAAACGCTGGATATTCCTGGCGGTCCATACGAAGTTTATGAATGAATGGAATGAGTAACGTTTGGCGTTTGCCTCTGCGGCGCGTAGGTCCCTCACGCTTGCGTGACGAAGGCGGATGGCGATAGAATTTCTGTGGCGATGCATTCCGAGTTCGTCCATCTCCATTTGCACAGCGAATATTCGCTGCTCGACGGCGCTTGCCGCCTCGACAAGCTGATGGAAAAGGCCCACGCGCTGAAATTTCCGGCCCTGTCGCTGACCGATCACGGAGTGCTTTACGGCGCGATCGACTTTTACCAGGCCGCGCGCAACAAAGGGATTAAACCAATCCTCGGCTGTGAGGTTTATGTCGCGCCCGGAAGCCGCCTGGAAAAGAAGGTTTCCGGCGCCGGAAGCCGGGATGTGTACCATCACCTGGTGCTGCTGGCGAAGGACGAAGCCGGCTACAGGAACCTCATCAAGCTCGCGACGGCGGCGCACCTGGAAGGATATTATTACAAGCCGCGCATCGATAAGGAGATTCTCGCGGCGAACAAGGAAGGCCTGATCGCGCTTTCGGGTTGCCTGGCCAGCGAAATCCCTGAACTGATCCAGAAGGATGATCTCGCTAGGGCGCGCGAGACAATCGACTGGTTCAAGCAGACCCTCGGGGTGGAGAATTTCTATCTGGAGTTGCAGAATCACGGCATCAGCGAGCAAATGAAGGTGAATCGGCAATTGATTCCATGGGCAAAGGAATTTGGCCTTAAGCTGGTCGCGACGAATGATGTGCACTATATCGAGAAAAGCGACTCGCACGCGCATGATTGCCTGATTTGCATCGGGACGCAGACGGTGTTGTCCGACACAAAACGGATGAAATATGTGCCGGAGCAGTTTTACCTGCGATCGGCCGAAGAGATGGCGCGGTTGTTCGCCGAGATGCCAGAGGCGCTGAAGAACACGTTGGAGGTCGCGGAGAAGTGCAACATCGAGATCGAGTTTGGCAAACTTCATTACCCGGCGTTTGAACCGCCGGAGCATTTCACGCGCGAGGGCTATTTGCGGCAGTTGCTGGCCGAGGGTCTGGAGAAGCGCTACGGCATACAGGCGCGCGTGCAAGGCAAGGAATACATTGTCGAATCGATCCAGGATGCGCGCTTGCTGCCGACGTACGGAGCGGGGGCGTCTTCGCCCCTAGCGTCTCGGCCGGCGCAAGAACCTGTTGCGGGTGAGGACACTCGCGCGCCTGACGACTTGACCGACCCAGCCGTGGCCGCCGCGATCAAAGCAGTTATCGACCGCCTCCAGGCCGAGCTCGCGGTGATCGAGAAGACCGGGTTTATCAGCTACTTCCTCATCGTGGGCGACTTTATTCGTTACGGGCGCAGCAAGGGCGTCGCCTGCGTGGCGAGAGGTTCGGCGGCCGGTTCAATCGTCACCTACCTGCTCGAGATCGCGAACGTTGACCCGATCCGCTATAATCTTCTTTTTGAACGTTTCCTGAACCCTGAGCGCATAAATCCTCCCGATATCGACATTGATTTCGCCGATGACCGCCGGGCGGATGTGATCGAATACGTCCGCCAAAAATACGGCCGCGAGTCGGTCGCACAAATCATCACCTTCGGCACGATGGGCGCAAAATCGGTGGTCCGTGACGTCGCGCGCGTCATGGGGCTTAGCTACGGTGAGGGCGATCGGCTCGCCAAAATGATCCCGGCCGATCTGCACATCAATTTGGAGAAGGCGCTGAAGCAATCACCGGAGTTGAAACAGGCGTATGGAACCGAAGAAGTCACGCGCGAACTGATCGACGTCGCGTTCATCCTCGAAGACCTCACTCGCAACGCCTCTGTCCACGCGGCGGGGGTTGTGATCGGCGATCAACCCCTGGTCAATCTGCTGCCGCTGAAGCAGGACGAAGATGGCGCCATCGTCACCCAATACGCGATGGGGCCCGTCGGCGATCTCGGCCTGCTGAAGATGGATTTCCTCGGGCTCAAAACGCTCACCGTGATTCGCAATACTTGCGAGATGGTGAAAGCGCAGCGCGGAATTGATGTCCCCATAGATCGCTTGCCGCTGGACGATGCCAAGGCGTACGAAATTCTAAACAAGGGGAACACCGTCGGCATATTTCAGCTCGAATCCGGTGGGATGCGCGACCTCTGCCGAAAATTTCAAATCAGTTCCATTGAGCATATCACGGCGCTGATCGCGCTCTATCGCCCGGGGCCGATGGAGCTGATTCCGGAGTTCATCCGGCGCCGGCACGGGGAAGTCAAAATCGAATATGAACATCCGTTGCTCGAGCCGATTTGCCGCGAGACCTACGGGATCATGGTTTATCAGGAGCAGGTCATGCAGGCGGCGCAAGTGCTCGCCGGATACACGCTCGGCGCCGCGGACCTGTTGCGCCGGGCCATGGGCAAGAAAAAGCCGGAGGAAATGGCCAAACAGCGCGACACCTTTGTGAAGGGTTGCGCGAAAGTGAACAACATCCCGGCCTTCAAGGCCAACGCGATCTTCGATTTGCTCGAGAAATTCGCCGGCTACGGCTTCAACAAATCGCACGCCGCCGCCTACGCCGTTGTCGCCTATCAGACCGCTTACCTGAAGGCCAATTACCCCATCGAATTCATGTGCGCGCTCATGACCAATGACATGGGCAACACCGACAAATTGACCGTGCTCCTGAATGAGGCCCGTTCCATGGGACTCGAAATCCTGCCGCCCGATGTCAATGAAGGGCAAGTGACCTTCGCACCGGCGCGCGACGGCAAGGTCATACGGTTTGGCCTCGCGGCGATCAAGGGCGTGGGCGAGATTGCCGTGCAGTCGATCCTCAAGGCGCGCGAACGAGGCGGCAAATTCAAATCACTCTCGGACATGTGCGAACGTGTGGATACGCGCGCGGTCAATCGCAAAGTGCTTGAAGCACTCGTCAAGTGCGGCGCCTGCGATTGCTTCGGCGTCACCCGTGCAGGCATGTTTGCTTCAATCGACCGGACATTGATCCGCGCCGCGAATGTCGCACAGGACCGGCAGCGCGGCCAGAGCTCGTTATTCGGCATGCTGGAAGAAAGCGCGCCGCCGAAGAGCGAACAGATCGCGAACGTCGCCGAGTGGCCGCAGCACGAGCTGCTCGCGGCGGAAAAGGAACTGCTGGGCTTCTACGTAACCGGACACCCCCTGACACCGTACGTGCCGCTGCTAGAGAAATTTGCATCGACCGACACGGTCACGGCCGCGCAACTGCCCTCCCGCACGATGACACGCATCGGCGGATTGATTTCGGCGGTGCAGCAGGGGTTTTCCAAAAAGTCCGGCAAACCCTACGCCATGGTCACCATCGAGGATTTGCACGGCAGCATGTCCATGCTCTGCATGAACGAGAATTACGACCGCTATCGAGACATGCTCGTGCCGAACAAAGCCATTCTGATCGTGGGCGAGGTGAACAACGACGAGGATAAACCAAAGATCTTTCCGCAGGAAATCCTGCCGCTGGAGGATGCGCCCAGGAAGTACACGCGCCAGGTCCATTTGCGGTTGCCAATGGCGCATGTCACGCCGGAGCGCCTGCAGACGGTGCGCAATCTCGTCGAGACGTACCGCGGCAAATGCCCCCTGTTCCTTTGCATGATACGGCCGAGCGGCGAGGCGGTTTTTATCGAAACACACGAGCGGTTCTTCGTGACGCCTTCGCTGGATTTCCAGAAGGCGGTCGAAGCCGAACTCGGCGAACAGACATTTTACGCCAAAGTGGATACCTCTCTTCCCGAACGGCAAATGCGGAAGTGGGAGAAGCGCGAACCCGCGATGGCGGACTAAGCTAAGGGAAACGACCGCCCATTTTTGGGCGGGTCGTGTCAATATGTTTATTCCAGCGATCAGCCGCCGGGAGCGAGTTGGACAAGACGGTATATCCGAAGCGGCACTGACGCCGTGACGTTCAGGGTGTTGCGCCCGTTGATCACCGCGGGTGTTCCGGCCACCGCTGTCCACGCCGGTGGGCTCAGTGAGTCTGTCTGTTCGAGAATATACCCCGTTGATGGCGCGGGCCAGGTAATTACCAGATTGTTTCCCGAGCGGGAGATGCTCAAACGCGGCACATTGCTCCCCGCGACGAAGGTCAGGACCGTCGGGTTGGGGCTAATCTGGAGTGTTGCGAGGTCCCGCACGTCGCGCACTTCCAGATTATAGGTTTGGTTGAGAACCAGGGGAGTGTCAAAGGTGAGTATCGCCGAGAGGTTGTCCGCGCTGTTGGTGGCGACTTGCGCGGGCAATCCGGTTTCCTGGAGGATAAAATTGAACTCCTCCTGAAGGTCGGTGTCCACCATGGCTTCGTCAAAGCGCACCGCGATTTCGTTCAGATTGCCTGGGCTGCTGAGCACTTCCAGGGCTTTGGGAGGCGTGGTATCATCGACGACAGTCAGGGTCACGGTTGAGCTGGTGACCACCGAACCGGCCTTGGCGGCGCG
>JAKEEH010000212.1 GCA_022616725.1 Limisphaerales bacterium | reverse complement strand
GCATGTGGCAACAATTAGCCGAGAACGAATAGAGGCTGTCGCGAACTCACCGAGTCATAGGGCTCCCGGACCATTTGCCCTTGAACAAACTCTTCGGCTGCAGGAGAATAGTTGCATGATCGCGGAAAAAATTCCCGCATTGAAAAGTCTCTCTTCAGAGGAAAAGTTGATTTTGATACGGGAGCTTTGGGATGAGTTGGCTGCGCAACCCGGCGCATTTCCACCCCGCGACGATCAGATCAAACTGCTTCAAGAACGCCTCGAATACTACGGGCAACATCCAGAGGACGTGCTGGCTTGGGAAAGCGTCAAGGCGCGCATCCTCGGGTCGCGATGAGCCTGCCCGTCGAGTTCCTTTCCGGGGCCGACGCCGACTTGCAGCAGATATTTAACCTTTCGAAATTATCGAGAGGGTTTTGGCGTGGAACTGATGATGGCCATTGACGCCTATCTCGCGCGCATTGCCGTCTTTCCGGAGATTTGCCCCTCCATATTTCGAAAAAAGTCAGGCGACAAGTCATACAGGGATTCCCCTACGGGATCTTCTATGAGCCTCCACTCGACGCGAATTCTCGTAGTAGCGATTCTGGATCTTCGACAAGACCCGCGAAACATACAGAAACGGCTGCTTCATTAACCCCAGTTTCTGATTCGCGTCGCAGCGGGCCAATGCGGGACCTCGCTTCTCCGGACCGGGGCCGAGACGACCTCGTGCAAATCAAACTTTTTCCGGCACAACGTAAGGTCTGCGGTAATCGCGCGCGAGCAGTTGGTTGGCCTTGTCGTTGCCGATGAAGCGCTCGGTTTTCCGGTCCATTTTCAGGAACACACCCAGGGTCGCTTTCGTGGCTGTCAAATCCACATTGTTGCGTCCCAGGTGCTCTTCCATGCGACCATACGCCTCGGTGAGGTTCTTGTCGGACTTGATCGTATCTTTGATTTCGTCCGGTCCGGCTGCTCTGCCGAGCAGATAGGAAATGTTTCCCGTATGGCAGAGAGCGCTCGAAAGGTGGCCTTCGAGAATGTCGGCATTCAGGTCGGTATGCTTTCGGCTGCGCACGGCTTTGCTGAAGTTCTCGAAATGATCATTGCCATCGGCGTCCTTGTCATTCCGCCACTTCTTGACTTCCTGGCCGTCCTTATCGAACGCGGTGGCGCTGTTGTAATTCGGCACCACGACATAACCGCCCTCGTAATACAGGATCACGCCGACGCTCGCCCCATAGATGTTGTCCATCTTCCGTTCCCCGGGGTTCGCCGGCAAACCGCGCACTTCAAAGATCAGCGGCGCAGGAGAATAATCGTGCAGAACGATTTGCGTGTTCGGCGTTTGCCCATCATCGACATATCCAAGCCGTCCCCCCACACTAAACACTCGTGGTGAAAGCTCATTCACGCCCAGCGCCCAGCGGGCGATGTCCATTTGGTGGATTCCCTGGTTGCCGAGATCGCCATTGCCGGTGTCCCATATCCAATGCCAGTCGTAGTGGAACTGTTTGCGCATTATTGGCTTGACCGGCGCCGGGCCGCACCAGAGGTCGTAATCCACGCCCGGCGGAACCGGCTGCGGACCCTCGACTTTGCCAATGCTCGGGCGAGGTTTGTAGCAAAGGCCGCGAGCCAAAGTCATTTTGCCGAGGTTGCCTTCCTTCAGCCACGCGAAGCATTCGGCGATGCCGAGGCTGGTCCGGCTCTGGGTGCCAGTTTGGACGATCTTTTTGTATTTGCGAGCGGCTTCAACGATCTTTCGCCCCTCCCAGACATTATGTGAGACGGGCTTCTCGACATAAACGTCCTTGCCGGCTTGCACGGCCCAGATCGACGCCAGAGCATGCCAATGGTTCGGCGTCGCGATGCAGATCACGTCAACGTTTTTGCTCTCGAGAAGTTTGCGCATGTCCGTGTGCGCCTCGACTTCCACGCCTTTGTCTTTCCACTTTTGCTGTTCTTTGCCGAGAATGGTTGTGTCCACGTCGCAAAGCCCGGTGAGGCGAACGCCCTTTTGCTTGCTCATCCCGCTGATATGACTTTGGCCGCGGCCACCGAAACCGACGACCGCGACGCGAACGTCATCCGCGGAACCCAAAACCTGAGACCACGACCGGGCGGGGATGCTGAGCGCGGCGGCGCCCGTGGCGGTCGTGGCGAGAAAGCTGCGACGATTCACTTTTTTCATACGATTAGCTCCGCGATGTTTGTTGTAACCACCGACGTAAGGAGGTGGCTGACTGCCGCCACCTCTTTATACATTCTGTGCTGTGGTTTAATGACGTTTCAAATTCTCGAGTCATTGAGGTTATTTGCCCGCATATTCAGCATAGTGTTCCGCGACTTTGCCTTCTTTTTCGTCCCCTTCGTGAATGTAAAACCGATACTTGAATGTCACGCTTTTGCCGGGCGCGATTTTCAAATTACCCGTGCCTGCCGGTTTCTTCTCGAAGTCATGCGCCCCAAATGGATTCGCCGCGAACAGCCCGTAGTCGCGGACGTGCCACCAGGTTGGGTGACGCGGGTTCGACGGGTGATCGAAAATCGCAACTCCCACCGTCCTGCCGTCAACTGGACCGTAATAGTCGCACCAGGCGGCTTGCTTGCCCCACGTGTCTTTGTCGCGCACTCCCGTGCTGTGGACAATATGGCCGGTGGGTTTGCCCTCGTTATGCTTGTTGGGCTTTAGGCGCATCGTTTCGGCAAGGCGGATCGCCATCGTTCCTTCCTTCGTATCGCCCAGCACCACTTCTTCATCGTGAGCCTTGAGTGTCACTTCGAAATCAAAAAGGCGTTCCTTCTTCGGACGCGCGTAAACCCGAAAAGTGAGTTCATCAGTGATGACCACTTTGCCATCGGGCGCAATCCATTTGTTGGCCGAGCGAATGACGCCCGAGTCCCCTTCGGATTTTACCTCGAGAAAGCGGTCATGCACGATCCTGCCGGCTCTCGGCGTCTCGGCCCAAAAATCAACGCCATTCACCAAGCCGTGCGAATACCAGAGCGAGCGATGATGCACGTGATCGTGCTCCTCCCCTTTGACATCGCTCTTCATCGGATAGTGGCGCGTCATGTGAACACCGCCGGGGCCAATAACCGGATAGAAATAAACGTGCGGCGCGCCCTTGAAACGATATTCAGTGAACAATTCGCCAGCGATCTCGACGCGCACGCGGTCTTCCTGTTCGGTGATCTTGATCGGCTGGCCGGCCGCGAAACACGTGATCGCCGAAACCGTAGCCACCACTGCCAGTGAGCAAATGTGCCTGAGGGACATGGGCCACAGGGTATTCGTGTGGAGTCGCAGGTCAACAGGAAAGCCACAGGCGGTTTGTCCGAAATTAATCCGACTGCAAGCGGAAGAAGCTGGTGTGGTCGGCGCTCGGTATCAATCTGCCGCACGAGTCAAGACGAAAGACGCGCCAGGCGTCCGCACTCCCCGCCACTTCCGGCTTGTGAAAGGAGCGCCCCTCGCGCAGGCTGTTTGAGGCCATTAAGGCTTTCCGCTATGAGACGCGTGCTCATCCTTCTCATGGTCGCGGGCGTGGCTTCCGCGGCTGTTCTCATTGTTACGACTCGGCATGCGGCGCGTCAGGCCGCTCAATTGGCGGAACGCGAGGCCGCGTGGCAGGCAGAGAAGGCAGAGTTGGAAGCGGCTCTCGCTCGGGCCAGGGAACGGGCGCGAGAAGCGGCAATCGCATCAGCGTCTCCCGTTCCTCAGCAAATTCCGGCGCGGCTTTCTCCTGCGGAGATCATCGAAAAACTTCAGGCGCTGAAAATGTCGGCAAACACGTCGCGAAATCTGCGCCAGGCCGTCTATTGGCTGGAAGAGTTGACGCAAGCGGGATCGGAAGCCGTGCCCGCAATTCGCGAGTTCCTGGCGCGCTACGAGGACCTGGATCTGGATACTTCCTGGTTTCAACGGTCGCGCGACCGGCTTCCGCCGGAGTTCACGTTGCCGCCATCGCTGCGCTTCGGGTTGTTCGATGTCTTGCGCCAGATCGGCGGGCCGGAAGCAGAGAGAGTTTTGGCGGACGTGTTGGGCGCCACTGGCCGCGGCGTCGAGCTTGCATACGTCGCCCGGCTCTTGCAGGACATGGCTCCAGACAAATACCGCGACCAGGCGCTGGCCGCCGCGCGCGCTCTCCTGGCCAGCACAACCACGTTGAATTCAGCCAGTCCCCTCGACCGCAATCATCGCGATTACCTCTTCAGCGTCCTCGTCATGTATGGTGACACCGGGTTTGCCGCCGAGGCGCACGCGCAGTTGGTGCGCGCCGACAGCCAAATCGATCGCGGTGCCTTGAGGTATCTTTTCCAAACTCTCGGTGCGCAGGCGGTGCCGATCGCGGCGCAGACTTACCAAAGTCCTTTGCTGACGAATTCCGCAGGCAAAGAACCGCTCGCACGCCTGGCTCTGAATTTTGTCGGCGCGGATGCGCAAGCGAACGAGTTTTATGAGCGCGCCATCAATGATCCGATCTTGACTGCGAGCCATCGCAAAAACCTCATCGAAGACCTGAATCAGGATGGCTTTGCGGACACGCGCAACCTCACGGCCCGCGACCTGCCCTTGATCGAAAACCGGATCGCCCTGATCGAGGCCCTCGCTCCGCACGCCCTGGACCCGGTCAATGCCGCCGCTTTCAAAGAGGCCTACAAAGACCTCATCAACATGCGGGCAAAGGTCACGGGCGTCCCGCCGCCGGTGAGATGATCACGATGCATCCCGTCGGCTTTCGGAACTCGGATTTGCCACGCCCCGTCAACCCATTTGGCAGAACTCCGGCGTTTTCCCGGCGACAGTGATCAGCATGATTGATGTGGGCGAGCAAACAGGCGCCCTGCCCGGCATGCTCCTGAAAGTCGCCGACAACTACGACGAGGAGGTCGATAATAGCATCGCCGCCGCGATGTCATTGCTCGAACCGGCGCTGATTATCTTT
>JAKEEH010000211.1 GCA_022616725.1 Limisphaerales bacterium | reverse complement strand
CCGGTTCGATTGTATGGCGGCGTCGGTCGTGTCAAGGATACTACGGGTCGGTCGCTTAGACGCGCCCGCTTCCGTTCCTCCTCTGACACGCCCGCCGCCGCAGGGGAGTTTTGCCTCTAGGTTTTCATCGCGGGGAGTTGTCGCTGTGCAGCTTTGGGAAAACCCTGTTGAGCGAATCAGATTACGACGAGGCAATCTCGCATTCCGTCATGCGCCAGGACTCCGCTCGCTGGCCGGGCTTCGAGCAAGCACTCAGTCACTGCATCACCAACCAGCTTTTCGACGGCATCGCGCATTGGCCGCGCGCCGAGTTTTGGGTGAAAGCCTTTTCGCACGAGGAAAGGCAGAACCGTCGCATCGAGTTTCAGCGCGTGACCGCGCGCGGCGAGAAACTCGATTTCACGCATCAGAAATTTCTCCGCGATCTCCAACTGGTGTTCGTAGCTCAAGCGGTGGAACACGAGTTTTTCATTCACGCGCGCGAAGATTTCTGGACGCAGTGATTGTTGCGCCCGCGTGAGGACGTGACGTTCGAGCGTCGCGTCATTCGAGTGTTGCAGGCTCATCAACTCCGCCGAGCCGATGTTTGACGTGAGCCAGATGTAGAAGCCACTGAAGTCGAGCGTTTGCCCGGTTGCGATTGTGATCCGTGCGGCATCGAGCAGTTGCAATAGAATGTCGAGCACGCGCGGATGCGCCTTCTCAGCTTCATCGAACAGAAGCGATCCTTCCGCCGCGCGTTCACGCACTCCGCCGAGATAGCCGACTTCACCAAGTCGCGCGCCCAGCAACAGACCGAGCGCTTCCTGATTCTGAAATTCGCTCATATCGAAGCGGAACAATTGTGCTGCGCTGAACACCTTCGTCGTTGTCACGACCACCGTTTCGGTTTTGCCGACACCGGTAGGTCCAAGGAGCAGAAAACTTCCACGCGGACGCGCAGGCTTTGTCAATCCGAGTTCGCCGCGTCGCACAGCGGAAATGATTCGCGGAAGTGTGTGGGACTGGCCGCGGATTTCGCGCGGCAGGAGAGAATCCAATTCGTGCAGTTTGGAGAGCTTCGTTGGGTCTGTCGATTTGTTCATCCCCGGTTCTTAGCACGGACTGAGCGCGCATGTTGTGTTCGACATACACCAGCACTTCGCGCGGATGTGAGAAAGTCCACGCGTGTTCGGCGGAAAAAAGCCGCTGACGAGAGAAATCAAAAACAGAAACGCGTATGAAGTTAATCAAGCACATCAAATTCAAAGTTCGTTCGCGGCTGCCCTCCCTCCTCGTGGTCGCCGCCATTCTCACCTTCAATGCCATGCCCGCCTTTGCGCAGGCATTCAACTCCACTGAGCTGAAGACTGGCATCAGCAACAGTCTCGCAGTAATCATGATGTTCGGATTCGTCCTCGGCATCTCGGCTGTCATCTACGGCGGATTCGCCATCCGGCGCGGTGACGTTGACCAGGGCAAGATGAGCATTATCGGCGGGGCGATCATCGCGGCTGCGCCAGCTGCGGTGTACGCCTTCTACAAAATCTTCGGCATTGACGCGAACAGCGCCGTCGGCGTCGGCAATTTCTAGTTCCCGCCACACATCCCGCCTCCAGCCGCCCCGAGCCAAAATGAAAACAGACCTCCGCCTCACCGATACCAACGCTGCGTCAGACTCCAAAGGCAAGACGTGGGGATTGGAAGGAGGTTTGTTCTGGTGGCTCGTGGGCGGCGTCGGCGCGGGCATCACGCTATTCTTCGTGTTGCTCGTCCCGTTGAAGGCGTCGTTCCTGACTTCGTTCGTCGTCGCCTTGATACCCATCGCGCTCTGCCTCGCCTACATCTTCGGACTGCGGCAGGGCAAGCCGCCCGGATACGACCGCGACATGTTCGAGCGTCTGTTCACCGGCAGCGGATTCGCGCCCGAAGCACAGAACAATTGTAGCTTCCGTCACCCCCTTTCGGAGGAACAGCCGTGAGCCGCTACGTCTTTGAGCAACTCGACACCGCCGACCAAGCGTTGCGCGAGAACCTCCACCGCAACGATCTCGACCCAATCGCACGCGAGCACATGGAGCGCGCCTTATCGCACGTCCGCGAGGCTTACATCGCGACGAATGAAATCGGCAAGGCGCGCTCCGTCCAGCAACTCGTTGGTGACTTGGAAAAGGTAAATCACATCGTGGCCAAAGTTCGCCGTCGCGAGCGGCACGCCGCCTCCACCAAACCCATTCGCATCTGACCTATGCTTGAACGTGCTCCCAACGGTTTTTTCGTCCGCGACATGATGATCTTCAATCATCTTCGGCGCGGCGGTTACGTCTCGAAGGGTTTCATCTTTGAAGCGCCCGACCTCACGAACAGTCCCGCAGCGGACCTCAACGATTTTCAGGATCAACTCTGTCTCCTGCTGGCGTCCCTTCACGAAAACCAACGCCTCCAGGTGCAATACTTCTGCGATTCCGATTACAAGGGGGAATTGCTGCGCTATCAGCAGGAGACAGAAAAGTTTTCCAATGTCTGGACCAAGCGCGCCCGCAATGAACGATTCAGTCGCTATTGGCAGGCGATGTCGGAACGGAAACTTCGCCGCCAGCGTGTCATCTTCTACGTCTCGCGCTCGTTGGAGAATGTGCCGAAGGCATTCCAGACGGCCGCCGCACGCCGCGAATACTACAACACGCTACTCGACCAGCTCGAAACCGAGTTCGAGCACATTCACCGGCTGCTGATGGAGATTTTCGGTTCAGGCGGCGCGCGCATCTTGCCCATGTCCGACCTCGACCATTTCCGACACTACAAACGTTTTCTCAATCCGTCGCTCAACGACCGCTTCGATTTCGACCCTGCGGATGGATTCGTGCCCGAACTCTCGATTCAGGAAAATTGCTGGCACAGCGAAGGCAACGGCCAGAGTGATTTCGGTTTCTTCCTCGATGGCCATTATCACTCGCTCATTGTGCTGACCCGCTGGCCGCGCACGACGTACCCCGGAATCATTCAACGGCTCACCAACCTGCGGCTGCTCGACTACACCATCACGGTGAACGTTGATCCGCTTCCGATTTCACAAGAGATCAGCAAAGAGGAAAAGGAGCACGACCGCGTGGCCGGCGATTACGCCAGCGAAAAGAAAATCTCTCTGCTCACGGTGATGGAGAAGAAGCAAAAGAAAATTCACGCGCTGATGCAGGGTCAGACGATTCCGTTTCACTCGATGTTCGCGATCCGCGTCTGGGACAAGACGCGCGACGGCCTGAACGCAAAGGCCGGGGCGATCAAGAACGCCATCAACTCGATGAACGCGGCACAATACTTCGAGAGCAACCTGCCCAGCACATCAAAGAATCTGTTCTTTCAGACGTGGCCCGGCTGGACGTGGGGACGCTACGAACACCGGAAACTCTACGCGGAACACCGCTTTCTGGCCGACATGCTGCCCGTGACCAGCACGTTCACCGGGCATTTGGCGACCGCCGAGGCGATTTACGACGGCCCACACGACAACTTGGTCGGCATCGAAACGTTCTCCGGTTCGGACGACAACAAGACGCCGCAACACGCTGTGCTGCTCGGAATGTCCGGCGCGGGCAAGTCCGTCACTGTTTGCGACCTGCTCACGCAGACGGAAGGTTACTTCGCTTACACCGTCATTATCGAGGAAGGTCTCAGCTATGGCATTTACACGGCCACGGTCGAGGAAGGTGCGCGCCCCATCATCATTCATCCGGACGGCGACCTGACCATCAATTACCTGGACACGAAAGGACTGCCGCTCACCCCGGATCATTTGTCGGCCGCGACCGCACTTGTCGCCCGCATGATTGGCACTTCGGCCCAAGAGGACAAACAAATGCTCCGCCAGGCGCAGATCGCCAAATACCTCAACCTGCTTTACGAGGACGCGTTTCAGGACTGGCAGAAGAAGCGCCACGACCAGTTGCTCGACATCGCGCGGCACGCGCTCGCACTCCAACAATTTCGCGCGGAGCGAATGCCGCCCGGTGCGACCGGTCTCGAAACCTTTGCGGACTTCCGCGACTGGAAGGCGAGCCACGCCGAGGAGGCTGAGAACTACATGCGGCAATTCGACGAAGCCGCCATATTGAAGTTTCTTAAAGACCCGAAAACCAGCAAGGAAGTCCGCAATCTCGCCTTTGCCTATTTCACCCCGGACGAATTCCCGACGCACCGAATGCTTCAAGAGTTGATGATGCTCGACCCGATGGGCGCGGAGCGCGACCAGATCATGGAAATCGCCACGCTCATCCTGCCGTGGTGTCGCGATGGGAATTACGGCTGCTTGTTCGACGGCACGAGCAATCTCTCGCTGACCGGCAAGGTCGCGCACTTCGAGTTGGGTTACATCCCCGAGTCAGCGAAGGAGTTGAAGGCCGCGGCGGGTTTCCTCATCACCAACCACGCGCGCAAACACATCATGACGTTGCCGCGCGCCTTGCGGAAGCGCAACGTCTATGAGGAGGTCGCGCGTTTTCTCGATATTCCGGGCGGCCAGGAAATCGTTCAGGAATCCTACGCGCAACTTCGCAAGTTCAATTGCTGGAACATCTCCATCGTTCAGCAGTACGCGCGGTTCAAGCAGAGCCGCATCCGCTCGGCCGTGTTCGGCAACAGCCGCCAGTTCTTCATCATGCGCCAGAACGATCGCGCGGACCTGGACGACATGGGCAACGACATCGCGCTGCCAGAAGTGACTCAGCACGCGATCATGAATTACCCGTTGCCTGACCACCAGACCGGCCAGAAGTATTCGCCGTTCACTTACCTGCACACCGACGCGACGCGCAATCTCTGCGGCACGGTCCACAACGTTGCTTCGCCGGAGATGCTCTATTGCTCCAGTTCGAGCGGCGAACACTTCGACCGCCGCGCCCGCGAGTTGCGCCAGAGTCCGAGTGTTGTCGAAGGAATCATTCTCCACGCCAACCGCCGCAACGACACCAAAACCAAAGCCCATTAACCGTTATGAAAATGAAACTCATCACAAACGCATCCAAACTGCTTCTCCTCACTCTCGTCGCTGGCCTGTTCGCTGGCTGCGCCGCCACACGTCCCATCAGCGACGTGGCGCTCGGCGCGGGCGGTGCATATCTCGGTCACGAAATCTCTCACGGCGATCCTCTCGTCACCGCCGCTGGCGCAGCGGGCGGAGTCATTGTGAGCGAAACGCTCCATTACGCCGCAAAGAAGAAATCCGAGAAGGCTTACGCGACCGGCTACGACAAGGGCAAGAGCGACGCCGTGAAGCAACAGTATTGGCTTTACGTGTCCATGCAGAAGCAACGCAACCAGGTCAGCAGCGTCCGCCTTTATCCCGTGCAGTTGCCGGAACAGCGAATTGACGGGGTGACGTTCCAGCCGTCCACAAAGCTCCTTCGCATCGAGGAGTGATGAATGGAGCGTACACGTGTTCGCGCATGGCCCGAACAGCACTTGACCGGTGTTGTGCACGTCCACGTCGGCGTCCACCATCACGATGTATTTGGTGAACATCATCTGCCCCATGCCCCAGAGGCCGTGCATGATTTTGTAGGCCTGCATCGGGTAGGTCTTCCTGATGCTGACGAAGACGAGGTTGTGGAAAACGCCTTCCGCGGGTAGCGCGATGTCCACGATCTCGGGGAAGTTCATCTTGAAGATGGGCAGGAAGAGTTTCACGGACGCGCCGCCGAGGTAGAAATCTTCCATCGGCGGGATGCCGACGATGGTCGCGGGATAAACGGCGTCCTTGCGGTGCGTGATCGCGGTGACGTGGAAAACGAGATACGGCTCCGGCAAGGTGTAGTAGCCGGTGTGGTCTTTTCGCTAAAGCGAGGTTTGTGCAGAAATCCTCATTTGGGACCGAAAAATTGCTTTTCACTTTGTCGCAAGCATCTCGATGATGCGTGCCTTAAGCTTTTCACCGCGCAGTCCTTTGTAGGCAATCTTGCCTTCGCGATCAATGAGGTAGGTTTCAGGGATGCCGCTGACGTTGTATTTCTGCGCCAAGTCGGATTTCGGGCCTTTGAGGTCGCAGACTTGTGGCCAGCGCACGTTCTGTTTGTCCAGGAACGTGACCAACGCCAAGCCGTCCTCATCCAGGCTGACACTAACAAGGGCGAAGTTTTTTACAGGCAGCGCTGCGTGCAATTCCCTCAACATCGGAAGGTCGGGCTTGCATGGGCCGCACCAAGTTGCCCAAAAGTGCAGCAGCACCACCTTACCGTGCATCTCTTGTAGCGAGATTCTTTGGCCGTGAACGCCTGCGGTCTCGAAGCGGGGCGCCATCTGGCCTATATTCAGATGCTCGATTTCATGGAGGCGGCCTCTTGCTCTTGCGGCCCACCAGTCGTCCGGGAATCGCCGCAGCAACTCCCGATAATGCGCCTTGGCTTTCTCGGTTTCACCGCCGGAGTAAGCTCTCTCGGCCAGAGCGAAGAAAATCGCTGGAACGCTCTTCGGCGGTTCGGCGGCCTCCAGCAACTTCCGAAAGGCACCCAACACTTCGTCCTCCCTGGCCAACTTCTTCGAGACTTCGAGCACCCGTTGCGCGTGGTCTCCGACAACGGACTGATTTGGGGACGTGTTCAAGAGTTCGAGATACAAGGCGAGGAACTCCTGCCACATCTTTTCGTTGCTGTAGATGACCAGCAAACTGTGTTGCAGTTCGGCGATGACCGTAGTGCCTTGGTATCGGTCAATTTGCGATCTGAATTCTGCAATCCACTCGGCTTGCGAAAACCGCTTGCGGTCGCCATTCCAGTAGTCGCGGAGGAACTTTCGGACCTCCACTTTGGCTTTGTTCTCCTGCCCATCGTCGTGTTCAGAACGCTCCGAAACTCCCGTCCGAGATTTGGCACCGAACCGGGCGCGGGCTGTCCCGATAAGTGTCTTGAACTCGGTGTCCTCATGCAAAAGTTGCAAGTCACCCGTTTCTGGTAGCCGGTCGATCTGGAACATGTCACTCGCCGCATCGCTGAGGAAATGCCGAACGGCGTCGATAGCCATGTCGCGATTCCCGGCCAGGGCAGCGCAACAGGCTCGGTTGTATTCCAGGAACATTCGCAGTTTCTTGCTCTGCCACTGGCGCGGGTTTCTTGAGAAGTTGGCCATAGAGCCTAGCGGCTTCTTTGAAGCGGCCTGTTTCGTAGTAGAGGGCGGCCATCCTCCGTTCATAGCTGTCGGCGGCTATGGGCAGGTCGCAGTAGGTCTTCCACTCGGCAATGCGGGCGTTCACACTCGCTTTGTCGCCCAACAAGAAGAGGTTGTTACCGACCGCCTCGTGCAATTCCTGAGGAAGCTCGGGCTGGTCCAGCAGCGACCGCAGCGCGGCTTTGGCCTCACTCCGACCGGCTCTTCCCAGCGCTTCCACCGCGATCACTCGATGCTCCGTGCTCCGCGCGCGATCACGGCCGACCTGAGCCAACGGTTCAATCGCAACCGCTCCGAGCTTCACCAGCGACCGGGTTCGGTGCCAGTCCGAGCGAAAAGCGGAACTGGTCAGATGGATTCCCTGGATTTGGTTGGTGACCCTGCTGAAAACGCCATCGCCCTCTTCCTTGCTACCGCGCCGAGGCGTTGAATCATCAGCGGCGGAAGTTATCGGGACCAGGAAGCACCAGGCCAACGCAGCGAGCAGAACGGAGCAATTCATGGTCGGACACCTTTCATCCAACAATTACCTGGCTGTCTTTTCCACGACCAGCATTTCTATCGTTCGCCTGGCCGGAGTGAGTTGCAGGCCGAGTTGTTCGCGAACTGCTTCAACAAGGCGCCGGATCTGCTCCAAACGGTCATTGCTGTTCTTCCATGTCAACTCGATATCGAATTCACCAGTGAAACCAGTCTCGTCAACCACGGGTTTCTTGATCTGTATTTCCAGACTGGAGGCGAGCCACTTCATCGGTTGCCTGACAGCACTGATTCGGCCAGGTCCCGCCATCCCCGAGGAGCCACCTGTGGACACAGTCGGGGTCAATGCCTCGTTCTTCGTTCCGGTGGCTCTGAGAACAAGAACGTCCACCTCATTCGTTTCGCATCTCGCGGTGAGGTCAAACACCTCTTCGATCGTGCGCTGCAACCACCGCTTCATCCCGGCGTCATCCCGACTAGTGGTTTTCACTACGACATCATAGCGGACCTCCGGCACTTCGCAGGTCAGTCTCATCCGCGCGGAGTTCGCGCCATACGCGCTCGACAAAAGGCTCACGACCGTGGCACCCACGTCTGTAAACGATCCGTTGCCTTGGGACCGACCAACCGTGTCAGAGATGGAGGGACGGACGAGTATCTGAAACATCGGCTTGACCGACTGCTGGTCAGTGCCCGGCAGCATCCCAGCGGTGATCAGGTCTTTCTTGGTGCTGGTCTGGTAGAGGTTCACGGGCTTGCCGGCGACCAGAGCGTTGAGATGTTCCTCTTTCAAAGACATCGGATAGGTCATGCCGGCAATTTTTCCGTCGCGACCTACCAGTACTGTATGCGGAATTCCAAAGATACCGAAGGCTTTGAACAGTGATCTGTCGGTGTCCAGTCCTACCCACGCCTTGAGTTGCTTCCTGCGGAGGAAGGCGCTCACGACTGGCTCCTTCTCATCTGTGACGGCAATGAACTGAACCGGCTGATCCTTGAACTTCTCCGCTAGCTCGTTCAGGTGCGGGAACGCCCCGATGCACGGGCCACACCATGTCGCCCAAAATTCCAGGACCACGACTTTGCCGCGCAGACTGTTCCAATCCGCTTTTGCAGCCGCTGGGGTTTGTAGCAGCTTCTCCAGGGTCATCGGTGGGGCTGGCTCTCCGACTTTTGGCGCGACTGTTTCCGCCTCAGCAGCGCGGCCAGTTACGGCCCACGCCAACACAGCTACAGTAGTAATCAATGCTGTTTTCATGTTGATTTGCTCCTACGGTCCTTTGCTCACCGTCAGTTGTAGTCGCGTGACCGGGAATCTGGTTCCTGCGCGCTCAACTGCTACGTTGCAGGCCGCAAGCTCGTCGAAGCGGTTGGTGGGGCAGAACACCTCCACCAGCACAGAGCCGGCGCCCGCATCCCCGGCACTCAACGCGCTGGAAGCCGATTGTCCCAAGACTCCCACTAGGCGATGGGTCGAAATCACGCTTTCGTTCTCCTTGCCGCCTTTTTTCTGAACTTTCGCCACGCGAACCACGGCCTCGAAAATGTTCCTCTCGGGCAAAGGCGTGATGGTTGCTTCGGCGGAGTACAGGCTATTGGCCGGTGATCCTGTCACGGCCATCCAATGCCCGACGCTTACGACCGTCCCGCTCAAGAAGAGAACCGCGCCCAAAGACAGCAGTAGCGGCTTGAGTCGCATCCAACCGAGCTTGCTCAGTGTTCCCTCGACGAGCACCGAGACCAAAGCTGACATCGCGGACGCCTTCATCCCCTCGCCAGACAAGAGGGAATGGCTCAGTCCAGCCGGAACTGCTTTCACGGATTGCGATGCCAGGATAGTTGTCAGCGCGACAGCAGGAACAAAGACTTCCCGTTTGGCCAGAAAGGCACGCAGTTTGCCGACCGCTCGTGCCACGCGCTTCTGAGCGCTATCCTCATTCACGCCCAGTGCCTGTCCGACTTCTTTCAGCCCTTTGTTTTCAAAGAACCGCAAAAGGACAGCCCGGCGATCCGTTTCTGAAAGCGAATCGATGGCCTCGTCCACAACGGGAGCGAGTTCTTCCCATGCCGAACTGGAATCTGGTGGACCCATACGTGCAGCCTCTTGTTCATATTTCAGACGACGATGTTCCAGCTTCAGCGCGTCCGAAGCTGCGAAGCGTGTCGCCTGATAAAGCCACGCCGCCAGCACGGTGGTTGGTCTCAATTTGCCAGCCTTGCGCGCCAAAACGACGAAAACTGCCTGCGCAATCTCCTCGGCCAAATGATGGTCACCCACTCGGCGAAATGCCGCAGAATAGACCAATCCGAGATACCGCTGCACGAGCACGGAAAACGCATCCGCGTCTTGGTGCTGTGCATACCTTTGCAGCAACTCGTCGTCGTCGCACTCGTTCACTCAACCATTGTACGGACAGCCAAGCGAAAATCCGACATTGCGTTCGCGCCGTACGCCTGGACGCTGAGAGTCAGCGAACACCAAGCAACGTATCCACCTTCGCCTTCACCGCGTCATCCATCTTGATGAGCGCGGCCAGGGGCGTTTAACGAATTTGGCATTCGCCAAGACGGATTACACAAATTGTGCTGTGTCTCACAAGAAGCCCGAATTGGTCAGCGCAAGGAAATCCCGTTTCCATTCTCCGCCTTTCCACGGACTTCACTGCATCTTGTGCGCCTGATACACCGTCGCCTCTCTCCTTCGTGGTAAATCCTTTCTCGTGATTGGCGGCGTGTCGCTGCCATCCGAAGAACGACATAACGAAAGGCACACCATGAAAAAGTTTATCGCACTCGCGCTCGTGACGCTCGGCATCAGCGTGTCGGCACGCGCGCAATGGATCGTTTACGATCCGGCTAACACCGTTCAGTCGGTCATCAACACCGCGCAGGAAATCGCGAAATTCGTCCAGATGATCAACAACCAGGTGCAGCAAATCCAAACGCTCACCGACCAGCTCAACGAGTTCAAACATTACGAAAGTCTGTTCGGCGATCCCCACGCAGTCGTGCTCACGACGGTCCAGCCGCTCGTGAACGACCTTCGCAAGACGGAAGTCGGTGAGACCCTGACCGCGCTCGAAGGCGCAGTGGATGCAGGCGAAGCCATGCTTTACAACGCCAATGGCCTGTTCACCAGCATCGGCACAACGTTCACCACGCCGAACGGTGCGAGCGTGACACGCCGCGAAGCGCCGTATTTGCCTGTCGCCGCCGTTCAGAAAACCACAGACAATTTCCTGTCCGTTTCCACTGACGCGGCGGCGCGACGAGTCGCGCTCAAGGAAGAGATTGCCCGTACCACAACAGCGCTCAAAAGCGCAACGACCGATGCAGAAGTGCAAAAGTTGACCGGAGTTCTCATCGGCCTGTCATCCGCGCTGAACAACACGGACTACGAAATCAATCAGGCCACTGCGTCCGCGCTCGTGCAGGACGTGGCCAATCGCAACGAAGTCCAGCGCCAGATCGAAGCGAAGAAGGAACAGCAGCACGCCGAGTTCACGGAGGCCGTGCAGAAGTACGGGCAGACGTTCCGCCTTATGAACGCGCCCACCGCGTTCCCGACTCCGTAACGCCACACTCAAATCGTCCCGACGTATGGCAACCTTTGAACAACTATTTACGACGTTCCTGCAAAAGTGCGCCGAACTGCACGAACTGCTGCGTATCGTCGCGTTCATGTTGTTCATCGTCGGGACGATTCTTCTCGTCCTCCACGGCTTCACGGGCAAGACGCTCATCCTGCACATGGTGCGGCTGTTCGTGCTGACCGCGTTGCTCGTGATGCTGCCGCAGTGGGGCAATGAAGCGCAGCGACTCCTCCAAACCTCCATTCTCGACGGTCTCGGCGTTGACCCGTCCCAGGTCCACGAGCAATACAACCACCTGCTCGAAGTGCGCCGCGACACTGGCGAGGACCGTTCATGGTGGGACATTCTGGGCGACATCCGCGCGTTCACTGTCGAGCACATCATCACCGGGATTCTTTGGCTTGTCGGCAAGTTTGCTTCGTTGCTCCTATTCTGGGCCTACATCATCCAGAAATTCATCCTTTTCAGCGCCTACGCGCTGTCGCCGTTGCTCATCGGGTTTATGGCCATCCGCCCGTTGCGCTCAATCGGCTCTCGTTACCTGATGCACATCGTCGGCGTTTTGCTCTGGCCGCTCGGCTGGGCCGTCGCCGCGCTAATCACTCAGGGAGTTTTGGATTTCATGACCGACCCGTCGTCGCGGTTCTTCGATCCGACCGCCTCATTCTACTCGCTGCAAGCGACGTTCGGCGTAGCAGTGGTCGCGTTCTGGATCGTGTTCAGCACGATTGCCGCCCCGCTAGTGATTCAAAAGGTTATCGCCGCGGGTGAACTCGCGGGAGGACAACTGATCGGCGGAGCGTTCAGCAGTTTCTTGCAGACCGCCGCGACGACCGCAGGAGCAGCAGCCGTCGCCGCTCCGATTGGCTCGCCAGCGGTGACTGCCGGCGCAACTGGCATGGCGGCAATTCTCAGCACGCTTTCCAGCGCCGCCGGACATGGCAGCGCCGGAGCAATCATCGTCGCCGGTTCTGGTCTGCCGCCGCGCTCCGCTCGCGGACGACCGGGTGACGACATCACCGGCGACAAAGCCGTGCGCGAACTGATCGCCCGAACCAAAGGCCACTACTACTGACATTATGGAAACCACCGCACTTCGCCCTCGTGAAACGCCCACTGGCAACGGCTCGACTCGCGCGCGCCTCGCCCGGAAGCGATTCGACCCGACCCAACTGTTTGCCCAGCGCGACCGCCTGCCGTGGTTCTGGTTCTTCGTCGCCGTTGCCGTGTCCGTGGCGGCAGCGCTCGATCGCTATCACATCATCAATCAATTCAAGCAACGCGAGCGTGTCGTCATCATTGACCCGGCGCAGACCTATTACGTCAGTCCACTGCTTCAGTTTTCGGAAGCGAAGGATTTGCACGCGCAGCAGGCGGAACTTGCAACCGTCACGTTCCTTGAACGCAACCCCAAGGATTTCGACCACCCGGAGTTGTTGCGTCAGATTTTCTTGAAGTCGGCATTGGAAAAGGCCCAGGAGCATCGCACGCGCGAGGCGGTTGAGTTCCGCGCGAAGCAGCTTCACCAGAAACCGGAGATTGCGAAGATTGACATTCTCGCGACGCGCGAAAACGAGGTGCTCGTCGCGGTGTATGGCCAGGTGATCCGCACCGGGATCTTTCAGGAAAAAGTTTTCAATGAGGCGTTCAACTTCAAATTGAGTCTCCGCTTCATCCGCAACCCGAACATGGCTGCCAACGGTCGTTTCCCAACCGCTGTCGGCGACTTCAAATATGAAATCACCAATTAGCTCCTGCTGGTCGTGCACGCAACGCCTCCGACCGGCACGGTGATCGCCCAGGGCAACCGAGACGAGAGCCACGCCGCCCTGGGTTCACGTTCCAAGACAGTTCACGCCGTGAAAGCGCAAAACCAATCCAAGATTCAGCCGCGCGGAGGAAAAGGATCTCCGCCGTAACTGTTGCGCTCGCGGATTTTTCCGTCGCGTCCGTGAATGAATTGTTCGCTTCGCTGGCTTTGGCAAATCTCGCGTGATGCCGCGATGGCCTCACCTTGCGTATTGAACTCGGCCGTCAATCGAGTGTTACCTTCGCCACGAACGCCCCAACCCTTCTCAGTCGGAACTACGTGTTGATTCTTTGACATACGATTCACCTCCTTTCTGATTTGTCTGGATGCATTTCATGCGGCGAAATTCTCGACTCCCTCGGGCAGCAGATAACGCCAGATGTTCACGTTGTCTCGCTGCCCGCATGTCGCACACGTATAGCAGTCGGGGTTGCGCTTGGAGTCGCGGCTGACCATCACTCCCCGCATTCCCTTGTATGTCAGATGCCGTGCGGCTTCACGGATGCCAGTCGTCATCACGATGAACTCCATCACTGCTGCGTTGGCGAGAATCCCATTCAAGGCAAACACAGACGGGGCGGGCAAATCGCTGCCCAGCCCGTATCCGTGCTTGCGTCGATCCGCTCGCACTTCGGGCGTCTCCAATTCTTCCTTTGCCAATTCACGGTCGAGTTGGTCAGCGCAGAACAGGCAGTAGTCTCCGGGCGTTGCAACCACAACGCGACCGCCGAAATCAAATGGTCGTCCTTCCGCTTCCGGAAAGATCTCAGTCGTTGCGTCAATAAGTGGGATGCCGTACGCCGCTGCAAGCTCGGTGAGCACTAGCCGCGGGCCATCGTGATCCACCGCGCCGCAGATGTGGGTGCATTTGAGCAAGAACTCCAGTGCCTCACGTGTCCGAAGGTTGCGCGGAATCGCAATCACCTCGGCCTCCGGGTTGATTTTGAGGATGTGCTCTTTGGCGACCTCGACTTTGCGCCGGCCAACGTCTGACGGGAGCGCGCCCGCCACGCGATTCATGTTTGTCTCGTCAAGCCGGTCGTCGTCAATTACGCCGATGCTGCGGATTCCGGTGTAAGCAAGCGCCTGGCAAAGTTGCGAGCCGAGCCCGCCAGCGCCGACCACCGCAACCCTTTGCGCTTCGATCTTGTTCTGTCCTTTCTCACCAAACATGAGGATTTGCCGTGCGAAGCGATTCCTATTCATACGATGTGAATCTGTGTTTGGCTCTTGGCGTGTGAAACCACGAACCGATTGGGATAATTGTTTGACTTGAATCTCCGACGATCTTCACGAAAGCGACACGCTCGGCGGCCGTGAATTCCCCCCGCCACAAAACAGCGTCCACGGATTGTTCGCCCCATACCATCGCGGCGAACGGCTTGCCGTCGAGTTTCCACTTCGCATACTGCGCGAAGTCAGTAATGCCAGCGACATCGCTGGGCGAAAACCACACGTCGTCACCGGCGCGTGGATGCGAATGACAATCAATGGCGCAGAGATTTCTCTCGCGGGCCAGCTTCATGATCTTGGCGCGCTCGGAATCCTTCATTTGGAGATATACTTCCATCTGCACTTCCCATCCGCGAGCGGGCACAAGATAGAAATCCACAACGTCGAGACGTAGCCCGCCACTGTCGCTTCTCGCCTCGGCAAAGAGGAAAGCTCCTTGCTCGACTTCATTCTGGAAGAAATGTTGTTGCAGCGTAGCAGCGATGCCTGATGGAATGACGATCGTGTTGTTCATGCCGATTCTTCTCCTCGCAGACACAGGTTGATGGTGCGAACGAATCCCAGCAGATTGTCACCGCCCTCAATGGTGGCGGCTGGTCGCCAGCCTTGCGGATGCCAGGAGAACCAACCCCAGTTCCCTTCGAGTGGTGCAGGGCCGCTGCTGGATTGTGAGCCGGAATTGAACGCCGGTGGATTCGTTCCGTCCTTTAATCTCAGATCACCGTCCACGAAGAAATTGTCCGGCCCGGTCTGCGGGTAGCCGACCGGGATTCTGAAAAGCACATTCGTGCTCACCTTGTTGAACCGTCCTGCCGGGAGAACCAACTCCGGGATGAGAACCCAGTCGAGCTGGTCGCCGTGCCGCAGTTCGGGGAATAGCCTTTTGAGCAATTCAATCTCCTGTCGAACGCGCTCGTGCATGGCCTATCCCCGTTTGTATTTGGGGGCGCGGCCATGCCGATGGCCGGGTTTGATGGTTATGGTTTCGTTCTCCGCAAGCGTGCGCTCGCGGCCTTCCTCGTCCTCGCAAATGACCGGCTGGTCGGCGGGGAGATTCCCCAACTGCCGGATTTCCGGGACGGTGATCGTGGGTTTGTCCCACGGGTATTCCTGGCCTTCGATGTTCACGAAGAACTTCTGGCCAGCATGGTCCGATGGAGCTTCTAGCGTAGTTTCGGTTCTCATTCTACAATGGCGATTCCTCGCCAATGAATAGATGCCGAGGTGTTCGGGTTTTTCGTCACGAAAATTTCGCCGACCGCAAGCCGTCCGAAAAGCGCCATGACGAATTTGAATCCGTGCTCGGCAATTGATAGTGTAGGCGCACTCGGGACGGCCGGCCTATCAATGAGCGACGCCGCAGTCGAAAGATTAAAGAAAGTCGAAGAGCAGCTCGATGATGCCCTCATCGAGCGGTTGGCGCTCCATGCGGATAACAAAATGAAACGACTAATCTGGCAAGGTGTGCTCGGCGGAAGCGTGCCCGGGGGTCAGACGGCGAAAGACTTCGTCAAACTCGCAGTCACGAAGACTCTGAAATGGGCGCAGGGGGACAAAGGCGGTCGGAGATGGAATTACGCGGAACAGCCCGACCTGTTTTTGCACCTGAAATCGATCGTTGATAGCGACGTCAACCACGCTGCCGAATGTTGGGAAAATCGGAACTTTCTGTCTGAGGCCGCAATGACTAAAACAGGCGCAGACGGGCAAGAGTTTAACGCGATGATGACGATTGCCGCAGAACTTCCCACGCCCAGCGAAAACTGCGTCGCTGCTGAGGTGGAGCTGGCACGCGAGCGACTGCTTTTTCAGTTCTTTGATTTCCTTGCCGACGACACACAGCTTCAAAAGGTCATGGAGTGTTTGTTCGACGGAATTACCAAATCCGCCGAACAGGCCAAACGCCTCAGCATTTCTGAAAAAGAAATGTATGTCGTGACGAAGCGCCTGAGCCGCCAAATCGAGAAGTTTAAGCAAGCTAACGCCAAAGCTATTGCAGAGGCCAAACCTAATGCCTGACGACAAACAAAACCCAAAAGCGTCGGACATCCTTCGCGCGTTGCACGCTTTGGTGCGTGAACCCGAAGAAGACGTTACGCATAAGCCGCAGAAGGAAGTCCAAGGCGAACTGAAGCGGCGCGGTCTTAGCACCGCATCCCTGGTTGCGGAAGTGAAGCAACAGCTCGCCAAAGCCAAAGCGAATGCGGAGCTCGCCGCTGCACGTGCTAAACGCGAAAACACGCTAGCACAGCGGCTGAAGCGGATTCAGCGCAAAATCGACGAAGCACCGGAAGCCCTGCGCAAGCGAATGCTCGCACTTTTGTCCGCAGAAGATCCCGCCGTTGCGTTCAGCAAGTTTGAGGAAGCGACTGACGATGACCTGCAGTCTTTGTTGAATGACCTAGATCTTTTGGACAAGCCGAATGACAAAGACTCTGCCGACGACGCCTAATCTCATCAAATCGCAGGGGGCAGCATTTCGACTCAATCGACGATTTGCAGTCAACGAACCCGGTGAACTCCAGCTTGAGGATGTTGCGATGGCGCTCGGAGTGTTGGTGTTCATTGGCAAGCTTGATGGGGCGGCGGCCCGGTTGGTGAGAAGGGGCAAAACCGGCGTTGCTCGAATCAGCGACCGGATCACAGTGCTCGGCGCGCAGAGGTTTGCAATTGCGCATGAACTTGGACATTGGGAACTACACGCGGAGTATTCGCAGTTGTTCCTTTGTACCGAAGCAGACATGCGCGACTATGAGCGAAGCCCACTGGAAATTGAGGCAAACAATTTCGCCTCAGAACTTTTGATGCCGAGTGTGCTCTTCCGTCCGCTCTGTGCGAACGCTGACCCGAGCCTTACACTTGTCAGCAACCTCGCTGAACAGTTCAAGACTTCGTTGACCGCAACGGCCATTCGGTTCGTTAATGAATCACGTCACCGCTGCATCGTGGTTTGTTCCGACAACGGACGCGTCAAGTGGTGGAAACGCAAAGAGGATGGAACGAGGCTGTGGTTGGAAAAAGAGCAAACGATCCATCCGCACAGCATGGCGTGGGAGTGCTTCAAGGGATTGGATGTGCCAGACAAGGTAGCGTCCGTGCCCGTTGAGGCATGGTTTGCACACTTACCATTTGAACTCAACGCAACCGTCTTTGAACAGTCGATCAAAATCGGGAGGTACGGCGTCTTAACGCTGCTCTGGATTGCATATTGATCTGCCGAATCTGCCGCCCCCTGGGTTGGAATTCATTGACGATTAACCCCGCGCATTGCTCTGGGGTATCATCTCGCGAGGACTTCGTTGCATCTTGTGTCTGACATACACCCGGAAAGGAGGCGTTGGCGGTAATGGTAGCGCATGAAAATGAATTTCATGCCTGGCCTTCTCCTGCTGGCGGCGGCTGTCGCGGTCGCCGCACCACCCGAAGCCATTCAGCGCGTCACGCTGGATGAGCGGGTTGTCGTCACCGTGCCGGTCTCGACAAACCGCGTCACCACGATCAGTTTTCCCGGACCAATTGCCGCGATCGATGGCGTGGGGGTGACCACTGACGGCAAGACGCCAGGGCAATTCCAACTCGCGCACACGCAGGGTTCATCGTTCGTGTCGGTTCGCGCGCTGGCGAGAAAGGCCGCGACGAACCTGAACATCCGCTGGAACAAGCGCACCTACGTCTTCGAGTTGATTGAGGGGCATGCGCCTGTACTCGCGCTCAACCTCGAAGACCGAGCGGCGAGCGAAATCGTTCAGTCCGCGCCGCAAGTTACACCGACGCGGCTGCTCGCGTTGCTGGACAAGGCCAAGGCGTTTCCGTTGCTCAAGAAGCAGCAGCCGGAAGTCGTTGCGAGCGCGGAAGCCAGGACGTTTGGCGACGAACCGCAAGTCGCGGACTTCAACGACTACGAAATCTGCATCGAGGAGGTGTTTCGTTTCAACCCGGAGGACACGCTCGTTTTCCACGTCACATTGCGGAACAAGTCGGAGCACCCGATTCGCTATCTGCCGGAGAGTTTCTGTGTGCGTGTCGGCAACCGGCTCTATCACCAATCCATCAGCGACGCGCCGGGCCTGCTGCCGCCTCATGCCGCGAGCACGGTCTATTTCGCCATCACGGGCACGCCGGACGGCGGGCGCAATGAACTCTCCCTCAAGAACGAGTTCAGCGTGCTGGTGAGCCGGTTGCCTTCTCCGCCACTGAGCGCCGCCATAACGCCACCCGCACCACCGCCGCTATCGCCAGCGCCCCAACAGCCGACCGAAATGACTCCAGAGCAAGAGGCCCGCGCACGCGAGACTCTCCGGCAGGCGATTGAGGAGTTGGAAAACACGAATGCGCCAAGCGCCAAACCCACCAAGCCATGAAACCCCGCGACTTCCTGAACTTCTTCAAAACCCGCAGCGGCAAACTCGTGCTGTTCGGTGTCGTGTTCGGCGGTGGACTGCTCGTCTTCAGTGCGCTGCGTGAAAAGTCTGGCTCGGATGAGATTCGCGTCACCGGCCTGGCGACGAACGCGACCGACCGACCCCAGGTCGTGCAGAGCATCGAGCGGCCCATGCAGTTGTTTCGTCCACCACCGCCGAAAACCAATGCGCCACCGCCGTTGCCCCCGAAGGTCAGCGAGCCGCCCAAAGTCGTTGTCGAGAAGCCGAAGCCTGAGCCGCCGCCGCAGCAGCAGCTTCCTTCGCTCAGCTTGTTCGCCGACGCGAGCGCGGGCGTTCCCGAACCGAAGACGCTCGGGGAAATCTACGCGCCGTTTGGCCGGCTGATTCCGTGCGAGACCGTCATCACGGTGGACTCGGCCTCGATTCAAACACCCATTGTGGGCCTCATCACGGAGAACATCTACCACGCGGGCAAGCTCGTGATTCCCGCTGGCACGGAAGTCCACGGCACGGCGCAGACGGACCGGCATCGCGAACGCATCGCCAGCGGCGGCAGTTGGACGCTGGTCTGGCAGGGCGGCGAGGAACTCCGGCTGAAGGCGATTGCGCTCGATCGTGAATTCTCCGGCGACCAGGAAGGCTGGGGAATCACGGATGGCAGCGCCGGTCTGCGAGGACGCATCATCAAATCGGACGACATGGCGGAGATCAAGTTGTTCGCCGCAACGTTCCTCTCCGGCGCGGCAGATGCGCTCACTGAAAAGGAGCAAACGATTTTCGGTACGATCAACAGCCGTTCGCTGAACAATGCGCCGTTTGAAGGCGCGCAGAAAGTCCTCTCCGTTTATGCCCAGCGGATTTACGAAGCGATCCAGCGGGACGGTTTTTACGTCCGCGTGCCGAGCGGAAAGCAGTTTTACCTCTATGTCCTCCAAACGATTGATCGCAGTGAAGCCGCCATAGGCGGAACGCTGAAGCCGTTCGCCGCCGAGAGTCAATCGAACTCCGTCCCGGCCTTTCTTCCGACAGCCGCATTCGGTGTTGGTCATACACCAGTCCCGGCTTCGGTAGGTCCAAACTCAACTCCGATGTTTTGATATGAAATATCTCGCACTCATTCCACTCGTTCTCGTCGCCTCCTGCGCTTCGCGTTCGCCGCAGGTTGTCGTTCGTCCGTTGCCGCCACCCGCTGTCGAGCTCATCGAAGCCGTTCGTTACGGCGAGGTCGTCCGCGCCTACCACATCGGCCGCTACGTTGATCCGAATCACCCGGAAACGATGCACGAACAGCACCCGGTGTATCGCGTCGAAGTTTCCGCGCGCTGGAATCTCCATCCTGGCCCGCTGAACACGGCCAATCTGTTGAATCCGCCGCGCGATGCTGCGTTCGTTCCGCCGCCCACGAACGATGTGCTCGTCGCGGAGATGAACCGGCAGCGGGAAGCCACCGTGCGCGTAATGCAGGAGGCCGGGAAGCTCGCGCAGTCGTACGGAGAACTGCAAGGAGTCCTCACCGAAATGAAGAACGTCGCGCGCACCAGCGCGGCTTTGAATCAGCGATTCGCGACCAACGAATCGCGTATCGTTGAGTTGGAGCGGGGACTTCAGAAGCTACACGTCGGGACATAAGTAAAGGGACATTTGGTTGACCGGGGGTTTCGCGTGTGCCAGACTCCCGGACATGCGTGCACGAATCCTGCGGTTACATTT
>JAKEEH010000210.1 GCA_022616725.1 Limisphaerales bacterium | reverse complement strand
CTGACACCCGAGCAAGCCGCCGCGTGGCGCGACACCTTGCAGCAGTTGGTGCAGCAAGGGCCGGCAGGGGCCGCGGCAATTCGGGATTTTCTTCAGCAGAATCAGGACATCAGTTTTAGCGGAGCGGAGAGCGGATTGCTGGGCCACGCTTCACTGCGGCAAGCCATGTTCAGCGCGCTGGAGCAAATCGGCGGGCCGGACGCCGCGAACGTCGCGCTTGAAATCCTGCGGCAGACAGCGGCACCGGCGGAAATCGCCTTGCTGGCGCAGTTTCTGGATAAACAGGCGCCCGGCGAATATCGCGAGCAGATGCTCGCGGCGGCGCGTGACGCGCTCGCCATGGCCAGCGCGGGCAAGCTGGAGGGCTGGGATGTCGGCCCGCTCTTTCAGATATTTCAGCGATATGGCGACGCGAGCGCGGTCGCCGAGTTGGCTGGCTATCTCCCGCAGTGGAAGTACTATGCGACGATGGCGCTGGCCGGCATGCCTTCGGGGGAAGGCATTCCCGCGCTGGCGCGCATGGCAACTGACCCGTCGGCGCGGGGCAACCGGACGTTCGCCTGGGAAATGCTGGCCCAATTGTCCACACAATACGCGGACGCCAGCGCAACTCTGCTGGATGGCGCCCGGATGAACACCATTCCCGCCGCTGCGTGGCCCACGATTGCATTGGCCTTAGGCGGCCATTATCAGCAAATCCGGACCGAAGAGTTCGACCGCATTCCGGTCAGTGAGCGGCCACAAGGGATTACAACGTATCACATTGCTTCCGGGAATCAGAATTTCTACCGGGTGCCGCAGGCGGCGTATTGGCCGCAGGATTTCGTCCAGCAACGGCTGGCGCTGATCAACCAATTGCTCGCCATGGCGAGCACCCCGCAAGCCAGCCAGGCGCTACAGGAGCAGCAACGCCTCCTTTCGGGTCTGTTACAGCGATAGGCGAAATGAGAAGCCGCATTTTCCTGGGCATTTTGACCATCTCCCGCGTCTTTGAGCGCGGTTCAAAATTTTTTCAGAAAAATAGTTGACTATTGAGTCCAATTACGCCATTGTTAGAACATGGGTCGCGTAAGTGATGCAAAACAGAGATTGATGGAAGCTGTTGCCCAGTTGATCTGGACGGGTTCCTACGGCAGCACAACCATTGACCAAATCTGCGAGAAGGCCGAGGTCAAGAAGGGGAGCTTCTATTATTTCTTTGATTCCAAGGCGGATGTGGCTGTAGCGGCCATCGAGCAGGAGTGTGGGCGGATGCGGCCCGACCTTGACGCGATATTCTCGCCCACAGTGCCGCCGTTGGAGCGGCTGCGGAAGTATTGCGAGTACGGCTATGCCCTCCAGGAACGAATGAAAGCGCAGTGCGGGTGTGTGCTGGGCTGCCCCTTGTTTACGCTGGGTTCCGAGGTCAGCACGCAAGAGGGGCGTTTGCAGAAGAAGGTCCGGGAAATCCTGGATCAGAAGGTGAAATATCTCGAATCGGCAATTCGGGACGCCGATGCGGCTGGCCTTATTGACGCCCCGGACGCTACGGCGAAAGCCAAGATGCTCTTTGCCTATTATCAAGGTTTGTACACACAAGCGCGGATTAACAATGATTTGAAGATTCTGACTGACGCATTGCGTGGTACGTTCGAGTTGCTGGGCGTGCGCGAAGCTCAGCCAGCGGCCGCATAGACCGAAAGGCCCATTGTGGCGGTCGGGCGGGTTGGTGTTAGATAGGCGTGGTTCGGGCGAATAGCGGGTTTTTGAGATTTTTTTGAACTGAAATTTGACTAAACAGTAAACTAGTAGAGGGCAAAGGTATGACGAAAAGCAAAAATAAGATCACGACTAAGATCCGAGTCAACTTCGACAAACCACGGCAATTTGCTCCGAAGATTCAAGCCAAGACTATTCCGCGGGAGCCGGTCCTGATCATTGAAAAGCAGGAGCGCGTGCTGCGCTTCGTGATCGCTCTGGCGGTGGCGACGCTGGCGGTGGCGCTGTTCAGCGGTTGCAAGCCAGCGCAAGCCACGCAACAGCCGGCGATGCAGGCTCCCGCCGTGACCGTGGCGCCAGTCGAACAACGTGAAATCGTGGAGTGGGACGAATTTACGGGACGGACGGAGGCTGTGGAAGCGGTGGAGGTGCGCCCGCGCGTTTCCGGGCACATCCAGGAAGTGCGATTTCAGGCGGGCCAGCTTGTCCGGGAGGGCGACGTGCTTTTCGTGATCGATCCACGGTGGCACAAAGCGGAGTTCGAGCGGCGGCAAGCGGAGTACGAGCAAGCCAAAGTGCGGTTGGAAAACGCCGAGCGCGAAGCCAGGCGAACCGAGCCACTGCTCACCAACCGCGCGATTTCAACCGAGGAGGCGGAAGCGCGGGTGTCGCGATTCCACGAGGCCAAAGCGGCCGTCCTTGCCGCGCAGGCGGCGCGCGACGCCGCAAAACTCGACTTGGAATACACGGAAATCCGCGCCCCGATCGACGGGCGAGTGAGCCGGGAACTGAAGACGGTGGGCAACTATATCAGCGGGACAGCGGGTGCGGCGACGATGCTCACGACCATTGTTTCGACGGACCCGATTTATGTGCTGGCAGACATGGACGAGAATTCGCTGCTCAAGTTCAACGGCCTCGCCCGCGCCAGCCAGGCTACCAGCAACGCGCAAGGCAAGGTGCCTGTGGAATTGCAGCTTGCCGACGAGGAGGGCTATCCACACGTCGGCCACATCGAATCGTTTGACAACCGGCTGGATCCTAACACGGGCAGCATACTTTTGCGGGCTGTATTCCCGAACCCGGAGGGCCGGATTGTGCCCGGTTTGTTCGCGCGAATTCGCGTGCCGCTGAGCGAACAGTACCAGGCCCTTCTGGTGGAAGAACAGGCGATCGGGACCGACCAGGGTCAGAAATTCGTGCTCACCCTGTCGCCCACCAACACGGTGGAGTACCGGGCGGTGAAGCTCGGGCCGACCGTGACGGGCAAGCGAATCGTGCGCAGCGGGCTCAACCCGGGCGATCAGATCGTGGTGAATGGATTGCAGAGAGTTCGCCCCGGAATGCCGGTGACGCCACAGCAGGTGGTGGCGCGTAATGAAAAGGGAACGACGTTCGCGAAACGGTAAGTGAGATTAGGATTAAGAGTAAGAGTTAAGGCAGGAAGGAGTCGTATGAAAGAGAATCTTGAAAAGGTAAAATTGCTCGCGCGTGATTTGCGCGATGGCAAACAGTATCCACGCAGCCCCCGCGAGAAACTTGGCGGCTACGTGATCGCGGCACGGGCCCTCGATAAGTGCCGGGCCGTGCTTGTCGGCTGGGAAGGCGAATATCATTCCAATTGCCCAGTGGACCAGCGCTGGCTCCAGTTCGCGGGCATCGAGTACGACGCCTTCAAATCGTTCGTCGCCACCGGGGCGACGGACGACGAGGTCGCGGCGTGGATTCAGAAGCACGCAAGGAAACGGTCTGGCGCCGAGGTGGTCATCTGGAACAATCAGCAACGGGACTTGCGGCTGAGCGATCTGTCGCCGGAGACGCAAGAGTACATGGAGGATTACATCGAGAAGTACATTCCGCGCAACAGGGTCGTCTATCATTGGTTCGACGTTTACGATTTAGAGGAAGAACGGATGTAAGGGCGTCTGAAGGATTAAGAGTAAGATTAAGATTAGGAGTAAGAAACACTCAGAGGGTATGAACTTTTCCCATTTCTTCATCCAGCGCCCGATCTTCGCCGGCGTGCTGTCGATGATCATCTTCATCGTCGGATTGATCGCGATGTTTCGGCTGCCGATCAGCGAATATCCCGAAGTGGTGCCGCCGACGATTGTGGTGCAGGCCACCTACCCAGGCGCAAACCCGAAGACCATCGCGGAAACCGTCGCGGCCCCGCTGGAGCAGGTGATCAACGGCGTCGAGAATTCGCTTTACATGTCTTCACAGGCGACCGCCGACGGCGTGATGGTGCTGACGGTGACGTTCAAGCTCGGCACGGATATCGACAAAGCGCAGGTGCAGGTGGAGAACCGCGTCTCCCAGGCCTTGCCGAAACTGCCGGAGGAGGTGCGGCGGCTTGGCGTGACGACAACCAAACAGTCTCCCGACCTGACTCTGGTGGTGCACCTGCTGTCGCCGAATGGCCGTTACGACGAAATCTATTTGCGCAATTACGCCACGCTGCAGGTGAAGGATGTGCTGGCGCGGATTCCAGGCGCCGGCTCGGTGCAGTTGTTTGGCTCGGGTGATTACGCGATGCGCGTGTGGCTGGATCCGGACAAATTGGCGGCGCGAAGTCTCACGGCCAGCGACGTCGTCGGCGCGATTCGCGAACAGAACGTCCAGGTGGCTGCGGGGGCCGTCGGACAGGCGCCGATGAACAGCCCGGTCAACCTGGAACTACTCATCAACGCCAAGGGGCGGCTGCTCGATGAGGAGGAATTCGGCAACATTATCGTGAAGATCGGGCCGAATGGAGAGAAGACGGCACTAAAGGAAGTGGCACGGCTCGAACTCGGCGCGTCGGGCTACTCGCTTCGTTCGCTGCTGAACAACAAGGCCGCGGTGGCGATTCCCATCTTCCAATCACCCGGCGCCAACGCGTTGCAGCTCTCGGCGGACGTGCGCCGCACGATGGAGGAACTCAAGAAGAATTTCCCCGACGGCATCGACTACTCCGTGGTGTATGACCCGACGGTGTTCGTGCGAAGTTCCATCAAGGCGGTCGTGGTCACGTTGCTGGAGGCCGTGCTGCTGGTGGTGGCGGTGGTGATCCTGTTCCTTCAGACCTGGCGGGCATCGATCATCCCGCTGGCGGCGGTGCCGGTGTCGCTGGTGGGAACATTTGCCATCATGCTGTCGCTTGGGTTCAGCATCAACATGCTGACGCTTTTCGGTTTGGTGCTGGCGATCGGCATTGTCGTCGATGACGCCATCGTGGTGGTTGAGAACGTGGAGCGGAATATTGCCCTGGGCCTTTCGCCCGTGGAGGCGACTAAGCGCGCCATGAGCGAAGTAACTGGCCCGATCATTGCCATTGCGCTGGTGTTGTGCGCTGTTTTCGTACCGACGGCGTTCATCAGCGGCTTGACGGGCCAGTTCTACAAACAATTTGCGATCACGATTGCCATTTCGACGGTTATTTCGGCGTTTAACTCGCTCACGCTCAGTCCGGCTCTCGCGGCAGTGCTGCTACAGCCGCATGGGGTCAGAAAGGACGCGCTTTCGCGCATCATGGAACGACTGTTCGGCTGGTTCTTCAGGCCCTTCAACCGGCTGTTCGCGTGGGCCGGGGACAAATACTCGGCCGGGGTGGCGGGTGTGCTGCGGAAGAGCGCAATAGCGTTAGTGGTGTACGCCGGGCTACTGCTGCTCACCGGCTGGAGTTTTATGAAAGTGCCTACGGGGTTTGTGCCCTCGCAGGACAAGCAATATCTCGTGGCGTTTGCGCAATTGCCGGACGGGGCTTCGCTCGATCGCACGGATGCGGTGATCCGCCGGATGGCCGAGCTCGGCTTGAAGCATCCCGGCGTGCAGGATGCAGTGCAATTTCCGGGGCTGAGTATCAGCGGATTCAGCGTGGCAGCCAACGCCGGCATCGTTTTCTTCGGGCTCAAGCCGTTCGATCAGCGCGAAACGCCCGAGCTGAGCGGGCCGGCCATTGCTGAGGCGCTCAACGGCGAGTTCGGCGCTATTCAGGACGCGTTCGTGCTGACTGTGATGCCGCCGCCCGTGAACGGCCTCGGGACGATTGGCGGTTTCAAATTCTACGTCGAGGACCGCGCGGGTCTTGGTTACAATGCGCTGTTTCAGGCGACGCAGGCGCTCATCGGGGAGGGCTATAAAACGCCGGGCCTTGCAGGTCTGTTTTCGACGTTCACGATCAACGTGCCGCAGCTCGATGCCGAGATTGATCGCGTCAAAGCCAAGGCCCAAGGGGTGCCGCTGCAGAATCTTTTCGAGACGATGCAGATTTATCTCGGATCGCTTTATGTGAATGATTTCAACCTCTTCGGACGGACGTATCAGGTCGTGGCGCAGGCGGACTCCGCGTTTCGCAACCGGCCCGAAGACATTACGCGGCTGAAAACGCGCAACGCGCAGGGCCAGATGGTCCCGCTTGGCTCGCTCGTGAAGGTGAAGGAAAGCTATGGGCCAGACCGCGCGCAGCGTTATAACGGGTACGCCGCCGCCGAAGTGAACGGCAGTCCGGCTCCCGGCTTCAGCTCGGGCCAGGCCGAGGCGCTGATGGCGAAAATCGCGTCGGAAAGGCTGCCCAAGGGCATGGCCTTCGAGTGGACCGATCTGACGTATCAAAAAATCCTTGCGGGCAACACGGCGGTGTATGTGTATCCGCTCTGCATCCTGCTCGTGTTCCTGGTGCTCGCCGCGCAATACGAGAGCTTTCGCCTTCCATTGGCGATCATCCTGGTGGTACCGCTCTGTTTGCTGTTCGCGATTGGCGGAGTGTGGTTTAAAGGCAGCGACAACAACATTTTCACTCAGATCGGATTCATCGTGCTAATCGGGTTAGCGTGCAAAAACGCAATCCTGATCGTTGAATTCGCGAAGCACAAACAAGACGAGGAAGGGCTTTCGCCAGTGCAGGCGGCCATCGAAGCGTGCCGTTTGCGCTTGCGGCCGATCCTCATGACATCGATCGCGTTCATCGCGGGTGTGTTTCCGTTGGCGATCTCGATCGGCGCGGGCGCGGAGATGAGGCGGGCGATGGGGGTAGCGGTGTTCAGCGGCATGATCGGCGTGACGCTGTTCGGGCTGTTTCTCACGCCGGTTTTCTATGTGGCGCTGATGAAGCTGGGGCGCAAACGCGCCCTGGCACCCACACAGAACCCGCAAGGTGCTCTGCCGCCCGATGGCGCGGAGCCCGCGCATGCCTGATCAATAGAAGGGGATTATTTGCTTATGAAAATTTTCATGTTCGCGGCATTTGGATTAACAGCGTTGCTGGCGGGTTGCGCCGTCGGCCCGGATTACGAACGGCCGGCCACGTCTGTCCCGGCGACTTACAAATCGACCAACGCGCTCGGTGCGTGGAAAGAAGGCCGGCCCCTCGACAACGTCCCCAAAGGAAACTGGTGGGAGATTTTCGGCGACGCGACGCTGAACGAACTCGAACGCCAGGCCAACGAGGCCAACCAGGAGCTTAAAGCGGCGGTGGCGCGAGTCGAGCAGGCGCGGGCGGTGGCACGGGTGGCCCGCGGCGAATTGTTGCCGTTGATCACGGCTGATCCCTCGTTCCGACGCGAACG
>JAKEEH010000023.1 GCA_022616725.1 Limisphaerales bacterium | reverse complement strand
GCACGTTCCTGGCAGGACGTTTGCCGACATTCGCAATCTGATCGCGAAGAGTCGCCTCAGTGATTGGGTCAAACAGAAATCGATCGCGGTCTTTCATCGTATCGCCATCGCCGAAGGCAAGGTCCACGGCAAATCGCCCGACCAGGTGCATTTTCACGAAGTTGGGGCGGTGGACTCGATCGTCGATATTGTGGGCGCATGCGTCGGGCTCGAGTTGCTGGGCAAACCTCGCGTCCTCGCTTCACGCATTGTCGAGGGTACCGGCTGGGTTGATTGCGCGCACGGGCGCTTCCCGATTCCCGCGCCGGCGACGCTCGAGATTTTGAGCGCGCGCGGCATCGCAATCACGCAATGCGAGGAGCCGCACGAACTGGTCACGCCGACAGGTGCGGCGCTGCTCGCCGAATTCGTGGAGAGCTTCGGGCCGATGCAGGGATTAGCGCCGCGCCGGATCGGCTATGGACTCGGGACACGCAACAACCGGACGCGGCCCAACCTGGTGCGCGCAGTCCTCTGCGAAGAAACCGGTGGCACTCACGATTGGGAGACGGACACGGTCACGCAACTGCAAACGAATCTCGATGACATCAACGCGGAGATTTTAGGACGTGTGATGAAGCGCGTGCTGGGTGAAGGCGCGTTGGACGTCTTTTATACGCCCATTCAAATGAAGAAGAATCGGCCTGGCGTGTTGCTGAGTGTGCTGTGCGCCGAAAGCGACGCCGACCGCTTTTCCGAAATCATCCTGACGGAGACCACCGCCTTTGGCGTCAGGCGGCACACAGCGGAGCGTCGGAAACTTCGCCGGGAGTTCGCCTCGGTGGAGACGGCTTTTGGGCGCGTGGCGGTCAAATTAGGGAAACTCGATGGGAAAGTGGTCCAGGCCGCGCCGGAGTACGAATCATGCAAACGGGCTGCTGATGCAAACAACGTTCCTCTTAAAGTCGTGTACGAAGCGGCCAATCGCGCGATTAAACTATGATCAAACCGGAGTTGCTCGAGATCCTGCGCTGCCCGGAGACGCGGCAGAAACTGACCGTCGCGACACCGGAGTTGGTAAACCAGGTAAGCGCTGCCATCGCCGCCGGGCAATTACGCAATCGCGCCGGGCAACCGGTCAATGAAAAGATCGACGGAGCGCTGGTGCGCGAAGACCAAAAATTCCTCTACGTCATCCGGCAGGACATTCCCGTAATGCTGATCGACGAAGCAATCCCGCTACCCATCTCAGGGTAGGGTGCGCTGTCCTCAGCGCGCAGGCAACGGTGAATCAGAAGCCTGGCGGCCGCCTGGCCCCTCTTCCCGCCCGAGGCAGACGCCCCCCGCAATGGCCAGCGCAATTCCCGCCGCTTGCCGCGAATCGAGTCGCTCGCCCAGAAACACCACTGCGACCACTACCGTAATGACGGGATACAACGCTGCCAGCGGCGTCACAAGCGATGCCTTTCCACCGCTGCGGTATGCCGCCAGCGTCGCAAGCACGCCGAGTCCGTTCAGAACCCCTCCGGCAACGCCCAATGCCGTCGGCACCGCGGCCAAATTTCGCGGCCACGTGGTGAACGCGTAAATGCCGACCGCCACGGGAATGAACGCTGCCGAGAAGGCTCCAAAGGCCGCGTCGCCCGAGACGTGGTTCGTCGCAAGCTTCTGCAGAATGGCGGAACTGCCAAAAGCAACTAACGCCCCCAACGCCAGACCGAGCCAATCCGAAATCCTGAATTCAATTCGCGTCACGCTCAGGCCGCTGCCTGGCTCCAGGCTCAGCAGCACAACCGCCACAATTGACAGTGCCAGTCCGACGACCTGGGTCGCGTGCATACGCTCGCGCATCAGACCAACGGCCGCGATCACAGTAATGAGTGGGTACAGCGCCGTCAGCGGCGCAACGACCGCGGTTTTTCCCCCGGCCGTGAATGATGCCAAAAAAGCAAGGCTCCCTGTCGCCCCGAGCAGGCCGGCGCCGAATGCCAGCCCCAACCCTCGCCAGGAGCACCCGTCGCGCCGTAGCGCCGGGACGACAAACGCCGCGGGAATTAACAAGCCGAGGGACGCCAGCACCTGGTTTGGCAGCGGCGGGATTCGGTCGGCGGCCAACTTCGAGGCCACTCCCCATAATCCCCATGCCGCCACCGCGCCCATCGTAAGCGTAAACCACTTAGCAGAATGCGCCAATCGGAGGCATTTTGCGGAGTAAACGATTTCTTTGAAAGAACATAGCTTCCGGTCCGTTTATATTTCTCATGCACCTCCGCGGTTTGTTCGTTGGTTCCGCGGAGACGGGATTGGCGCAGGCAAGGGGGCCGGTCTGGCCGTTATTGTGCACGGGCACTGCTTAAAGCAGCACCAGCGGACCTGATGGCCGGTTGCCTGCGCCGCCCGGATTCCCCACCCGAACTCCATTTGCTGAAAGAACACGACATTGGCAGCGTTTACGTCGCTTGGGTATCACGGCGACGCTCGCCACGATGGCCCTCGCTGTTGGCAAGCTCAGGGAATCTGCCGTCCGGCGCACATGTGTGTATGCGCTGAGTTGACGGCGAGCTCAGCCAATCGCAAAGCGCTGCCGGAGGAATGCGCCTGGCAGCGCTTATTTGCTGTAATCCCTCGCCTTCCCAAATCAAAAATCTCGACTTGCAGGGCACGTAATCGTGCGGCACGCTATTTGGCCGGGCCGGGCATGCGCGGTTAGCTCAGTGGTAGAGCACTACCTTGACACGGTAGGGGTCACAGGTTCGAAACCTGTATCGCGCACCATTCTTCTTCGGCGGGGATTGCGACCCCGTGGTGATGCTTGAAGGCAACGCACGTACCGTGCAGAGTGGCCGCCCTTATGACGCAGACGAAGATTGCTTTGCTTGGATCGGGCTTCATTGCGGATATCCATATCGAATCGTATCATCGGTTCGTCCCGGAGGCGCAGGTCGTGGCCGTCTATTCGCGAAGCGGCGACCGGGCGCAAGGATTCGCGAGCAGACACAGCATCCCGAAGGCTTTCACCGACATTGAAAGGGCGATCACCGAGTCTGATTGCGACCTGGTTGATATTTGCCTGCCCAATGTATTGCACCATCGCGCCGTGATGGCCGCTGCCAAAGCCCGCAAGCATGTGATTATCGAGAAGCCCCTCTGCCTGACCCTGGAGGAAGCGGACGAAATGATCGCGGCAATGAAAACTGCGGGGCGCAAGTTCATGTATGCCGAGGAGTTGTGTTTCGCCCCAAAGTATGAGCGCGTCCGCAAGCTGGTCGATGAAGGCGCAGTCGGGAAGATTTTCCAGTTGCGGCAATGCGAAAAGCATTCGGGGCCGCACAGCGATTGGTTCTATGACCTGAATCAATCCGGGGGTGGGGCGCTGATGGATATGGGGTGCCACGGCCTGGCGTGGTTTCGCTGGATGTTGGGTCGCCGGCCAAAAGCGCTCAGTGTTTACGCCCACATGAGCACCGTGCTGCACAAAGGGCGGACTCAGTGTGAGGATAATTCAATATGCGTTGTCGAATTTGAGGGCGGCGCCATTGGCGTGGCGGAAAACAGTTGGGCCAAACACGGCGGGATGGATGACCGGATCGAGGTGTACGGCACCGGCGGCGTTGTCTTTGCTGATTTGTTCATCGGGAACTCAGCCCTCACCTACAGCGAGAAGGGTTACGGCTACGCGATGGAGAAGGCCGGTCCGACGCAGGGCTGGACCTTTACGATTTTTGAAGAGGCTTTCAACCAGGGCTACCCGCAGGAACTGCGCCACTTCATCGTGGATTGCGTGCAGAACGGCAAAGAACCGGTCGTGACAGCGGAAGACGGGCGCGCGGTGCTGGAATTGATGTATGCGGCGTATCAATCGGCCGGAACGGGACGCAAAGTCGCCCTGCCGTTTACTCCGAAGGTCAACAAGCCGATCGACCTCTGGCGAAAACCGGCTTAGAATCCTCGCACGCGAGTTCAAAGGGACTGACGCACTTTTCTTACGCCGGCGACCATATTACGCAATTTTTCCATTGCCGCCCAACGCGCTGTCTGGCTGAGGCCGCAATCCGGCGCGAACGACAAGCGGTCGGCCGGCGCGTGTTTCAGGCAGGCCCGCACCCGTGCGGCGACATCCTCCACGGTTTCGATGTAATAGCTCTTCACGTCGATAATGCCGACGGCGATGTCTTTCTTTGGAGCGATCTGCGCGATCAGTTCCAATTCGGCGAATTCGCGGCTCGCCATTTCGAGGTGAATCTCATCGACGTTCATCTGTAAGAACGCCGGAAACATTGGCGCATAGCGGCGCAAGCCGACCGCGCGCCCCTTGTAGTTCCCAAAACATAAATGCGTTGACAGTCGGCCCTTGCCGGCGATTGGCTCGACCGTGCGGTTGAAAATATCGGCGAAGCGCTTCGGGTCCTCCCGATGCGCGTAACAACTCATTGACGGTTCATCGACGGTGATTTCGCGGCACCCGGCCGCCCCCAGGGCCTGCAATTCGGCGCGCACGATGGGCAGCAACGCCTCGGTGAGCGCGTAGCGATCGGGGTATTGGGCATTTGGGACCAGGCGGCCGCTCAACGTGTATGGCCCAGGCACGGAAGCTTTGAGCGCGGGCCCGGCTGGCGCGAGGCGCTGTAAACGCCTGAAATCTTCAACCGTCCCCAAACCCCGCGGTGCCGCGAGCGTCCCGGACACCGTGTGTTTGCCCCGCTGATCGTGGGCCGGCGGGCCAAAACGCCGCGGGCTGGCCGGTTCCAATTCGATGCCTTCGAGGAAGCCGTAGAACGACAGATTGAAATCCAGCCGCGTCTGTTCGCCGTCGGTGATAACATCAAGCCCTGCTTCGGTCTGGTCGCGAATGGCGATCGCCACTGCGTCATTGATGAGTTCGGCGCGATCCGCGTCGCCGAACTTGTCCAGGTGCTGGCACGCTAACTCGAGCCAGCCCGGGAACGGGTAACTGCCGATCACTGTGGTGCGCAGGGGATGGTCTTTCATTGTCCGCCAACAGATTGATAAAGCCTGGCCAAGCGCCACGCGTGCTCGTCGTAAGCAGCTTCGAAGATAGCGCTGGACTGATCGCCGCCAATGAGAGCGCCCGCGGTCAAGACTTTGGGCGGAGCGCCGGCTTGCTGGAGTCGCTGGGCGACTTCGGCCTTGATGCAATTGACCAGCAGGCAACCGCCAACGGTCGAGCCCGGCGCGACGGGATTCGGCAGCCCCGCGATTGTGACCATGGCATCGCCCACCGGCGCGCCCGTGTCCAGCACCAGGTCGGCGTAATCCTGCAGCTTCCTGGCGGAGGGATGCTGGCTCTTGCTGGCTTCGGAGTGTTTTCGGCTGATGATAGCGACCACCTTGATTCGGCGATTCTTAAAGCCTTCCGCGATTTCAATTGGCACGATGTTGCAACCGCTGGAAGAGGCCACGAGCGCCGAATCTTCCGACTTTAAATCGAAATTCCGCAGAATGCGTTCCGCCAGGCCGCTGACGTTCTCCAGGAACATCGCCTGGCGCTGGCCGTTGGGGCCAACCACCAGATTATGAAAGCTGAGCGAGAGCTCGACGATGGGATTGAACCCGGGAAAGGAACCGTAGCGAGGCCACATCTCCTCAACCAGAATGCGGCTGTGGCCGGAGCCGAACAGGTGGACCATGCGCCCGGCGAGGATCGTTTGCGCGAACCAGTCCGCCGCCTGGTTGATCGCGGCCTGCTGCCGCGAGACGATCTCGATCAGGTTCCGGCATTGGCCGAGGTAATCCGCGGACGGGCTCATGGGACTCGCGGCTCAGAGCGGGACGGAAAGGCCGTCGCGGGCAAACAAATGCTTCACCGCCGGCAACATTTCGGCGGCGAGTTTCTGAATCTCGTCGCGGCGCTGCCAGTTCCACCGGCTGAGATGCATGAAAACAATCTGCCCGATTCGCTTCCCCTTCAGGTAGGAAAAAAGGCTTTCCGGGGCAAAATGCGCGACTTCACAGACGAGCAAGTCGATGGGATTTTTCAGGAGCGGCTCCAGGTCTTCGGGGGCGCCGAGGTCCGCGCTATGGGCGATACGCTGCTTGCCCGACTCGACGAGGAAGCAATACGCGGAGTAATCGCCCGGATACTTCGCCTGGAATGACTTTCTCAGCGCTTCGAGATGGGTCGTGCGATAAGGGGTCACGCGCACGCTGTCCTGGGCGAGTGGCACGCCGTGGGCGAGCGGCTCAAAACGGAGTGGGAAGGGGAGCACTTCCGGAAACAGGTAGGCGGCATGGAGCATCTTCGTCACCGGTTCGATACCGTCGGCGGGCAAATTAATGGTCAAGGGCTTGCGGCGGTGTTCGAGCCAGAAGCCCTGGAGGAGCATGAAGAGCCCGCCCGCATGGTCGCTGTGCAAGTGCGAAATGCAGATGCGATCGATGACTTCGTAGCCAAGCCCGGAAGCGGCGAAGCTGCGGCTGATCGGTTCACCACAATCGATTAGAATCGACGTGCCGCCCAGACGGTAAAGATACGCCGAGTGATTGCGGTCGGCTGAGGCTGTGCCATCGCCGATGCCAAAGCATGTCAAGGAAAACTCGTCCATCCGATGCTCCCGCGAGCGCCGTTGTTCGTGTGCATACTCCAAAGTTGCGCCGGAAGCAATGCGAAACAAAAACCAAACGCCAAAACTCAAAAACCAGCGAACCACCAAACCGGAATCTCGCTGGCCGGCGCGCGCCGCAGCTTAGAGTGTGCGATCCATCCGAGTGACTGGCCTTTCATTGAATTATGCCACGTTTCTTTAAGAGGGCTTCCATGGCGCGGTCCATCATGAGGTCGGCCAGCGGTTTGGTGGCTTCGTCGAGGGCGGCGTGGGCTTGCTTGAGTTGTTTGGCGTTACCGCTCTCGTGAGAGAGTAATTCCTCGACGGCCTTAAGCGCGCGCTCAATTTGTTCCTGGATTGGAGCTTCCAACTCGCCCGAATATTGGGCCAGGCCTTTGCGTGTTGCCGCGACGGTTTCCTGGGCGCGCCATCTCGCTTCGATCCATTGGCGGGCAGCCATGTCTTCAAACGCGTGCTCGACCGATTCCTCGACCATTTGCTGAACAGCGGCATCATCGACATCGACCGCTGATTTCATTTCGACAATTTTCTGTTGACCTGTGTTGGTGTCGCGAGCGAGGACGTGCAGGATGCCATTGGCGTCGATCTCGAATTGGACGCCGACGCGGGGCACGCCTTTCGGCGCAGGGTCAAAGTCAAGTGTAAACTTGCCAAGGCTCCAATTGTCTTTGGCGCGCTCGCGTTCGCCCTGGAGCACATGGATGAGCACGCTGCGTTGGTTATCCACGGCGGTGGTGAACATCTCACCGGCCTTGACCGGGATGGTGGAGTTTCGCGGAATAATCACGTTCATTAAGCCGCCGAATGTCTCGATTCCAAGCGAGAGCGGGGCGACGTCGAGCAACAAAACATTTTGCAGGCCGCCGGAGAGGATTTCGGCCTGGATGGCTGCGCCCAGCGCCACGGCTTCGTCCGGATTTTGCGAAGTGTTAAGCTGCGGGCCTTTGTCGCGGTGATACTCAGCGCCGAGCCGGACATTGCCGCGCGTCTCCTCGAACTCGGCGCAGTCAAACCACTCGGAGACGAGTTGACGCACGAGCGGCATGCGGGTCTGGCCGCCGACGAGGATCACCTGGTCCAGGTCCTTCGGTTCCACGCGCGCATCCGCGAGAGAGCGCAAGCAATGGGCGCGGGTGCGCTGAATGATGTCGCGGCTGAGGTCCTCAAGGCGAGCGCGGGTGAGTTTATAATTGAAACTGAAGGTCGGCGCTAGAAAGGGCAGGCTAATCTCGACGTCGGTTTCGCGGGACAGGCGGATCTTGGCGTCCTCGGCGGCTTCGCGGACGCGCGCAATCAGGAGGGGGTCGGATTGGGCATCGGGCCCGCCGGAATTCAGGATTTGCCGGGAGAGAAACTGTGTGATGCGGGCGTCTATGTCGTCGCCGCCCAGGCGGGTGTTGCCGTTGGTGGCAAGGACCTGGAACACGCCCTCGCGCAATTCAAGAATGGACAGGTCGAAGGTACCGCCGCCGAGGTCGTAAACAGCGATCCGGGAGTTTTCCTTGAGGCGGTTGAGACCATAAGCAAGCGCAGCGGCGGTTGGTTCGTTGATAATGCGCTCGACGATGAGCCCCGCGAGTTCGCCCGCCTTCTTGGTGGCATTGCGCTGCGCGTCGTTGAAATAGGCCGGGACTGTGATCACAGCGCGGGTGACCGTCTCGCCCAGGGCCGCCTCGGCATCCCGCTTGAGCTTTTTGAGGATCTCGGCGGATATCTCTTCCGGGGTCCAGGCGCGGCCAGCGATCTCGACCGTGACCGGTCCGGCGCCTTCGCCGCGAAGCAGGTAGTTTACAGCGCGTTCCTCCGGCGTGATCTCCGACGCGCGACGGCCTATAAAGCGTTTGATCGAATAAACCGTTTCGGCGGGCTTAAGCAGGCGCACGTGGCTGGCGCGGCGGCCAACGACCGGGGGGCTGCCGTCCGAGGGGATGTGGACGACCGAAGGCGTCAGGCGCTGGCCTTCGGCGTCGGCGAGGACCAGCGGGATACCGGAATCGACCATCGCCACCAGCGAGTTGGTGGTGCCAAGGTCAATGCCGAGTATCCGACCCATCTTAGTCACATATTGCTAGAGTGCTAAAGTCTGGTTGGCGAACAAAAACTGGACGGGAGACCCAGGAATTGTCGTAAGTCGTTCGTACAGCGCGCTCGGAACTGGACGATCCGTGACAATCGTACAGAAATGTACAATTTTGCACCGGGTTGAAGAGTTGCAGGTGATGCGTTGAATGGCCCGGAGAAGTTGAAAACCGAACGACTCGGACGGGTCGATTCGCAAGTGCCTCTGCGGGAGTAACTTAGCTTTTGGTGTTTCATGAGTCGTTCGCTTTTGTTCGATTTTTGTCCCAATTCGGTCCTGATAACAACAAAGGCGCAAAGTGGATGGGAAATGGATGGGAAACGGATGGAGTTCCCCTGGGGCTCGGCGAGGACCGAGGGAGGGAATTGAACACCCCCCACCCTTTCTGTATCAGTTTTGTATCAGTTTTTGCGTCATCTCGTCCTGGTGTTCGGCCGGGTGACAGCCGGCGGGACGCCGGCTGAAGCGACCGAGACGGATCGCGCTCCCCATTTT